>CAZRVW010000041.1:0-17601 GCA_964603645.1 uncultured Novosphingobium sp. | reverse complement strand
CATGCTCGCAGTGACCGGAAAGTCCAGCCCCGGCACCTTCGCCGCGACCCTTGCGGTGATCGCACGGCGGCGGTGTTCAGCGCGCGTGACGGCATTCCTGCCGCGCAGGAGCAGCAGAAATTCCTCGCCGCCCATGCGAACGGCCAGCGTATCTTCGTCGGTCATCAGGGCACTGGCGACGCACCGCAGCACTTCGTCGCCGACGGCGTGGCCCTGGCTATCGTTGATGCGCTTGAAGTGATCCAGGTCGATCAGAGCCATCGTGTCAAAGCCGGCGGCGAACAGGCGGTCGAAGCGCGCTCCGATGCCGCGCCGGTTGAGAAGGCCGGTGAGCTCGTCGCGCTCTACTTCCTTTTCGAGCAGACGCGATTCAGCAAGGGCGCGGTCTCGCTGCCGCTTGATCACCATGAAGCGGCCGGCAACGCCGAGCGAGGTGACGACCACCTCGAAAGCAATGGCGAGATGCTGTGCTACCATCATGTCCATCGGCGAACCGTAGGCGCCAAGGTTCGAAAAGGCGCGCACGGCACCAAGGCTCATGATCGGCGCCCAGGCAAAGATCTGGAAGCGGATCGCCCGGCTGCCGCGCCTGAGGGCGGTGACCATCATCAGCGCGAACGAACCGAGCACCGGGAAGAACATCAGGACGAATACCGGAGTGGTCAATGGCCGAAGCGGTCCATCGGCAAGCAGGAAGAACAGCAGCCCGGCGATCATCATTGCCGACAGCACCTGAACGAGGTGTCTGTGCCATGGGTCGAGTTTTCCGTCTTCCACCAATGACACGATGAAATTACCTGCAGCAACAATTCCAAGGGTCCAGCTCGTCACAGAAAGGGCGCTGGCCTGGTCCACTGACAAGTCGGCGAACCGGTTGATAAGGCCGCTCGAAGTCAGGATGTGGGTAAACAGGCATGCAACCACGGCCGCATGGAACAGCAGAAATCTTTCGCGCAGCACGCGATAGAACGCGATGTTGTAGATGAAGGGAATGACCATCACGCCGCACAGTGCAGCCAGCAGCAATTCCAGACCAATTCTGCCAGCTGCCACGTCCTCGCTCGATGCAAAGCGCGTATTGGTGAGCATGTCGGTGTCGCGCGGCTCGTCCACTTCAAGCCATAACACCGCAGGCTTGCCTGCAAGCTCCGGCAGGCGCGCGCTCATCAGCCAGTCATAGGTTGCCAGCTCGAGATCATCCGATTCGTAAGTGGCGCTGGCCTTAAGGCCCTCGACGTCCTCAAGCGTGAGCGTCATGCGTTCGAAACCGTTGATCCGCATGGTGAGCATGTCGATGCCCGACATGTCGCGCTCAGCCAGGTCGAAGCGCAGGACCGCGCGCTCCGGCGCCCATGACCATTCGCTCTCGTTACACGACCATCGCGCCGAATTATTCGCAAGGTCGGCGTAGCCGGTGCCGTCCGGGTTGGCGGCAAGGCAGGTCGATCCAGGCGCAAAGGGGCCGCTCGCAACGGCGGGAGCGCCGGCAAGGAGAAAGAGCGCGGCGATTGCCAGCGCTGCCTGTCTCAGCATTCCCTCGACCATTCGGGCTGCTTGCAGCCCAAAGGTCAAGTTAGGTTTAATTCAACAGGTTGGTCGTGAGATGCCCGGTTAACCGAGCATGGCTGCCAGCGAGGCCGCTTCGTAGCCTAGTTCCTCCGCTATGGCCGGATGAACAACTTGCCCGGCGTGGACATTGAGGCCTGCGGCAAGGTGGGGATCGTCGCGCAACGCCTGCTGCCAGCCTCCCGAGCCTTCCATGGCGTCGGCAATGGCCAATGCATGCGGCATGGTGACATTGTTGAGAGCGTAGGTGCCGGTACGCGAAACCGTGCCGGGCATGTTGGCCACACAGTAATGAACAATGCCATCGACGACATAGGTCGGATCGTCATGGGTTGTTGCATGGCTGGTTTCGAAACAGCCGCCCTGGTCGATGGCGACATCGACAAGAACCGCGCCCGGTTTCATCGAAGCGAGCATCTCGCGGGCTACCAGCTGTGGTGCAGCGGCGCCGGGAGCGCCACCCAGCAGAACGCCTCTGCCGCCGGTTGCCTTTTGCAGCGCTGTCGCGCCTGCCTAGATCGCCATACGCCCGGCAACCGGGCTCATCGGCTTGAGCAGGGGCAGAGAGCCGCTCTCGCCAGTCACGGTCTCGTAAGCAATTGCCGTAACGCCGGATTTTACCAGATCGGCAGTCTGCTCCGGATCGGGCGCGAGATGCAGGTAAGTGAACAGCACTTGCCCCTCGCGCAGCATCGCGCGTTCGGTCGGTTGCGGTTCCTTGACTTTCACCACCAGCCCGCATGTGCCGAATACTTCGGCGGCGGTCGGGACAATCGTCGCGCCGGCCTCTTCGTAGTCGGCATTCAAGGCGCCAATGCCTTCGCCGGCGCCGCTCTCGACAAGCACCTCGTGCCCGTGCGCGGCGATCTCGCGTACGCTTTCGGGCGTCAGGCCGACGCGGCACTCGTGGTTCTTGATCTCGCGAACTGTGCCGACGCGCATGGCTCCTGCCTTTCCGGGTATGCTGTAACGTACAACGATGTGGCGCTGCCCTGCCCCAGCCGCAAGAGCGCGCTTGCGTTGCAGCCGCCATGCCGGATAGTCCGGCATAAAATATCAAAGAGGATGCTGGAATGGATGTACTGAAGGGGATCAAGGTAATCGACGTTACGGCTTATGCCTTCGTGCCGTCGGCGGGCGGCGTGCTGGGGCATTGGGGCGCGGAGGTCATCAAGGTCGAAGGGCCGCGCGCGCCCGATCCGATGCGCCTGTTGCACAATGGCTCGCTCGAGCCGGGCAAGGCCGGACCGCATTTCAAGCATTACAGCAGGGGCAAGAAATCCATGGGCCTTGACCTTTCGACCGACCAGGGGCGGGACCTGCTCTATCGCCTTGTCGCCGATGCCGACGTTTTTCTGACCAGTTATCTGGCCCCGACCCGGCGCAAGCTGAAGATCGACGTGGAGGACATTCGCAAGGTCAATCCACGCATCGTCTACGCGCGCGGTTCGGGCCATGGGCCCAAAGGCCCGGACGCCGACCGGCCCGGCTATGACGCGATCTCATGGTGGAGCCGCGGCTCGCTCAACCAGTCGGCGATGGACCTTGTCGGCGCCGACTGGCCGACAACGCAGATGGTTGGCCATGGCGACGGCATGTCGGGCCTGGTCTTTGCCGGCGGCATCTGCGCGGCGCTGCTCAGCCGCGAGCGCGGCGGCGAACCGCTGGTCGTCGACAGCTCTCTGCTTGGCACCGCAGCCTGGTTTAACGGCATCTACATGATCGATGCGCTAACGCACGGAACCCGGCGCGCGCCCAAGCGGGCAGAGCGCCCGCCATTGCCCGAAGGCGTACCCTCGCATTTCATTTCGGCGCTAATTTCGATTTACCAGACCAGCGACAACCGCTTCATTTACTTGCTGTTTCTTGCCAACGACGACCGGGATTATGTCGACCTGTGCCAACGGATCGGCCTTGCCGAGCTGGCCGACGACCCGCGCTTCGCTTCGGCAAAGGAGCGCACCGCAAATTCGGGCGATCTGATGGCTATTCTCGACGCACATTTCCGGACCCGCAGCTTCGCGGACTGGAAAGCGGCGCTTGCCGAGGCGCGTGGTGCCTGGGCGCCGGTGCAGTATGTCGAGGAGCTTCCGGACGATCCGCAAGTCCTGGCCAATGGCTATGTGCGGCCGTCAGGCCCCGACAAGCTGCTCATGCCCGCGCCTGCAATCCAGTTCGACGGCGAAGCAGGCGATCCTCCGCGCGCGCCGGACTTCTGCGAGCATACCGATGAGCTATTGGCGGGGCTGGGCTGCGATCCAGCTGAAGTGGCGAGGTTGCGCGAATCAGGGGTTGTGGCCTGAGGCAATTAAGTCTCAGGCTCGGTCGGACCGCGTGATCAGCATGTCCCTGGCAGCGCGGATGTCGCCGCTTTCGCTCTGTGCGGCGAGACGCTTGCTGTCGAGCGAGCGGTAGGTTTCTTCGGCATTGACGATTTCCGCCTCGTCTAGGTCGAGCGCCTGCATCGCGCGCCGCGCCATGTCGATGGCCGATTCATAGACCTCCCGCACAGAGGCACAAACCGGGGAATCCTTGAGCGCCATGACCGTGCGCCGGTCGAAGGCGCGCACGAACAACCGCGCATCGGGAAAGGCTTCATGCACGCCTGCGATAAATCCCGTGTCCGCCTGTTCGCCATCCATGGCGAACACGATTGCGCGCGCCTCGCCCGCTCCCGCCTGACGCAGCAGGTCGATCCGGGTGCCGTCGCCGAAATAGACGCGCGAGCCGAATTCGCGGGCAATGTCGATGCGCTCGGCGTCGCCGTCGATCAGCGTGACGCCAAGCCCGGAGGCCCTCAGCATCTGCGCGGTTGTCTGGCCGAAGCGGCCATAGCCGACCACCAGCACGTCCGATGTCTCGCCAGAAGGCCCGTCGCGGACTTCGCTGCTGGCAGGATCGGCGCGGAGGCGTTCGGTCGCGCGCATCAGGAAGGGGGTGGTCGCCATGGACAGGGTGATGACCGCGTCAGTCAGGCTCGCGACTTCGGCGCTGAGCAGGCCTGCGCCTTGCGCTTGCGCGAACAGGACAAAGCCAAACTCGCCGCCCTGGCTCAGCAGCAGGCCGAGCGCCAACGCGCCGCGCCAGGGCAATCCGAACAAGCGCCCCAGCCCGAAAATCACTGCAGTCTTGATGACGATGAGGCCCGCCGCCATCGCGAACACGAGCAGCGGCTGTTCGGCAATCGCGCGAAGATCGAGCATCATGCCGACGGAAACGAAAAACAGGCCCAGCAGGATCGAGCGGAACGGATCGACATCCGCCTCCAGTTCATGGCGATAGGGGCTGTCAGCGAGCATCACGCCGGCCACGAAGGCGCCGAGCGCGGGCGAAAGGCCAAGCGCGACCATGAGCGCCGATGCGGCGACCACTACGAACAATGCGGAGATCACGAACATCTCGCGCTCGCCAAGGCGGCCGATCAGGCCGAACATGGGCCTCAAGGCGAAGCGGCCGATGGCGATGAGCCCCGCAACGGCAAGCAGCGCATGCAGGACAAGTTGCCATCCCGACGGCCCATGATCCGCTGAGTCGGCGCCGAGAGCGGCGATAATCGTGATCAGCGGGATGATCGAGATGTCCTGGAGCAGCAGGGTCGAGAAGGCGCGTTCCCCAAGCGGCGTGTGCAGCCGCCCTGAGCTCTGGAGCATCGGAAGGACCTGCGCGGTAGACGAAAGCGCGAGCGGCAGACCGATGGCCAGCGCGATGCTCCAACCAAAGTCTGCTGTCATGAGGATCGCCACGGTCAGGGCAATGCCGCACAGGATCACCTGCAACAGTCCGAGGCCGAAGATTTCCTTGCGCAATCGCCAAAGCCGGGAAGGGGCAAGCTCCAACCCGACGATGAACAGCAGCAAGACAATGCCCAACTCGGCGAAACCGATCTTCCCTTCGGCGTCGCCGACGAGGCCGAGGCCCGACGGTCCGACCAGTGCTCCAGCGAGCAAATAGCCGAGCGTCGCGCCAAGGCCGAGTTTGCGGAACACCAGCACCAGCGCGAGCGCAAAGCCCAACAGCACCGCGCCGTCGCGAAGGAGAAAGGCCTGTGTCTCGTGCTCCATCCGTGCCGCCTATTCGAACAGCGCCAGTGCGCGCATCTCGACGCTGCCCCGGGCCGGCGTATCTGGAGGGCAGGTAGGATCGAGAAAGGCGCTGTGAGCGACCTGATGAGGCCGTTCCGGATCGCTGTCATGCGTGACGAAGACCAGCACCTCGTTGGGGGTCATGTCAGCAAAATAGCACCAGCGATGGTCAGCATTGTGCAGATAGCCGGTGGTATCGAAAACGAAGTCTTCTGAACTGGCCGTGGCGGTATGAGCCACGACCGTCTCGCGGTCCGCAGGAGAAATCGTGCGCGCGTCGCACAGTGCGAGCGGATAGTCCTGCGGTGGCGGCGTGATCGGTCGCCACAGGTTGTAATGCGCCCAGCGCGAAAAGCCTTCGAGTTCCAGCCCCGGCATGTGCTCGAAGATCATGCGCGACAGGCGCAAGGCAGACTCATCGGTGGTGTCGCCGTGGGGATAAAGTGCGGGTAGCGCATTGGTCAGGCCCGACAGCCGCTCGGTCGCCTCGGGGCCGTAGCGCTTCTTGCCGCCGTCAAGCACGATGACCGTGCTCGCTCCGGTAAGGTCTTCCAGAAGCGCGGCCATCTCCTCGCCATAGAGCCGCCCGGATTCGGCATCTTCTTCGATTCGATGAAAATCGGGTACTGCGCTGGTGTGCCGCACAAGGGCAAATCCTTCGCCGTCCAGCGACGCCTGCCGTCCACGCAGGTTCTCGATCCAAACCTCGTGTCCGGGCAGGGTTACCATGGTCGATCGGTGTTCCTGCTCCGTCACGAAGGTCAGAGCGGGCTCGCCATTGGCGACAGGGTTGCGCACATAGTTGATGGTCGCGTGAACGCCGCTTGCGTTCACAGCGGGTTGCCGTGCTCGTCGCGGTAGATGTCGCGCTTGCCGACGTGGTTGGCCGGGCCGACCAGGCCATCTGCCTCCATACGTTCGACCCATTTCGAGGCCGTGTTGTACCCCACGCCCATTTGCCGCTGGATCCAGCTGGCTGAGACCTTCTGGTTCTCGAATACCAGCTGGCAGACCTGCCGATATTTGCGCTCCGCCGGATCGTCCGAGGCGGTCAGCTCGTCGTCGAAACCGAAGTAGCCGTCTTCCGGCTCCTCGGTGACCGAATCGACATAGTCCGGCTCACCCTGTGTGCGCCATGCCTGCGCGACCGATTCGACTTCTTCGTCGGAAACGAACGGTCCGTGGACGCGGCGGATCGGATCGGTGTTGGGCTTGTAAAGCATATCGCCTTTGCCGAGCAGCTGCTCCGCGCCCTGTTCGCCAAGAATGGTTCGGCTGTCTATCCGGCTGGTGACGGCAAAGCTGATGCGGGTCGGCAGGTTTGCCTTGATGACGCCGGTGATGACATCGACCGAAGGGCGCTGTGTCGCCATGATGAGATGGATGCCTGCGGCGCGGCTCTTTTGCGAGAGGCGCTGGATCAGTACCTCGATCTCCTTGCCGACCGTGACCATCAGGTCTGCCAGTTCGTCGACGATCAGCACGATCTGCGGCAGCGCCTCGAAATCGAGCTGGTTTTCCTCGTAAAGTTCCTCGCCGGTATCGGGATCGAAGCCGATCTGCACCCGGCGGCCGAGCGGTTTGCCCTTGGCGGCGGCTGCACGCACCTTCTCATTGAAGCTGACGAGGTTGCGCACCGAAATCTCGCTCATCATGCGGTAGCGCCGCTCCATTTCCTCGACTGCCCATTTGAGCGCGCGCACGGCTTTGGAAGGTTCCGTGACCACCGGTGAAAGCAGGTGCGGAATGTCGTCGTAGCTCTTGAGTTCGAGCACCTTGGGGTCGACCAGGATCAGGCGCACTTGCTGCGGTGTGAAACGGAACAGCAGCGACAAGAGGATGCAGTTGAGCCCCACCGACTTGCCCGAACCGGTGGTGCCTGCAACCAGCAGGTGCGGCATGGCGGCAAGATCGGCGATGACTGGCTCACCGGCAATGTCCTTGCCGAGGATGATCGGCAGCATGCCCTTATGGCCGACAAATGCTTCCGAACCGACCATTTCCTTGAAGCTGACCATTTGCCTATCGGCGTTGGGCAATTCGATGCCCATGACGGTCCGGCCCGGAATTGCGGAAACGCGCGCTGAGATTGCGCTCATGTTGCGGGCGATATCGTCGGCCAGGCCGACCACGCGGCTCGCCTTGATGCCCGGGGCCGGTTCCAGCTCGTACATGGTGACGACGGGGCCGGTGCGCACGGCGGTGATCTCGCCCTTGACGTTGAAATCGTCGAGCACGGTTTCGAGCAGCCGCGCATTGCGCTCGAGGCTGAGCTTGTCGATTTTCTGTGCCGAACTGGGCGGCGGGTCGGCCAGCAGGTCGAGCGACGGCAGATCGAATTGCTCGAACAGGTCCTTCTGCCGCTTGCCGGTTCCCGTTCGCGCTGCCTTGGCCGGACTGGTAGGATCGACGATCTCCGGGGCCTTGCGCGCCGGTCCGATTGGCAACGCGGCGCGCGGCAGCGGCGGGCCGTCATCATTGCTGGCGGGCTTGCGGGTCAGCACTGCTTCGCTGCGATCGGCCAAGGCCTGGCGATGCCGGCCCAGGGCTTTCGGCAGTGTCAGCAAGACGGCCCAGTCGACCGCGAAGACCCGGCCCGCGATCACACATCCGGCAACAAGGCACACCAGCGCTGCGGCAAATATTGTCCAGGCGCGCACGGCTTCCGGCAGCAAGCCAGCCAGGGCGGTTATTGCCTTGGCGCCGAGCAAGCCGGAAATTCCGCCCATCGATGCCGGTAGCGATCCGCCCGGTCCGGTGAAAACCAGACTGAGCACGGTGCAGATCAGCACCATCGCGAAGAGTAACAGGGCGATCGGCCACCACCAGCGTTGATCGCTCGGCTCGGAAATCCCGTCTTCCTCCTCCACGAGCCGCCACAGCTTGCGGGCAAAGATATAGAGGAGCGGAAGCAACAGCACGGCGACGGGACCGAACAGGAACAGCACCCGTTCCGACAGCCAGGCGCCGACAAGGCCCATCCAGTTGAGCACTTCGGCGCCGGCGGCGGTGGAAGTGGATGGATCGGTCTGACGATAGGATACAAGCGCGAGCGCCAGGAAGACCATCGCAGCGAACAGCAGGACTGCGCCCGTCAATTCACTCGAGCGGCGAATCGCCCGACGCAGGATCGCGCGCCAATCGGTTCGTGCGGTCCTGCGCCTTGAGCCTGCGCGTGTCGCCATCGTCATTCCCCCGGCTGGAGCATCGAGCGGAAAAACGCCAATCGGCCTTCCGCAATTTTCGATGCCACCACAAACAATCGGCGCGATAATGCGCCATCGGGTGACTCCGCGTCAAGAATCCGAATGAATCCAAGGACTCATAGGCCGCTAAATACCGTCAATCGCTGCCCATTTTTTCCATCGGAGGCTGCGAGCCCGGTGCCGGTTCATGCCGCCAAGCGCAATGACCGGCATTCGGGCGTAGCGCGCCAGCAGGCGGAAGTGCACCGGACCGAGCGCGGGCGCACCCGGATGGGAGCGGGTTGGAAAGACCGGCGAGAGCAGGATGGCGTCAGCATTTGCGCGGTTTGCTTGCCCGATTTCTTTTAGCGAATGGGCGGTGACGAGGCGCAAGATGTGCCCTTGCAAATGCCCAGACCGTTCCGTCCATGGGGGACAATAGGTGCCGGACGCGCCCCATTGCCGCGCCTCGCGCACACTGCCTGCCAGAATAACGACATGTCCACGCGCTCTCGCCATGCGGGTCAGTGCTTCGAAACACTTGCGCCGTGCGTCCGGATCGAGATGGTAATGTCGGAAAATCACGCCCGATCCGCGCGGCAGGCGGCGCATCGCTTGGTCAAGCTGCGCATCGTTGCGCGCGTCGGTCACAAGCCAGATGTCAGGAAGGCGGTGGCGCTGCTGCATGGGGGCGCTATAGCAGCGCGCCATGACCGAGCCAGCCCAAGCCCTCGCCGATGTCAGGGACAATATCGCCAAGGCCGCGAAGATCGCGCGGCGCGAGCCGTCGGATATCGAACTGGTCGCCATTTCCAAGACTCATCCCGCAGAGGCGATCGTCCCGCTGATCGAGGCCGGCCAGCGGGTATTCGGTGAAAACCGGGTGCAGGAGGCGCAGGCCAAGTGGCCCGCGCTGCTGGATGACCATGAGGGGCTCTCGCTTCACCTTGTCGGCCAGTTGCAGTCGAACAAGGCCGAGGATGCAGTGCGCCTCTTCGATTGCATTCATTCGCTCGACCGGCCTTCGCTGGTCAAGGCGCTGGCCAAGGCCTTCGACAAGGTTGGTCGGCAAGTGCCTTGCTTCGTGCAGTTCGATATCGGCGACGAGGAACAGAAGGGCGGTTGTGCGATTGGCGATGTGCCCACTCTGCTGGATCAGGCGCGCAAGGCCGATATCCCGGTGATCGGGCTGATGTGTGTGCCGCCGTTCGGGGTCGAGCCAGCGCCCTATTTCGCGCTACTTGCCAAGATCGCCGCCGACAATGGCCTCTCCAGGCTCTCGATGGGCATGAGCGGCGACTACGAAACCGCCGTGATGCTCGGTGCGACCCATGTCCGGGTGGGCTCTGCGCTGTTCGGGGAGCGGGGCTGACCCGGCCTCAAAAATCCATCGACACTTCGAGGCCCAGCGTGCGCCCCTTGAAGGCTGGCGAAAAGGTTCCCGCCGCCGGGTTGGGATCAAACGGCTCATTGTCGCCGTCCGACTGGTCGCCACCGGCGAACGGCAGCTGGGTATCGCCGCCGAATTGCAACTCGTCGAGCAGGTTGCGACCGAACACGGTGAACCTGATACGCGGATTGCCGAGAAGCAGACCAAAGCTGGCATCCAGCCGGTTCGACGGCGTGTTATAGCCCCAGTTGTTGTCAGTGTAGGCGTACTCGGCGCGGTGCTGGAAGAAGGCGTTGGCGAACAGGCTGGCCGAGCCCTTGCCGATCGGCGCCGACCAGTCGATCGATCCGCCCCAGGTCCATTCCGGTGCGCGCGGCAGCGCAAGGTCGAGATCGTCGGTGTCGATCACCCCGTCCGAATTGATGTCGAAGAAGGCGTCGGTGTAGCGCGCGTCGACATAGCCGAGGTTGGCCGAGACGTTGAGGTTCCCGGTCACGGCATATTCCGCTTCGATCTCACCGCCCCTGATCCGCGCATCGGCGGTATTGTAGATCGACTGGGCGAGACCGGAATCAAGGCTGGGCACGTTGATCTCGCGCTGCAGGCTGTTGACGTCCATCCAGAACAGCGCTGCTTCGATTTTCGCGCTGCGGTCGGCTGACCGCCACTTTACGCCCGCCTCGAAGCTGTCGATGCGCTCGGCATCGAAGGCAACCGTGCCGAGCGCCGCGCTTACGCTCTCGAATGCGGCTGGCTGGGTGATACGCAGGTTGTAACCGCCCGAACGAAAGCCGCGCGTCGCGCTTGCATAGAGCTTGGTCGTCGGCGCGAGGCGCCAGGTCAGGGCAATCCGTGGCGCGAGATTGGTCCAGGCGCGCTTGTCGGCAAAGCCGTTGTTCTCGCCGGTCGTCGGATTGATGCCGTCTACCGGACACGTGCCCTCAATCGCGGAGCACTCCTCGCGAGGTCGTACGTAGGTGATAAGGGCGGACTTCTCTTCGCGTGACCAGCGTGCCCCCACACTGAGCGTCAGCGCGCGGGTAAGGTCATAATCGAGCTGGCCGTAGAGGCCGTAGACATCGTGGTCCTGTGTGCCGCCGCCGTACTGGAAACCGAAGCCTATCCCCGACAGGTCGCGCGACTCGTCATAGCCAAGCTCCTGATGAAACAGGTAGGCGCCGAGCGTGAAGCCCACCCGGCCAAGATCGGCGGCGTAGTAGAGTTCGTTCGACCATTGCTCCTGACGCGTGCCGGTATCGGATTCGAAAATTTTGACCGGCGAGGAGTCGATGTCGTTGCGGGTGCGCTGGTTATATTTGCGCCATCCCGCGATGTTGGTGATGACGCCGGTATCCAGCTCGTAATCCGCGCGCAGCACGGCGAAGCGGTTCTTGCTGTGGTAGAAACCGATCTGGTCGATCGACAGGTCGAACTCGTCGCGCGGGAATTGGCCGTTGTTGTGCGTCGATGCGCCGTCGCCATCGCTCTTGAGCCATTCCGCCTTGGCGCTCAGCGTGAGCCGGCTGGTGGCTTCGAAAGTCAGGCCGCCGCGTATGGTCGTAGTTTCGCTCTTGCCCAGATCGCCGCCCGTCAACAAGTTGCGGAAATAACCGGAGTCGGTCGTGTGCAGCACGGCAAGGCGCATCGCCAGGCTGGAGCTGAGCGGGCCGGAGACAACCGCGCGCCCGGTCGCCTGTGGACCGCCACGCCCGCCATCGATCGGTCCTTCGAAGGCAACAGAAGCATGGCCGAGCCAGTCGAACGACGGGTCGCCGGTGTTAATGAGAACCGCACCGCCGGTCGTGTTATGCCCGAATGCGACCCCTTGCGGACCGCGCAGCAGCTCGACGCTGCGCACGTCGAGCAAGTCGAACACGGTGCCCGCATTGACGCCCATGTAGACGCCGTCGATGAACAGGCCGACGGCCGGCTCGACGGAAGGGATGGAGCTGTTGATGCCAAGGCCCCGGATCGAGAAATTGGCGACCCCCTTGAACGTGCCGATCGGATCGAGCGAGACGTTGGGCGCGACGTAGCTGAGCGAAGCCAGATCGGAGACATTGCGGGCGTCGAGGTCTTCAAGATCGATCTCGGTGACGCTGCCGGTGTAGGCATCGGGATCGGCCGAGGGGTTCTTGATCGAAACAATTATCGTGCGATCATCCGAATCCCGCGGCTCGCGTGGCGCCGAGTCCTGGGCCTGAGCCGACGCCGCCGCGAATACGGCGAGAAGGGTGGCCCCTGCGGTCTGCAGGCCTGATACGCGGCGCAGTGTCATAGTGTCCCTGTCATGTGACGCGCCATTTTAATCGCGCGATTAATTTCGGCGCGCTTACGGTCCTCACAGATACTTTGCAAGATTTTTGCTGCACTGCGGCAAGGCTCTTGTCTCGAGAGATTCACTTTGCCGCTGCCTCGAGCTCTGAACCTGACAGTGTCACGACATGGATCAGGTTGGTCGATCCCGGCGTGCCGAAGGGCACACCGGCCAAGGCAATCAGGCGTGATCCTGCTTCGCCGAACCCGTGCCGCAGGGCCATGCGCTTGCCCTTGGCGATCATACCCTCGAAACTGCCGATGTCCTTGGTGATGACTGCATGTGCTCCCCAGAGAAGGGCCACGCGCCGGGCTGTCTGGGAGCTTGGCGTGAGCACCAGCATAGGCACGCCCGGCCGTTCGCGGGCAACCCGGCGGGCGGTCGAACCCGAACCGGTAAAGACGATGATCCCCTCGATCGGCAGGGTGTCCGCGATCCGCGCGCAGGACAATGCCAGAGCATCCGCCGTTGTTGCATCGGGCGGAGTTTCGGCAATGTGGATGCGTTCGAGATAGGTGACGTCGCCTTCGACCTGACCGGCGATACGGTCCATGATGGTAACGGCTTCGACGGGCCAGTCGCCGACCGCGGTCTCAGCCGATAACATCACCGCGTCGGCCCCGTCGTAAACGGCGTTGGCGACGTCTGACACTTCGGCGCGAGTCGGGGTTGGGCGCTCGATCATCGATTCGAGCATCTGGGTCGCCACGACGACTGGCTTGCCGGTCTTGCGCGCGGCCTCGACCAGGCGCTTTTGCAGCGGCGGCACCTGTTCGGGATCGAGTTCGACGCCAAGATCGCCGCGCGCCACCATGATGCCGTCGGCCTGCTCGATGATGGCTTCGATCTGGCTCACGGCAGAAGGCTTTTCGATCTTGGCCATCAGCGCGCCGTAGCCGCCCATCAGCCTCCGCGCCTCGGCCACGTCCTCGGGGCGTTGCACGAAGGACAGGCCAATCCAGTCCGCCCCTTGCTCGATAGCGAAGGCAAGGTCGCTTCGGTCCTTCTTCGTGAGCGCTGGCACCGGGACGACGGTATCGGGCACGTTGACGCCCTTGCGGTCCGAAATGACGCCACCGACTTCGGTGCTGCAGAGGATCTGATCCTCGTCGGCTTTCAGCACCTTGAGCCGGATTCGTCCGTCGTCGATGAGCAGCCGCTCTCCTTTTGACAGGATAGTGAAGAGCTCGCGATGCGGCAGGCAAACGCGCGTGTCGTCGCCCGGCTCCGGACTACGATCGAGCGTGAAATGGGCGCCGTGGCGGATCATTGCCTCGCCATCCTTGAAGGTACCAACCCGCAGCTTCGGGCCTTGCAGGTCGCACAGGATCGCGATCGGGCGTCCGGTCTGTTCCTCTACCTTGCGGATAGCGGCGAAGGTTGCAGCGTGCGCGGCATGGTCGCCGTGGCTCATGTTCAGACGAAAGGCGTCTGCGCCTGCGCGCAGCAGCTGCGCGATCATTTCCGGCGAACTGCTTGCCGGGCCGAGCGTGGCCATGATCTTGACCTTGCGCCTGCGCTTGATGCGCTCTTGCGCGGTACTGCTCGACACGTCCCTGGTCCCCTTTTGCGCGCTCATTTTTGCAGGCAGCCGCGTCCTATGGCAAAGCGCCAATAAACCCAAGCCTCAACACCAAGCATGGATTGCCTGAATATGCCCGGAACCGATCCATTAGACGCGCTCGACGATGCTCAGGCCGCCGCTGCCTTTCGGCGGCTGGTGCGCCATTTGCGCAATCGCCACGACGCTCAGAACATCGATCTGATGGGGCTGGCAGGTTTCTGCCGCAATTGCCTCTCCGACTGGATTCGCGATGCCGGCTATGAGGGCGACAAGATGGAAGCCCGAGAGCTGATCCACGGCATGCCGTTCGACGAGTGGAAAGCGAAATTCCAGACTGAAGCGACGCCCGAACAGATGGCGCGCATGGAAGAGAGCCTGAAGAAGAACGGCGGGACGCATTAGGCGACTATCGGAAGCTCCCGCCGCTTTCCACAAGTCCCTATCCGGCCCTGCTTGGACCGAATCGGAGCGCGCGGCTAACAGCCCCGCCACTCTTTCAATCCAGCCGGAGCTTTCCCAGCCATGTCCGATGCCGAGCCCACCGACGATCGCCTGCGCCTCCTGATCGAGCGGGTCGAACGCCTCGAGGAGGAGAAGAAGGGAATCGCCGACGACATCCGCGACGTCTATGCCGAAGCCAAGGCGGTGGGTTACGATACCAAGATCATGCGCCAGATCGTGCGGCTTCGTAAGATGAAGCCTGACGACCGGCGCGAGATGGAAATGGTGCTCGATACCTATAAGGCGGCGCTCGGCATCGGTTGAAATTGCCCACGCGAGTGCCATTTCGATCATGCCCGGGGTTCGGCCCCGCAATGCGGGAGAACGCACCATGATCGTCACCACCACCGCCGTGATCGAAGGCCAGCCGGTCAGGCAGTATCACGGCATCGTCACCGGCGAGGTCATCGTCGGCGCGAACATCTTCCGCGACCTGTTCGCTTCGATCACCGACATCGTCGGCGGACGTTCGGGCAAGTACGAGAACGTGCTCGCCCGCGCGCGGGGGGAAGCGATCGAGGAAATGAAGGCCGAAGCGGCCAAGCTCGGCGGCAATGCCGTGATCGGCGTTGATCTTGACTACGAGGTGCTTGGCCAGAACGGCTCGATGCTGATGGTCAGCGCCTCGGGCACTGCCGTTACGGTCTGAGAGCCACTCAGAAGGGCTTGTCGCCAGCGATGGTCACGCGCTCCATCACCCGCCGCGTCTGATAGTCCGTGACAGCATAGTGCTGGGTACTGCGGTTGTCCCAGAAGGCGACTGAGCCCGGCTCCCAGCGGAATCTCACCTGCACCTCGGGGATCGTTGCTTGCCGGCACAACCTCGTCAGCAGCGCGTCGCTCTCATCCTTGTCCATGCCGACAATGCCAGTGGTGAAGACCGAATTGACGTAGATGCACTTGTTCCCGCTGACCGGGTGCGTGCGCACTACCGGATGGCGCATGACCGGAAATTTCTCGCGGAACTTGGCAATCGTTTCCTCATCGACGCCGCGGTTAATCATGCCGCGGCGGAAGTTCGGCCAGTCGTGCTCGGCCTCCAGGTCTGCGATCAGGGCCTTGGTCTCGTCGTCGAGCAATTCGTAAGCCTTTTCCATGTCGGCCCACAGCGTGTCGCCGCCGGGGTTTGCTGGCACCACGCAGCGCAGGATCGAACCGAGCGCCGGCGTTTCGCGAAAGCTGACGTCGCTGTGCCAGATATCGGTGCCAGTGTTGCGCTGGCCTCCGGGGTGATCGATCACGATGAGCTCCGGATCGGCCTCGTCGTTGCCGAAAACGTCAAGACCGTAAGCAAAAGGGTGGATTTCCAGCTCTCCGAAGCGTCGTCCGAAAGCGAGGTGCTGCTTGCGGTCGAGCGCGTGCTGATCGCGGAAGAACAACACCTTGTGTTCGACCAGCGCAGCCGAGATCCAGTCGATGATCTCTTGGTCGAGATCCTGCGACACGTCGATCCCTTCGACTTCCGCGCCAAGCGTTCCGGTCACCCGGCTCGCGGTCGGGTTCTTCGCCCTCGTCAGCGCCGCTGTTGCCATGGTTGCCTCTCCCTAGACTGTCTTGATCCCCGGAGTCGGGGCCAGTGACAGTCAAGTCATATCAGAACGGCTTGTCACCGCATACCGTGACCCGCTCCATCAGCCGGTCATCGTCATAGTCAGCGACCGCATAGTGCTGGGTGCTGCGGTTGTCCCAGAAGGCGACCGTGCCTGGCTCCCAGCGCAGGCGCACCTGAACTTCGGGAATTGCTGTCTGGCGGTTGAGCTTGGCGAGCAGCGCATCGCTCGCTTCCTTGTCATATCCGACGATCCCGGTCGTGAAGATCGCGTTGACATAGAGGCACTTGCGCCCGCTCACCGGATGGGTGCGCACTACAGGATGCGAGGCGAGCGGAAATTCCGCGTCCATCGCCTTGATGATGTCGTCGGGCACGCCCGCACTGACGAGGCCGCGACGGAAATTGTCCCAGTCGTGCGTGGCTTCGAGGTTCTCGATCTCGGCCTTTGTCTCGTCGTCGAGCAGGACGTAAGCGGTTTCCATATCGGCCCACATGGTGTCGCCGCCGGTCTCGGGCGCATCGATGCAGCGCAGGATCGAGCCGAGCGAAGGCTCGGTGCGCCAGGTCACATCGGAATGCCATACGTCGGTGCCGCGGTTGCGATTGCCGGGCTCGCTCTTGATGACAATGATATAGGGGTGGTCGTCGGTCGTGTTGAACGCGCCGAGATGCTTGGCGAAAGGATGGACTTCCAGTTCGCCGAAGCGCGCGCCGAAAGCGACATGCTGGTCGCGATCGAAAGTCTGGCCGCGAAAGAACAGTACCTTGTTCTCGACAAGGGCATCGTTGATCCAGTCGATTGTCTCCTGCGGCAAGTCGCCCGAAAGCTGAATGCCCTCGACCTCGGCGCCGATATTGCCGGTCACCTTGGTAAGCGTGGGTCGTGTCATCGCCAGAGTTGCCATCGCCGTGTCCTCTCACATGTTTAATGCAATCGCCTTAAACTGATTCGTCCGAGCTCGCAACCCCGAATATTCCCGCCGAGCAGGGCCGATTGCGGGGACGGGGCAAATTGGCTAGGGGCCTTGGCTTGCGCGACGTCCGTTTCAGGATGTTGCTGATACCAAGCATTCCGGGGATCCGATGGCAGGCCATTCCAAATTCAAGAACATCATGCACCGCAAGGGCGCGCAGGACAAAAAGCGCTCGGCGATGTTTTCCAAGCTCAGCCGCGAGATTACCGTCGCGGCCAAGCTGGGCGCGCCCGATCCCGACATGAACCCGCGCCTGCGCCTCGCTGTCAACAACGCCAAGGCGCAGTCGATGCCCAAGGACAACATCCAGCGCGCGATCGACAAGGCCAGCGCCAACGAGGGCGACGATTACGAGGAAATCCGCTATGAGGGCTATGGACCGGGCGGCGTCGCGCTGATCGTCGAGGCGCTGACCGACAACCGCAACCGCACCGCCACCAATGTCCGCACCGCGTTCAGCAAGAACGGCG
>CAZRVW010000040.1:0-17943 GCA_964603645.1 uncultured Novosphingobium sp. | reverse complement strand
ATCGTAGACCCTTCCTCTCAGGAGTTAGGGCCTCCGGCAATCCCGGGGCGGTTCATTACTTGCACATTTTGCGCGTCTTACGCGGAGAACGAATCATGTGGAAAACCTTCAACCCCTGGTCCTGATCAGGTGACTTAGGGCGGTCCAAGCGACCCGACCGCTTTTGTCTCTGATATACCTGCTGGCATTCCAGCAGAAAAATTGAAATGCAGGCGCGCTTACCGACATGGCGAGCAGTAGGAAAGTATTGTCCTCATTCTAAGTTGCGCAGCAGCTTGGAATGATTTTCTGTGGCTAGGCTACGCGATAAGCGATCATGTCTCGCCGTGCCCTAGCGCCAGGTATTCCGCGCTTCGCATCTCGCTGAGGCGGCTCGCGGTCCTCTCGAACTCGAAGCTGCCATCTCCCTTTGTATAGAGATCTTCCGGCTGCGCGGCTGCGGTCGCCAGCAATTTTACTCGGCTTTCATACAGCGCGTCGATCAGCGTGACGAAACGTGCCGCTTCATTGCGGTTCTCCGGGCCCATTTGCGGAATCCCAACGATTATGACCGTATGGTAATTGCGGGCGATCGCTAGATAATCCGGGGCACCGCGCGCTTCGGCGCAGAGCCTCTTGAAACTGAACACGGCAACGCCCTTCAGGCTCTTGGGGACGTGTAGTGTTCTGCCCCCGCCTACCTCGAGTTCGGCTGACGGCACATGTGCGCTGTCTTCGGGCGGATAGTCGGTCAGTCGGAAAAAGGCCTCACGGACTTGCGCGGTCGACCGATCGCCCAGAGGTGTATGCCATGTTTCCATGCCGCCAAGCCGCTCAAGGCGATAGTCGACCGGTCCGTTGAGCGCCATTATGTCCAGTTCGCGCTCGATGAGCGCTATGAACGGCAGGAAATGTTCGCGGTTGAGTCCGTCCTTGTAAAGCTCAGATGGTGCGCGGTTCGATGTGGTCACCACGGTAACCCCCTGTTCGACGATCAAATTGGTGAACAGGCGGCTCATGATCATCGCATCGGCCGAATTATTGACGACCATTTCGTCGAAGGCCAGGCACTGGACTGGACGGGCCAGTGCAGCGGCGACCGGCGGAATTGGATCACCGGATTCCTTGAGCCGCTCCTCACGCAGCCGGGCGTGGACCTCGATCATGAAAGCGTGAAAATGGACACGGCGTTTCCGTGTGATTGGCAAGGTTTCGTGAAATAGGTCCATGAGCATTGACTTGCCCCGTCCGACACCACCCCAAAGATAGACACCGCGAGGATTTGCAGACTTGCGACGCAGCAGCTTGTCGATCAGTCCTCCAGAATCCCTGTTTTGTGCACGAGCTAGTTCGTCCTGTAAGCGCGCCAGCCTTCGCGCCGCCGCTTCCTGCTCCGCATCCGGGCGCAGCTCGCCGGCTTCGACAAGCGCAACATAGCGCTCCATCAAATTTGTCATGATGTCTTGCTGGACGGTTTGCGTGCGGTTCCGGAAAATGCCGAAATGATGCGCTCGCCCTGCATCATCTTACCGCGCAAAAATGCCAGCCGCCTGGTTTCCCTCAGCAATTCCACAACCGAATCGAGGGGCCTGCGCGGGCTTCCGGCCCCCGCGAACTGCATCGATAGATCGATCGTGGTCGCGCCGATCGGATCGACGCCGGTCAAAACGTACAGCGCGGCGAACATGCTGATATCGGCGAACCCCAGGCTCGTGCCACCATGGATGGTCCCTCCGGCATTCGTGTGCTGCGCCGTAATCTCCATTCGCACTCTGCAGGTGGAGCCACTCTCTCGGCGCAATAGAATCGGCCCGATAAAGGCATGGTTGTATCGCGTCTGGTCGGATACTTCCCAGCGCATCCAACTAGGATGGGCCGGATCGGGCTCGCAAGTGAAGCGGCGTTCGTACGGTTCAGGGGAGGCGTCATCCGACATGTTCAATGCCTGGCTTTGCCGAGGTGCTTGGCGATCATGCCGGCGAGTTGCTCCTGCGTCTCCATCTTGCCGATGTCCGAGAACAGACCACGCACGAAATCGGCGAAATTGTTGCGGTTGAAGAAATTCTGGCTCAGCGTCATCGAGTGGTCGAGCGCATTGGTGTAGTGCCACCAGTCAGGGGGAATGATGAGCATCTCGCTGCGTTTAAGGATTCTAGTAAACGCCTTCCTTTCGCGCATCTCGGGGAAACGGGTGTAGTCGAGCCTTACGGGATCGAACGGGTCACCATCGCATTCGGCATAATCTTCAGGGCCAAACAGCACCACCTGCTTGGATCCTTCGAATTGGACGAGGCTGCCGATCGTTCGATGGAAATCTGCATGCAACGGCGTGATTGATCCCTTTCGGCTGATGTAGATCGAGCGTAGTTCGGTTCTTACGATGGCTTGCAACAGCCCGAGCAGGTCCGGCGGCAAGGCAGTGACGTAGTTGTGATCCGGAAAGGGGAAAGGGCTGATCTCCGCGAGCAATTGCGGATGCATCTTGAAAGGGCGCCAGACGAAACTCCAGACATCGTCCTCGCTATAGTCGGGCGTTTCTCGAAGGGGCGCGAGATCGGGACCGACCCAGAAGCCAGGTATGGCGTGTAAAGGCTGATCGAAATTTGCAATGAAGGTGCCTAATTTGGTCGCGCGTCCTCCGTGGCCATCCTCCATGGCAAGACTGATGAAGCCGAAATCATCGAAAAAATCGCGGGCGAACCGGTCGAAATTCCATGCTCTGGCGGCAGGCCAGTGTTCGATAGCATCGGAAATGACGCAGGGTTCGCTGGGGCCGGACTCGAAATATGCTTGGATTTCATCGGGCTCGCGAGCAGATAGTCGGCGAATATCGATTTCGATCGTCACCGCATTCCCCAAGGCTTGCGGCCGGTCATCTCAGACAAGCCGCTCAGCCTGCATCTTCTTGATTTCGGCGATGGCGCGCGCGGGCGAAAGGCCCTTGGGGCACACGTTGGCGCAATTCATGATCGTGTGGCAGCGATAGAGGCGGAACGGGTCTTCCAGTTCGTCGAGGCGCTCTCCGGTCATCTCGTCGCGGCTATCGGCCAGCCACCGGTAGGCCTGGAGAAGGATTGCGGGGCCAAGGAACTTGTCGGAATTCCACCAGTAACTTGGGCAGGACGTGGAGCAGCAGGCGCACAGGATGCACTCGTAAAGACCATCGAGCTTCTCGCGCTGTTCGGGCGATTGCAGCCGTTCCTTGCCCGAGGGCGTGGTCGAAACAGTCTGGAGCCATGGGCGGATCGAGGCATACTGCGCATAGAAATGGGTGAAATCAGGGACGAGGTCCTTGATGACGTCCATGTGCGGCAACGGCGTGATGCGGATATCGCCCTTGAGATCCTCGATCGCTGTAGTGCACGCCAGGCCGTTCCTGCCGTTCATGTTCATCGCGCAGGAACCGCAAATGCCTTCGCGGCACGAACGGCGGAAGGTGAGCGACGGATCCTGCTCGCTCTTCATCTTGATGAGCGCGTCGAGCACCATCGGCCCGCAATTGTCGAGATCGATCTCGAATGTATCGTAACGAGGATTATCGCCGGAATCAGGGTCGTAGCGATAAACCTTGAACTTCTTTACCTTGCTGGCGCCGTCGGCCTTGTGAACTCGCGGCTTGCCGGTGATCTTGCTATTCTTCGGCAAAGTGAAGGTTGCCATTGTCAAACCCTGTTCGTGAGTAATGGCGCCATCTCTAGCGTCTGACGCCAGCAGGGCAAGGGGCTTGCCAACTTGTCCGGCGCGGCCAAGACTGGCTCTTGGTCAGGAGGAGGGATTGATGAACGAATGGCAGGGTCGCACAGCGGTGATTACAGGCGGTGGCAGGGGCTTCGGAAAGGCTTTCGCCGAGGCGCTATGCGCGCGAGGCGCCCATGCCGTGCTGGTCGATGTTGACGGTGAAGAGGGAGAGCGGGCGGCGGCGGACCTCGCTTCCCGGCAACTTTCGGCGCAGGCTTTGCAAGGCGATGTTACCGATGCCGGGCGCATGGAAGAAGTCATGAAGCTCGCCTCCAAGCGCCACGGCGGCATCGATCTTTTGATCAACAACGCCGGGCTCCATTCGGACGAATACGGTCAGCCGACCCGCGTGCTCGGCCTCGAAAAGATCAGGCGCCTGTTCGATGTCAATGTGATGGGCACGGTGACTTGCACTCTTGCCGCAATTCCACACATGACAGGCCGGGAAGGCGCGAACATCGTCAATATTTCGTCGATGGCCGCGCACCTGGGCGGCTCGACTTATGGAGTCAGCAAGCTGGCAGTCGCGGGTATGACCATCACCTTTTCGCGAGAACTTGGAGGCGAGGGTATTCGCGTCAATGCCATCGCGCCGGGTATGATCCTTACCGAGACGATCAAGGCCGAACTGCCCGAAGCGACCAAGGCAATGGTGCGAGGCGGCCAAGCGCTGCAGACCGACGGTGCGGAAAGCGACATCGTTGAGGCCATGCTTTACCTGTCGAGCAGCAACGCGCGCTTCGTTACCGGAGAGACCCTGAGGGTGACTGGGGGGATGGGCGCGGGCGTCTGAGCCCGCGCCGAAGCTCCAACCCGCTATTCTCCGAAGGTGCGCTGCCACCAGCCGCGGCGCGGAGGCTCGCTGCCAGCAGAATTCTCCTTGTCGCCGGAGCCGTCAGCCTGTGCAGGCTCGGCTTCGCTTGCCAGAATGACCGTCTCTTCGGCTGCGGCTGATTCGGCCGGAACCGCATCGTTTTCAGCCGGCTCTTCAACTTTCTTGCGGCGTGTGCGCTTTGGTTTTGGTGCAGGCTCATCTGCGCCGGTTTCCTCTGAGGTCTCGCTGGCAGCCTCCGCCTCGGCGACCGGCTCTTCCTTCTTCTTTCGCCGTGTGCGCTTGGGTTTCGCGGGCGCTTCATCGGCGTCCGGTTCGGACACAGCATCGGCTGGCGTACTCTCCTCGGCAGCAGTCTCTTCCGCCTTCGCGGCATCGGCTTTCTTGCGGCGCGTGCGCTTGGGCTTCGCAGGAGCTTCTGCTTCAGGCTCGGTTTGCTCTTCGACGATTTCGTCCGGTGCACTTTCCGCCTCTTCTAGGGCGGCTTCCTCGCCACCATCCTGCTGGCCATCCGCCTCGTCGCCGTGACCACGTCCGCGCCGCCGGCGACCACCGCGCCGCCTGCGCTTGCGTGGCGCATCGCCATCGTCATCTTCGGCAGTTTCGCCTGCTTCGGCTTCGGGGGTGTCGGCCTCGTCGGCAGCTTGTTCCCGCTCACCCTTCCGGCCTCTTCCGCCTCGGCGTCGGCGGCGTTTGCGGCGCGATCCGCTCTCGCTGTCGCCGTCGATTTCCTCGCCTTCGAAGTCGTCGCGGAAATCCTCGTCTTCTTCCTCGTCCGTGTCGTCATCTTCGATGACGATAGGTTCGAACGCCGGTAAATTGGTCGGGCGAGGACCGCTTGAGGCTACGCGCATCTTGGCGCCTTCGTTCTCGCCTTCGGGAATGACTTCGACAGTGACGCCATAGCGCGTTTCGATATCCGCCAGATCGCTGCGCTTGGCGTTGAGCAGGTAGATCGCGGCTTCGGTACTCGCATAGAGCGAGACCGTGCTGCCGCGCCCTTTGGCTGCTTCGTCTTCGACCAGGCGAAGTGCTGACAGGCCCGCGGAACTGGCCGTGCGCACCAGCCCTGTGCCGTCGCAGTGTGGGCATTCGCGTGTCGTTGCTTCGAGGACGCCGGTGCGCAGGCGCTGGCGGCTCATTTCCATCAAGCCGAAGCTGGAAATGCGACCGACCTGAATTCGCGCCCGATCGTTCTTGAGCGCCTCCTTCATGGCCTTCTCAACCTTGCGGACATTGGAGCCGTATTCCATGTCGATGAAGTCGATCACGACGAGCCCGGCCATGTCGCGCAGGCGCAATTGGAGGGCGATCTCGCGAGCAGCTTCCAGATTGGTGTTGACCGCCGTGGCCTCGATCCCGTGCTCCTTGGTTGAGCGGCCCGAGTTGATATCGATCGAGACCAGTGCCTCGGTCGGGTTGATGACTATGTATCCGCCCGATTTGAGCTGCACGACCGGTTCGTACATCGCGGTAAGTTGATCCTCTGCGCCATAGCGCTGGAACAGCGGAACGGGATCGGAATAGGGCTTCACCCTGCGTGCGTGGCTGGGCATCAGCAGCTTCATGAAGTCCTTGGCGGCGCGATAGCCGTCGTCGCCTTCAACGGCGACTTCCTCGATTTCCCGATTGTAGATGTCGCGGATTGCCCGCTTGATGAGGTCGCTGTCAGAGTGGATCAGCGCGGGAGCAGAGCTTTTGAGCGTGGTTTCGCGCAGCTCGTCCCACAGCCGCGCAAGGTAGTCAAAGTCACGCTTGATCTCGGTCTTGGTGCGCGCCAGTCCTGCCGTTCGCACGATGCAGCCCATGGTCTTGGGCAGGCTTAGTTCGGCGATGATCGACTTGAGGCGCTTGCGATCGCTGGCCGAACTGATCTTCCGGCTAATTCCGCCGCCATGGCTGGAATTAGGCATGAGCACGCAGTAACGGCCAGCCAGGCTGAGGTACGTGGTAAGCGCTGCGCCCTTGTTACCACGCTCTTCCTTGACGACCTGAACCAGCAGCACCTGGCGGCGGTGAATGACGTCCTGGATCTTGTAGCGCCGGCGCAAGGCCATGCGCTTGGCCCGCAAATCGTCAGCTTCCTTGGAGCGTCCTCGCCTCCCGCCCTGGCGACGGCCACGGCGGCGAGAGCGGTCCCTTGGGCGCGAGTCCTCATCCTTGTCATCAGAAGCGTCGCGTTCGGCATCGGGGTCATCGTCACCGTCCTGAGGTGTATCGATATCATCGCCGCTGACTTCGTCAGTGTCATCGCCGTTCTCGACGTGTCCGCCCTCGAGCGTGGCAACGTCGTCGGTCTCGGACGTATCGATTTCGGTTACGCTGCCTTCGACTTCGTCGTCGTCAAAGTCCGCGTCTGAGGCGTCGTCGCCATTGTCTTCGGCTTCCTCGGCCGCACGAAGCGCCGCTTCTTCTTCGGCATGGGCGGCTTCTTCGGCGAGCAGGGCATCGCGATCCGCCTTGGGAATCTGGTAATAATCGGGGTGAATCTCGCTAAATGCGAGGAAACCGTGCCGGTTGCCGCCAAAGTCAACAAAAGCAGCCTGCAGCGAGGGCTCTACGCGTGTTACCTTCGCGAGGTAGATATTACCCTTG
Organism: uncultured Novosphingobium sp.; assembly: GCA_964603645.1. GTDB lineage: Bacteria > Pseudomonadota > Alphaproteobacteria > Sphingomonadales > Sphingomonadaceae > Novosphingobium. The sequence continues at coordinate 10,799 of CAZRVW010000040.1, read as the reverse complement.
ATCTGTTGCTTGTCGGCCGATTCAAAATCGAACTCTTCAATGCGGTTGCCCTTGAGTACCGCCACCCGCGTCTCTTCCGGGTGGCGCGCATCGATTAGCATGCGCGTTGCCATGTAAATTTCTCCGGGCGCAGCGTGGACCGGATCGAGCCGAGCGTCGTGCGCCAATTTGTGTGTGAATGCCGCGCAATCCGGATCCGGTCAGTCGGGACGGGTAGCGGGCGGTTATTTGCTTGGGGTCGCGGACCAATGCGTCCGGACCTCTTGCGATCGTGACTGCGCATTCCTGAGAGCGTGGCGATAATGTGCACGCATACCACGCCGCTGATCTTGCCTGCGGTCCCTCATGGGGAAGCTGGCAGAACGGCAAAGGTGTTCTCATTTTTCGCATCAACCTGATTGTGTCCGGGAGAACGGATGCTTCCGGCACTTTGGGGGAAAACTGCTCGTCTCCAGGCATCACCCGCAGCCAAATCCGGTGCGAGCACATCGCCGGGAGCTGTCGATACACCATCCCTCGTCGCCGCGATTAACAGCCAACCTGCTCTACGGCAAGTTTATTACTCTATCGTGATCGTGCATGGGGCGGCACCGAAAATTTGTCTGCGCTCGTGCGGACGTGGATGCGTAACGTCCAGCCCATTGCGGCGCGCCCGCGCGCCGACTAGGTGGCAGGGCATGTCCCGGAAGCTTCAGCTCGGCCTGTTGTTCCTGTTTCCGCTTGCCGTACTTGCGGCGTCGCTGGCGGTCGACCGGATATATGGTCTGCCCGGGCAGGGATACGGGTATGTGCTGCGGATCGATTTGCCTTCGGCTCAAGACAAGCTCGACCTGCCTGAGGTGGAAGGGCCGATCGACGCGAGCAGGCCTTTGGTTGTGATCGATCCTGGCCATGGTGGCCATGATCCCGGTGCGGGCAATCTTGGTTTGCATGAAAAGCAAGTGACTCTCGCTCATTCGCGCGCAATCCGTGACGAGCTTCTCGCCGGCGGGGGAATTCGTGTCGCGGTAACGCGGCCGGACGATCGCTTTCTTGCCCTCGGCGAACGCAGCGCCATCGCCCGCAGATTGGGTGCGGACCTGTTCGTGTCGGTTCATACCGATAGCGCCGAAAACGAGGACGCACGCGGAGCCAGCGTCTATGTCCTGTCTGAAAAGGGATCGAGCGAGGCAGCGGCACGGATCGCCGCGCGGGAAAATCGTTCCGACGTGCTCAACGGCGTGCGTCTCGACAGGCAGAGTGAAGCGGTCAATGTTATCCTTCTCGATCTCTCGCAAAGCGAGACTGATGCCCGATCCCGCGACCTGGCGCGACTGATGGTGCGCGAACTAAAAGGCAGTACACGTCTGCATTTCGACAATGTCCAGTCTGCGGCATTTGCTGTGCTCAAGGCACCCGACGTCCCGTCGGTCCTTCTGGAGACCGGCTACATCAGCAATAGGGACGATGCAGTCTATCTAAATTCGAAAGACGGGCGCGATGCAATTGCGCGGGCTGCCGCGCGAGCCGTGCGCGCCTATCTGGCGCGGCAAAGCGAACTTTAGGAAGCTTGAAGGTGCTGGCGCAGAAAGAACGCCTCGTGCTAGAGACCGCTTGCAATGGCTGACGCTGCTTCCAACTTCCCCGCAATCGTACGCTACAGGATTCGTCGGTTCGCTGGCGGATCGGCGGAATGGTTTCACCGCAACTGGACAACGAACCCGCGCTTCCGACTGATGGGCTACATAGTTGGCGGGTTGTTGCTCGCCGTGCTCGCTTTCTGGTTCGTTCTGACCCGCAACCTGCCTTCGGCTGACAAGCTGCTTGACTACCAGCCGCCGCTACCCACGATGGTGCGCGGCGTAGATGGCGAGATCGTCTACAGCTATGCCCGCGAACGGCGCGTTCAATTGACGTTCGATGATTTTCCGGAGCCGATGATCAATGCTTTCCTGGCTGCGGAGGACAAGACTTTCTGGACCCATGGCGGCGTGGATTACACCGGGCTGCTTGGCGCTGTGTTCGACTATGTCTCGAAGATCGGCTCGGGAGAACGGGCAAAAGGCGGCTCGACGATAACCCAGCAGGTCGCCAAGAATGTGCTGATCGGCGATGAGTACTCCATCACCCGCAAACTCAAGGAAATGATCGTCGCGCGCCGAATCGAGGGCGTACTCAACAAGCGCCAGATCCTTGAACTGTACCTCAATGAAATTCCCCTCGGCCGGCAGAGTTTCGGGGTTCAGGCGGCATCGCGCGCCTATTTCAACAAGGACGTCGGCGATCTGGAGCTACACGAAGCTGCGTTCCTGGCAATTTTGCCCAAGGCGCCCGAACGCTATAGCCGTTCGCAACACGCAGATCTCGCGCTCGCGAGGCGCAATTACGTGCTGGACCAAATGGTCAGCAACGACTGGGCTACTCCCGCTCAGGCTGCTGCCGCGAAAGCCCAGCCTCTCGGTCTCGTGCCCAGTAGGACGCCGACCTATTCACGGGCGGTCGGCTACTTCACTGAGGAAGTGCGGCGGCGTCTGATCGGGCTTTACGGCGAAACCGCCGAAGACGGTCCCAACAGTGTCTACGCTGGCGGATTGTGGGTTCGCACCTCACTGGACGTAGGAATGCAGGAGGCCGCGCGCGCCGCGCTGCGCTCGGGCATGATGCGCTATCATGCCGGCAAGGGCTGGCGCGGACCGGTCGCTCATCTCGATCTCGATCCTGAGAACTGGCAGTCGCAGATGGTCATGGTCAACAAGTCCATCGACTATGAAAAGTGGCGGATCGGGGTCATCCTTGAATCGAGCGGAAGTAATGGCCGGATCGGCTTTGTCGACGGAGAGACTGCCGCTCTGGGGAATATTCCTGGCAGCGCAAGAGTCGGTGATCTGGTCGCGGCTGCTCCATCCGGCAGTGGCAGCTACGCCGTGCGCACGATCCCGGAGGTTGCCGGGGGAATGGTTGTCATGGAACCACAGACAGGCCGGGTCATAGCTGTCCAGGGCGGTTTCGATTCGGGTCTCGATTCGTTCAACCGTGGTATTCAGGCGCTTCGCCAGCCCGGTTCGACGATCAAGCCGTTCGTCTATGCCACCGGGCTGGATGCGGGAATGACTCCCGCGACCCAGATTCTGGACAGTCGCTTTTGCGTCTATCAGTCCGCCGCCCTTGGCGAGAAATGCTTCAGCAACTTCGGCGGCGGTGGAGGTAGCGGCAACCACACAATGCGCTGGGGTCTGGAGCAGTCCCGTAACCTGATGACCGTGCGGATCGCCAACGACGCGGGCATGGATCGGGTGGTCAAGACGATCAAAAACGTAGGGATCGGCGAGTATAAGCCCTATCTCGCCTTTTCGCTGGGAGCTGGCGAGACGACCGTCTTGCGGATGGTCAACGCCTACTCGACACTCGCCAATCACGGCGTTCAGTTCACACCGTCGCTGATCGACTATATCCAGGATCGCAAGGGCAAGGTTATCTGGAGATCCGACAAGCGCCGCTGCAACGGTTGCAACATGGCAAAATGGGACGGCAAGCCCATGCCACGCATCGCGCGGCCCGGGAGGCAGGTGCTTGACCCAGGGACAGCTTTCCAGACGATGCATATGCTCACTGGTGTCGTCATTCGCGGCACCGCAACGGTCCTCAAGGATCTGAATCTGCCTCTCTTTGGGAAAACCGGCACGACATCGGGGCCAACCGATGTGTGGTTCGTGGGTGGATCGCAACAGTATGTTGCGGGGACTTATCTCGGTTTCGATAAGCCCCGCTCGATGGGTGGCTATGCCCAAGGCGGCAGCCTTGCAGCACCCATGTTCAAGAAGCTGGTGCAGGAAACGAAAAGCCGCTGGCACGCACGTCCACTGATCGCACCTGCCGGAATTCGGATGGTTCGCATCGACCGCGTATCCGGTAAGCAGGTTGCTAGCGCGACGCCGGGCGACGAGGCGCGCTCGTCAATCATCTGGGAAGCGTTCAAGCCCAATACCGAGCCGCAGCGCTGGACCAAGGCTGATGACTTTGCCGCCAAGCGCGATGTGTTGATCGCTCAGATCAGGCAAAGCAATGCGGGTCCGGCTAAGGCAAGCGACAGCGGCAACACGCGCGAAGCGAGAGACTTCGCGGAAGAGCAGGGCGGCGTTTACTGATTTTGCAATCATGGCCAGCAGGAGAACGGCAATGGATCCGCTTTTCGATTTCAGCGGCAAGATTGCACTTGTAACGGGCGGCTCTCGCGGACTTGGCTATCAGATGGTCAAGGCTTTTGCCGAGCGCGGCGCGGATGTTATTATCGCTTCGCGAAAACTGGAAAACTGCGAGAAAGTCGCGGAAGAGTGCCGCGCTCTGGGGCGCAAGGCGAAGGCGATTGGCGCCCATGTCGGCAAATGGGACCAGTGCGAACGCCTTGTCCAAGAAGCCTATGCAGCGTTCGGGCGGGTCGACATCCTCGTCAACAATGCCGGTATGGGGCCGGCCACGCCGAGCCACGAGGTTACAGAGGCACTCTTCGATTCCGTGGTTAATCTAAATTTCAAGGGCCCGTTCCGACTTGCCAGCCTGGTCGCCAAGCGGATGGCTGACGGCGACGGCGGTTCGATCATCAATGTCTCGTCATCCGGCTCGATGATGCCGCTGCCCGCAACCGTGCCCTACGGGTCGGCCAAGGCCGCGCTTAATGCCATGTCGAAAAGCCTCGCTTGGGAATACGCGCCCAAGGTGCGGGTCAATACGCTATCGCCAGGCGCCTTTCGCACCGACATTGTCGAAGCATGGCCAGACAAGGGGAAAGGCCCGATCAATATTCCGCGCGGCCATGCGGCGGAGCCTGAGGAGATTCTCACCGCCGCCCTCTTTCTTGCCAGTCCGGCCTCGATCAATGTGACCGGATCACTGGTGCGCTGCGATGGCGGTCAGCACTAGGTATGCCTAAGGCAGTTACCGTTCGCGCCTTTGGGCCGCCCGAGAGCTTCGCGCTGGAAGACTACGACCCCGGCCCGCCTGGTCCGGGTGAGGTCCGGGTCGCGATCAAGGTCGCGGGCGTCTCGTTTGTCGACGTGCTGGCGACGACGGGCAATTACCAGCATTTTCCCAAATTGCCGCATATCCCGGGTAGCGAAGGCGCAGGTGTCGTATTGGCGAAAGGCGAGGACGTCGATCACCTCGAAGTCGGAGATGAGGTGTTCTTCAGTGGCACCGGCGTGTTTTGCGAGGCGCAAAACGTCTCGGCAGCTAAGGTCACCCGCATTCCCGAAAACGTCTCGATGGAAACGGCGGCGGTGATGACCGCCAACTACCAGACTGCCGTCTATGCGCTTGAATACCGAGCCAAGGCAAAGCCCGGTGAAGCCATGCTAGTCCTTGGTGCAGCGGGTGGCACCGGCATTGCCGCGATTCAGCTCGGCAAGCACCTTGGCCTGCATGTCATTGCCTCGGCCTCCGCTGCTGAAAAACAGCAGGTTGCGCTTGCCGCAGGAGCTGATTGTGCGATCCAAACCGGCGCTGCCGACTGGCGCGATCAGGTAAAGGCAGCCAATGGCGGCAAGCCTGTCGACATTGTGTTCGATCCGGTTGGCGGTGACCTTTCCGAACTGGCCTTCCGCAATCTGGGTTACGACGGGAGGCTCCTCGTTATCGGCTTCACGGCCGGGATCCCAGCTATTCCCAGCAATCTGGCCCTGCTCAAGAGCGCGAGCATTGTCGGCGTCCATCTTGGCGACACAATGATGCGGTGGCCCGAAAAGGCTGCAGCGATCCGCGCCAGAGTAATCGAACTGGCGGGGCAGGGAGTAATCGCTCCCGCGATCGCCGAGCGTTACCCGTTGCGGGACTTTGTCGCTGCCATGAATTCGGCGAGTTCCGGCAAGGCGCCTGGCCGGATCCTGCTGACCATGGATTGAGGCGCCCGCATGAAATCGCCCTTGCAACATGTTCGGCGGTGTCCGAAGGTGTCTGCCTGAAAACACAACTCGGAAGAAGGAATGCCCATGACATCGTGCAAGCTGATCGCGCTGACTAATCCTGTCCCTGGCAAGGAGGCAGAATACCACGACTGGTACAACAACGTGCACTTGCCCGAGTTGGTCAATGGCCTTGGTCTGCAAGGAGCGCAACGCTTCGAATTGGTGGCCAAGATGATGGGAGCCGACACCAACCAGTTCATGGCGATATACGATGTCGAGACGGACGATCCGGAAGCCTTCATGGCCAAGATGGGCGCCTTCGCCCAGTCGGGAGGAATGACGCCCAGCACGGCGACTGACCAGGCAGCCGGTTATACGGCATTCTTCAAGGCGATCGGCGACAGGCTGGAATCGTCCTCCTGAACAGCACACTGAATTGACGGAGAGGAAAAAGATGGCCGAATTCGACGAAACGTTCGATTGGGTGGTGGTTGGTAGCGGGGCTGGTTCGGTCAGTTCGGCCCTGCTCATGAAGCATGCCGGTAAATCAGTGGTGATCCTTGAAAAATCGCCATATTTTGGCGGCACGACCGCGAAGTCGGGCGGTGTCATGTGGATCCCCAACAACCGCTTTATGGATCCGGGAGAAGACAGCGAGGAACAGGCAATTACCTACCTCGACTCGGTAGTGAAGGACGGGCCGGAGTTTCCAGGAACCTCTCCCGAAAAGCGGCGCACCTATGCGCGCGAAGCGCCGAAAATGCTCGATTTCGTCGTCGGACAGGGCGTCGCGCTTGAGCGCGGTTCGCATTACTGGCCGGACTATTACGACGAGCTTCCGGGCGGGAACAAGACCAGCCGCACGGTGACCGCCGTGCCGTTCAACAAGAAGGAGCTTCCCGGCGATTGGCCAGGCAAGCTGCGCAAGGGCATGCTGGAAATGCCTGTGCGGCTCGACGATGGCTTGCAGATCTCGAACATGAGCCGCAGCTGGGCAGCGCGTGGCGTCTTCGCCAAGACGGCTGCCAAGGTGGTGATGGGCAAACTGACCGGCAAGCACTGGGTCAGTGCCGGGGCCGCTCTGCAGGGCCGGATGCTCAAGGCAATCCTCGATCATGACGCCGCCGACATCCGGCTCAATTCTCCGGTCAATGAAATCATCCTCGATGGCGACAAGGCTGTGGGCGTTGTTACCGAAAAGGATGGCAAGCCGTGGCGTGTGGGCGCCAACATCGGTGTGCTGCTCAATGCGGGCGGTTTCGGCATGAATGCCGAGATGCGCGCGAAATATATTCCGAAGAGCAGCAATGACTGGTCGAATGCGATCGAATCGAGCACGGGCGACATGCACCGCGAGGTCGAGCGGATCGGCGGCGAGTTGGCCCAGATGGACCAGATGGTCGGCTTCCCGGGCACGCGCGGCCCCGGCTTCGAAACGGCCTACATGAAGCCCGGTACGCAGAACGTTTGCGCCAAGCCACATGCGATTCAGGTCGACCAATCCGGCGAGCGCTACATGAACGAAGCCAGCTCCTACGAGCATATCTGTCAGACAATGATGGAGCGCGACGAGGTTGTGCCCGCGATCCCGAGCTGGGGGATCATGGATTCGCAATACATGATCAAATATCCGCTGCACAACAAGATGGGCTCGCGCATTCCAAAGGGCTGGCGAGAGAGTGGCTGGCTGAAGGAAGCCAATACCATCGAGGAACTGGCCGAGAAGATCGGAGTCCCGCCTGAAAAGTTGCGCGCGACGGTCGATCGCTGGAACGGCTTTGTCGATGCCGGGCTGGATACCGATTTCCAGCGCGGTGGCGACCGCGAGTATCAGGGTTATCTCGGTGATGGGCTGGTGCCACGTGGGCCGGGCCGGACCTTGGGCAAGATCGAGGAGGCGCCGTTCTATGCGATCGATGTCGTGCCCGGCGACGTCGATACCTATGGAGGGGTGATGACCGATTGCGAGGCGCGAGTACTGAAGAAGGACGGAAACCCCTTCGGTAATCTCTATGCCTGCGGTATCACCACCGCCTCGCCGATGGGCGATGTCTACCCGGGCGCGGGCGCAAGCATCGGGCCTTCGATGACCTTCGGCTGGATCGCGGCAAAGCATGCGGCAGGACTGGGCAATCAGGACCTGACCTGAACCGATGACGCTTACAATTGAGGCCCTCAAGGCCGAAGGCTGGCGTGAGTTGCGCTCGTCAGGCTTTTCCACGTCCATCGGACAGGTGCTGTTCCGCACCGACAGGGGCGGGCTGGAAGCCGGATTCATAGCGCCGGAAGGGATCGGCAATGATAATGCCGGCGGCGATGTTGTGCATGGTGGGGCGATGATGACCTTTGCCGACATCGTGCTCGGCTTCGCAGCTTCCAAGGCAGCGCAAATTGCGTACTGCGTCACTGTCCAGATGAATTATCAATTTGCCGGAGCCGCGCGAATCGGCGATTTCGTGAGCTGCAAGGCCGAGGTGGTGCGCAAGACGCGGTCTCTGGTCTTCGTGCGCGGAGTGGTCCTCGCGGGAGATCAAAACATCGGCTCGATCGATGCGCTATTCAAACCGGTAACGGAGCGATAGTTGCGGCTGGCGAGGCAATTGGAGAAGGGGAAATGGCATGAAGCGGCTTGACGGCAAGGTCATTGTTTTGGCGGGCTCGGGAGCAATCGGCGGAGCCTGCGCGCGCCGCTATGCCAGCGAGGGCGCGACTGTCGTGATCGGCGATCGCAACGAGGATGTGGCTGCTGCTTCAGCCGAGGAGGTGAAAGCAGCGGGAGGCACGGCGGTGAGCCAGCATCTCGATGGGACCGACGCGGACTCAATCCAGTCGCTGGTCGATCGCGCGGTCAAGGACTTTGGCGGGATCGATTGCTTTCACGCCAATTACGCCAGTTTTGTCGATGGCACGATCAGCGTCGATGTCCTCGAATTGCCGATGGAAACCTGGGACGAGGAAATGGAAGTGGACGCACGCGGCTTCGTGCTTTGCACCAAGGCGGCGATCCCCGAACTGCTCAAACGTGGCGGTGGAGCGATGCTCTACACCAGCTCCGGGGCTGCCTACGAAGTCGCGCCGATCCGGGTCGCCTATTCGATGGCCAAGGCCTCGATCCTAGCGCTGATGCGCCATGTTGCGACACGGTTCGGGCCGCAGAACATTCGCGCGAATGTCATCGCGCCGGGGCTGATCCTGCACCCGAGGCTTGAAAAGAAGTTCGACGAGGCGACCAAGAAGGCGTTCATGCGCTCGAACATGTTCAAGGATCGCCTGGGCGAACCCGATGACATTGCTGCCATGGCGGCGTTCCTGATGTCGCCGGACGCCAAATATGTCACCGCACAGGTCATGTGCGTCGACGGCGGTGCGACTTCGCGAGCCTGATTCAGTCGGGGAATTTGCCCTCGTTCGAAACGAGAATGTCCTCACCTTCGATGCGCACTTCGTAGGTCTTGATCGGGAAGATAGCAGGCGGATTGAGCGGCTTGCCAGTCTCAAGATCGAAACGCGCGCCGTGGACCGGACAGGCGATCCAGCCGCCGCGCATGCGCCCATCGTCAAGTGGCTCGAGCACGTGGCTGCACTGGTTCTCGATTGCGAAAATCCGGTCCTTGGAGTTGCACAGCAAAACCTTCTGCCCCTCGACCATGACGCATTTTTTGGCGCCGGGCGGCACCTCGTCGAGGCGGGCGACGGAGAGAAAAGTGGCTTCGGTCATAGTATGTGCTTTGTTCCTGTATCGACCGGGTTGCATGATCGCCCGATATGGCCGAACGCCCTGATGTCTGATTCGCAGGCGTGACTAGCGATGCAAATGCGTCCTGTCACGAGGCGCGACAACAGCAAGAACGGGAGAGGCAGAGGCCATGATTGGCGAAGACACACTCGATATCGGCGGACAGGTTGCGCTGGTGACAGGCGCAGGCAAGGGCGTCGGGCGGGGGATCGCGCTCGAGCTTGCCAAGCACAATGCCGGCGGAATTGCAGTCAACGATTTCGATGCCGGGCGCGCGAACGAGGTGGTCGAGGAAGTGAGGGCCATGGGCGTGAAGGCCATGCCTGCAGTATTTGACGTAACCGACCGTGAAGCGGTTGCAGCCGTTTACGAGAACGTCACGGCAGAGCTGGGCGCGCCGACGATCCTCGTCAACAACGCGGGTAACGCCGGACCTGACGGGACTTTCGATCTCGGCCCGCCGTTCTGGGACGAGGATCCTTCAGTGTGGAACAAATATATCGCCACCAACTTCTACGGTGTGCTGAACTGCTGCCACGTCGCGCTTCCGTACATGGTCGATGCCGGGCGGGGCAGGGTCGTCACCATCGTTTCGGATTCTGGGCGTGTGGGTGAGCCAAGGCTGGCCGTCTACGCTGCCGCCAAGGCGGGGGCGGCGGGTTTCATGCGCTCGCTTGCCAAGGATGCCGCGCGTTACGGGATAACCTGCAATTCAGTCGCCCTCGGTTCGATCCAGACGATGCAGAGTCCTGAGCAGTTCGAAGCTTACAAGCAGACCGAGCAATACAAGAAAGCCGTCTCGCAGTACCTTATCCGGCGGTACGGACAGCCCGAGGACGTGTCCGGCATGGTCGCATTCCTGTGTTCCGACCGGGCCGCATGGATCACCGGACAGACCTATCCGGTAAACGGCGGTTACAGCGTCTCGCAGTGAAACCATAATCCAACGAAATATTTCGCGCTGGCGTTGCCTTTCGGCCTTGACGAATGCGCGCTGACCGTGAAGCTTTCGCAGCACTTGCCTAATGGGAGATGAGAATGGCGAATCTCGCGTTTCATGCGCCGGACACCGTAAAGGAGGCGACCGAGTTACTGGCCGCCAACAAAGGCGCGAGGCCGCTCGCCGGTGGAACCGATCTGATCGTACAAATGCAGTCGGGGCGCATGGCGCCAGAGGCCATCGTTGA
>CAZRVW010000039.1:0-18033 GCA_964603645.1 uncultured Novosphingobium sp. | reverse complement strand
CCGAACGCAAGGAACTGGTCGAAGGGCTTGTCGCCGAACATTCCTCGACCACCGCGCGCCGCTGGCTCGGCTTTAACGATTTCGACGAGAGCAATCCCGCTGTGGCCAACAGCGTCACCCACGATCTGGTGCGGGTGCTGCCCGAAACCGGCCGCAAGACGCTCTACCTTTCGGCGCACGCCGACCACATTGTCGGCATGCCGATTCCCGGCGGGCGGCTGCTGCTTAGCGAACTGACCGAGCATGCGACCCAGCCGGGCAATGTATTTACACACACGTGGAGCGCGGGCGACCTCGTGATCTGGGACAATCGCTGCACCATGCACCGCTCCTGCCCTTACCGGGCCGATCGCGAGACGCGGCAGCTGCGCCGCGCCAGCACGATCGCGCCGGAATTCGCAGCCCGCGACGCGGCGGGTGTGCAGGTGCCCGACTGGAAGATCGAAGCAGCCGCCTGATCGCTGGGGCGTGTGGCGTCGACGCCGCTTTGGGGTAAACACTTGCTCCACGAGGCTGCAAACCGGCAGAGAGGACAGACCCCGATGACTTATCGCGTAATCCAATGGACCACCGGCAATGTCGGCGTACGCACCCTGCGTGCAATCATCGCCAACCCGCACTACGAGTTGGTCGGGGTCTACGCCTATTCGGACTCCAAGTCCGGCACCGATGCAGCGGAGCTTGCAGGGCTGGATACGCCGACCGGCGTCAAGGCCACCAACGATATCGACGCGCTGATCGCACTCAAGCCAGATGCCTGCTGCTACACGGCGCAATGGCCGAATTTTGACGAGCTGGTGCGTCTTCTCGAAGGCGGTGTTAATGTCGTCACCACCGCCGCGATCATCACCGGCATGCATTATGGCGAGCGCGAGCGGCTGCATGCTGCGGGCGTGAAAGGCGGCGCCTCGCTTTACGGCTCAGGCGTCAATCCCGGATTCGCCGATGTCATGGCGCTGGCTCTGACGCAGGTCTGCGGCCGGGTCGATCAGGTGCGCATGCTCGAATCTGTCGATTGCACCGACTACGATTCCTGGACCACCGAAGTGAAGGTCGGCTACGGCAAGGCGCTCGACGATCCCACCATCCAGCCCGAGGCGAAGGAAGCGACGGCGGTGTTCTCCGACGCGGTCGAGGTGATTGCCGAGGGACTTGGCGTCGAACTCGACGAGATCACTTTCGACATCGACGTTTTCCCGGCAACCGAGGACAACGATCTTGGCTACGCCTTCATCCCCAAGGGCACAGTCACGGCGGTTGATGCGCGCTGGCGCGGCTGGAAGAACGGCAAGGACCTGATCGTGCTGCGCACCCAATGGCTCAAGGGCAAGCACTGGGACGAGGCCTTCGAGTTGCGCCACGGCTACATCATGGAAGTCGACGGCAGGCCGACGATCCGCAACCATTTCATGCTGATGCCCGATCCCGACTGGAACGAGCCTGACTTCATGGGGCTCGGCATGATCGCGACGGGAATGCCCGCGCTCAATGCGATTCCCGGCACGGTCGCGGCGAAGCCTGGCGTGGTAACGGCGAACGATATCCCGACTGTCGGGGCCTACGGTTTGACAGGAAGCTGAACAGCCCCGCCCCTCAACGGAGGGAAAGAATCGTCACAGTCCCCACTTCCCTGCGGCCAACCGCTCGGTGTGGAAATGGTCGTCGCCCAGCAATTCGCCCGAGGCCTGCGCGCGCTTGACGAACAGGCCGACGTCGAAGTCGTCGGTCATGCCGATCCCGCCGTGCATCTGCATGGCTTCCATCATGACGTCGCGTGCCAGCCGGGTCATCGTGGCCTTGGCGAGACTGGCAAGCCAGGTCGCATCGGCATTGCCATCGTCGAGCGCGCGCAGCGCCTTGAGCACGACGCCGCGCGCGACATCGAGCCGCGAATAAAGCCGTGCGGCACGATGTTGCAGCGCCTGGAAGGTGCCGATCTCGCGATCGAACTGCCTGCGCTCCTTGAGGTAGGAAACCGTGCGGTTGAAGGCCTGGTCTGCAGCGCCCAACAGGTCCGCCGCCAGCAGTGCCCGGCCCACGTCGAGCCCCGCCGCGATGGCCTGGCTGGCATCGCCATCGCCAAGCCTGGTCGCGAGAGCGCCAGACAGGGTGAGCTTCGCGTAGTTGCGGCTGTCCACGGCGACAAAACGCTCGACTGACAGGCCGCTCGCGTCCTTCTCGACCAGGAACAGGCCGGGCGCGCCATCGACCATGGCCGAAACGACATAGGCGTCGGCTTCGAAGCCGTCGATCACGGCGGTCTTGCTGCCGGTCAGCGCCCAACCGTCACCCGATTTCTCGGCTATGGTTTCCAGCTTGTCCGAATTATGGCGCGCTGCCTCGTCGAGCGCGGGTGCAACCACCTTCGCGCCCGACACGATCTGGCCAAGCAGATCGCCTTTGCTTCCCGCCCCAGCAATCAGCGTAGCGCTGATCGCGGCGGAAAGCAGAGGCGCGGCGGCCAGCACGTGGCCCGCCTGCTCCATGACTAGACCGGCAGCGGCGATGCCCATACCGACCCCGCCGTCCGCTTCGTCGACGTTTGGCGCGACCAGGCCATTCTCGGCCAGCTTGCCGTAGAGTGAGCGGTCCCACGCCAGTGGCTCGCCGCTGTCACGCAGCGCGCGAAACGCGGTGAGCGGCGCTTCGCGATCCAGCAGGCCACGCGTGGAATCGACGAGCATCGTCTCGTCCTGGGAATGAACCAAAGCCATTACTTGTACTCCGGCAGTTCAAGCGCGCGCTTGGAAATCACGTTCAGTTGCACTTCGTTGGAGCCGCCCGCGACGCAATTGGGCGGGGCCTGCAACCAGTCGTAAGCCGTCTGGCCATCCCGCGCGAGATCGTCGAAACCGCCCAGCGACATGGCAAGCCGCGTGCGCCGCGCCGCCAGCTCGGTCCCGAGCAATTTCATCACGTTGGGCGAGAAGGGCGAAAGCGAACCTGCCTTGCCCGCATCGAACATGCGCTCACCCGCGATCTGCATCGCCCAGGTTTCCATCATCGTCTCGGTGACTTCGCGGCGCAGGCCCGGTTCACGCGCAAGCCCTTCCTTGCCGACATTTTCCAGCGCAATATCGGCAATCGTCTTGCCCTGACCGCCGCCGAGCGACTGGCCCATAGACGAGCGCTCGAAAGTGAGCAGATACTTTGCGACGTCCCAGCCCTTGCCCTGTTCGCCCAGCAGGTTGGCGCGCGGGACAATCGCGTCATCGAAGAAGGTCTGCGCGAAGTGCTCATTGCCGCTGATCATCCGGATCGGCTTCGCATTGACGCCGGGCTGGTCCATGTCGATCAGCAGGAAGCTGATGCCCTGGTGCTTTGGCGCATCCGGCTCGGTGCGCACGAGCGTGAAGACCATGTCGGCCTTATGACCGTAGGTCGTCCAGATCTTCTGGCCATTGACCACGAAATGATCGCCCCGGTCCTCGCCGCGCGTGGTCAGGCTGGCGAGGTCGGAGCCCGCGCCCGGCTCGGAATAGCCTTGCGCCCAGCGAATCTTGCCCTGGGTGATATTGGTCAGGTGCTCAAGCTTCTGCTCTTCGGTGCCGAACTTGAGGATGGCCCAGCCCAGCATCATCAGTCCAAGGCTCTGCAGCGGCTCGACCGCGCCAATCCGCGCCATTTCCTGTTTCAGGACGCGTGCCTGCGCGGCGTCGAGGCCGCCACCGCCATATTCCTTCGGCCAAGAGGGCGCGGTCCACCCGCGCGCGACCATCCGCTCGAACCATACCTTCCGGTCTTCGCTGGGATAGACCGGGTTGCGGCCGCCCCAGAAACTGGCGTCCATCTGCTGCGGAAGGTTGCGCGCGCCAGGCGGGCAATTCTCCTCCAGCCATGCGCGGGTCTCCGCGCGGAAGGTCTCCAGATTGTCCTGTTCAGCTGCAAGCGTCGCCATGGCTACTATCCTTCAAGCCCGAAAAGCTTCAGCGCATTACCGCGCAGGAACTTGGGCCACACATCGTCGTTGAACGGCACGTTCTCCATGTCGGACATGATCCGCTCGAGGCTCATCCCCATCGGGAAATAGCCTGCATAGAGAATCTTGTCCGCACCGCGCGTGTTCGCATAGTTGATGATCGACTTGGGGTAATGCTTCGGCGCGAAGGCGCTCGTGCTGTAATAGAGGTTCGGGAACTTGAGCATCAGCTTGACCGCCAGCGCATCCCACGGCTCCGCGCCGTGGCGCATGACAAAGTTCAGTTCCGGGAAGAACCACACCACTTCCTCGATCAGTTCGGTGCGCTGGCACATCGACGGGATGCGAGGACCCGCGATGCCGGTGGTGCAGAAGAACGGCAGGCCCTCTTCCACACAGGTCGCATAGATCGGATAGAGCTTCTTGTCGTTGATCGGCACTTGGGGATGCATGCCCGCCGGGAAAGCGGTGATGGCAACAATATTCTGCTCACGCTTGAGCCTGCGGATGTTGCGAACTTCCTCCATGCCCTTGTTGGGATCGCATTCGTAGCTGAGCAGGAAGCGATCAGGGTAACGGGCCAACGCAGCTGCACGGTCCGAATTGGCGGCGCTGACGCCGATCAAGGCTTTCTCGATGCCGTGCTTGTCCATCTGCGCAATTGTCCAGTCGACCTTGTCGCCGTCGACTTTGGTGCGCGGAATATCCTTGAACATGTATTGGACAGGCATCTTGAACATTTCCTTGCTCTGCGTGTCCATCAGGTTCTTCTTGATGAAGTCGTACTGTTCGGAATTGTCCTCCGAGACAGGAATGCCGAGCATCAGGTCGATGATGCCAATATCCTTGGGCATGGGCATGAGGGGTTTTGCCTTTCCGTTCTTAAGCTGAAATTTTCACGCGTTCGAAGTACCGCTCCGTCAGTCGCGCCTTGTCGACCTTGCCGATGTCGTTGCGCGGCAACGGGCCAAGGTCGAAGCGGACTTCGGCAGGAACTTTGTAGTCAGCGAGATTAGCGCGGACGTGCGCCTTGACCTTGTCCTCGTCGATAAGCGATTCCGCGCCTTCGCGCGGCACCACAGCAGCAATCGTACGCTCGCCAAGGCGATTATCGGGGACACCGAACAGTGCTACTTCGTGCTGGTGCTCCATCATCGAAAGCACGCGTTCGACTTCGGCGCAGTAGATGTTCACCCCGGCCGAAATGACCATGTCCTTCACCCGGTCGGTGATGAAGATCAGCCCGTCTTCGTCCACCCAACCAAGGTCGCCGGTGCACAGCCAGCCATCGCGGAAGGCTTTGGCATTGGCTTCGTCGTCGTCCCAGTAACCCTGCATCACGGTCGAACCGCGCATCAGTATTTCGCCAACCTGTCCTGGCGGCAGCTCATTGCCCTGCTCGTCGACGATCTTCAGGTCGATGGTATCGATAGCGACGCCGACCGTGTCCGGGCGCGCGGCAAACATCGCGCCGGTGGCGGTCGTAGCAGCTCCAGTGCATTCGGTTTGTCCCCAGCACGAGGCAACCGACATACCGGCCACCTGCTCGCGCAGGTCCGCGCCGAGCTTGGCGGGCGTCGCCTGCCCGGCGATCGCGCAACTGCGCATGGAGCGCATGCGATGGCCTGCATTCGGCAGAGCGAGCAGATCGGCGAAGACCATACTTGGCCCCGACAGCATCCCGCAGCCGTTGTCTTCGATGAGATCAAGCGCCTCTTCGGGATTCCAGCGGCGCATCAGGATCAGGCGGCTGCCGGTCGTCAGTGACGAGGCCATGCCGACAATGCCCGAGATGTGAAACAGGGGCGAAATCATCAGGGCCGGCTGTGCCGGGGGCATCGCCGCGCGCAATACTTCGACCGGCTGGCCCACCTGCATGGCGGCCATTGTAAGGCCCGCTTCCGCGCGCAACTCCATCTCGCGCACTACCGCAACCAGGTTGCGATGGGTGAGCGTGGCCGCCTTGGGACGCCCGGTCGTGCCCGAGGTAAAGATAATGTGCGACGGATCGTCGGTATCGAGATCGGGGAAACCGGGATGCGGCGGCACATCCTTGTCGGCCACAAGAGCTTCGAGATCGTCGAGGCCAAGGACCGTGCAAGTCGCCGTATCAGCCAGCAATTCGTCGCGCTCGGCATCGGCAAACACCAGCTTGCAGCCCACCTGATCGGCCGTGCTCGCCAGTTCGCCCGCCGCACCCCTGCTGTTGAGCAAGGTGGCAATGGCGCCCAGTCGTTGCAGCGCAAGGAAAGCCACGAACCATTCGATGCGGTTGCGCATGGCAATGCCGACGCGGTCACCCTTCTCGATCCCGTGGCGATGGTGAAGGGCCGCCGCGAGGCGATCCGCTTGGCCGATCACTTCGCCGTAGGTACGGTTTTCGTCGCGGAAGGTGAGATAGACCTTGTCGCTATAGCGCTCGCGCGCGCGATCCATCACCGCGCAGAAATTGCGAAGAGTCCCCGCAAATTCCTTGCGGTGCGGATCGTCGCGGTTGCGCAATTCGAACGAGCCGCCGGGGCCGGTCAGCTCGGCGTTGACCGCACGGAACAGTTCGAACGGATCGTCCGCCAAGCTTCTTCTCTCCCTCTGCCAACCCGCGCCCATTTGCTCACGCGGCGTGGGCGGTTTCGCCTGCTCAAGCAGCGGCCGCTGCGGCTTCCTTCCTCGTACGCAGCGTATCGGTGAACAGATAGCAGTACGAATCGGTCGGAATGTCCTCGTCGGGCAGCGGCACGTTGACCTGCGAGGGACGCGGACCGAATTTCTCTGCCCGCTTCTTCATTTCCGCCTCGTCAAACTTGTAAAGCTTGATCGCATTGAGGCCGAGCACCTTGCGGCGGCGTTCCTCGGGCATGTCGTCGAAGGTCATGCGCAGCGATTCGAGGTTGTACGGGAAGGTGCCTTCGTAGTGCGGGTAATCGTTGCCCCACAGCACGTTGTCCTCGCCCACTGCGTCGATACCGTCGAGGTCGGCCTTGTTGGGGAAGCTCGCCCCATAGAATACGCAGTCGTGGGCATATTCGCTCGGCTTGCGCTTGAGCACCCAGTCGCCAGAGTACTTGATCTCGCCGGTGACGCCGCGCTTGATGCTGCCATCGATGCGATCGAGATCGGCAAGCAGTTCGCCCGCCCAGCGGCAGCCGGACTCTGTGATGATGTACTTAAGCTTGGGGAACTTCTCGAACACGCCCGAGAGCATCAGGTGCCTGAGGCCGGTCTGGGCGGCCCAGCGCACGTCCGACATCCAGATTGCCTGACCGACCAGATCATCGCCGTGATCGGCAATGCCCGCTCCGGTGTGCTGGTTCATCACCAGATCGCAATCCTGGATCGCGGCATAAACGCGGTCCCAAGCCGGATCGTAAAGCGGCTTGAGCCAGGTCGCGTCGGGCGCGATCAGCGGCAGCAGCACGCCGCCGCGCAAGCCCATCTTCGCAAATTCCTGAACGTCCTTCTCGGCCTTCTCGAGGTCGTTGGGCAGAAGCACACCGATGCCCGCCCGCCGATGCGGGTCTTCGGCACAGAAGTCGGCCAGCCAGCGGTTATGCGCGTCGATACCCGCCTGATAGAGCTCGTATTTATCGTTCGGCACGGCCGACGGCGGCATCACAAGCGGCTTGTGCCAGAACGGCGGCACAGTGTTCGGGAAGATGACCTCGCCGACGACACCCTGACTGTCCTGCTCTTCGGTGCGCAGGTCATAGTCCCAGTTCCGCAGCTTCTTGACGTTGTGGTAGTGCTCGGTTTCCGGGTTGCGGTATCCGCCGCGCCATTCGTCGAACTGGTCGAGATACTTCTTGTCGAGATACTCGCGATAGGCGGCGTGGCCGCCCCCGGCATGGGTATCGGCGGTAATCAGGATATAGGGATCGTCGGACACGGGTCTGGCTCCAATAGTTTATTCCGCCCGGGCCGGGTCTCCGGCCCGTCGGTCCACTTTCACTCTCACTGGCGACGTTGCCCGCCCTCTCGGTGCCCGTCAATACGCCAGAGCGGTATTCAGTACTCTCTTTTGCGATTACGTTATTACGCGCATGACACAGCGAAAGCCGACATGGCTGGTCGAGGAATCGGTCGCCTGGGGGAATCGCGCGGCTGGCCGGTAGCGGCGACAATGGTTGAGCGCACACAGGTGCGAGCCGCCCTTGATAACCTTGCGACCGATCTTCATGCCCTGCAGTGCCGGATCGAAGCTCTCTCCCTTGCGAGCGCCACGCGGATTGTCGAGCGTGCAGCAGGCCGAGGGGCTCCTTTTCTTCGCCGGTTTGGGCTCGGCATACCAGTCGGCGCAATGCTCCCAAACATTGCCGATCATGTCGTAAAGCCCATAACCGTTTGGCGGAAAACTGCGCACCGGCGAGGTGCGGAGCCAGCCATCCTCTTCGGTATTCGCGAAAGGAAACAGGCCCTGCCAGTAATTGGCGAGCATTTTGCCATCGGGCGCAAGTTCGTCGGCATGGTCTGCCGACCAGCCATAGTCCCGGCCTTCCAGCCCGCCACGCGCCGCCCATTCCCACTCGGCTTCAGTCGGCAGTGCCTTGCCCGCCCATTCGGCATAGGCACGCGCATCGTCATTGGTCACGTGGACAACCGGATGATCTTCCAACCCTTCAAGCGAGCTGTCCGGCCCGGTCGGATGCCGCCAGTCTGCGCCAAAGCAAAAGTCCCACCACTGGCTGAAATCGGTCAGCTCGACCGGACCCGCAGTTTTCTCGAAGACCAGTGATCCCGCCTTGGCCAAGGCCGGGTCCATGCCGGGGTAGTCGCGCGGATCGGGCGCAATCTCGGCAAAGGTCGTGTGCCCGGTCGCCTCAACGAACGCGGCAAACTGGCGGTTGGTGACCGGAACTTCGTCGATCCAGAACGGATCGACGCGTACCTGTCGGATCGGCGCTTCCTCGGGGTAGAAGTTTTCCGACCCCATGGCGAACGTGCCGCCGGGAATAGCTACCATTCCAGGCGGCGGCGTATCAGCCAAGCTGGGGCATAACCTTGTCGCTGACGATCTTGAGGTATTTCCATGCGAGCTCGGGCGGCAATCCACCCGCAAGCGGCAACAGGCCCAGCGGCGCGCCGCCCTTCACATAGTCTACCGCCTGATCGACGCTCATGATCCGATGCGTCCTGTTTTCGGCGCGAAGTTCGTCGACCGTCCTGGCGGACGAAATGCTGCTGATGCCCTCGCGGCCCTCGTTCCATTTCTGATAGGTGAGGACATCGTGCATGATGTAGGAGCCGAGTTCCTCCCACGCCTTGTCGACGTCCTCGGCGACAAATGTCGTCGTCGGCGCTTCCTGCGAAGGCAACATGTAGAAGCCGACTTCATGCCCATTGTCGCGGCAGGCCTGCTCATATATTTCGCCGAGCTTGGGATCATCGGTCTGCGCCATGAACATGACGCCGTGCTTGCCCGCGCGCCGCGCGGCAGGCGGTGAGCCGCCGCCCCAGCCAACCACCGGACCGCCCGGTGTGGTCGGAGCAGGCGTCACATGGATCCGCCGCCCCTCATGGATCACTTCGTCGCCACCCTTGATTTTCAACAACAGATCAAGCTTTTCCTCGGCCGCCTTGCCACGCTTGGTGAAGTCGGTGCCGAACATTTCGTATTCGTAAGGCACATAACCGATGCCGCCGACATAGCTGACCCGGCCGCCCGCAATGATATCGAGAACCGCCATGTCCTCGGCCAGCTTCACCGGGTCGTACATCGGCAGCATGAAGATCGCGATGGCGATCGGCAGCGTCGTCGTGCGCGACGCCATGGCTGCGGCCAGGATCATCGGCGATGGCAAATAGCCGTCGTCGCTGGAATGATGCTCGCACAATGTCGCGGCGACGCAGCCGTTCTTCTCGCCCCATTCGGCCATTTCGATCGCGGTCTTGTAAAGCTCGCTTGCCGGTGCGCCGGTATCGGGCGCGCGCATGTCGAAGCGCATTGAGAACATGGTGTGGGGTTTCCTCTCGAATTGGTCCGTGTGGCTCACGCGCTGTCATGCGCGATTGGACCAGTTTTGGGAAGAGACAGCTCGTCTTACTGGCCGGTGCGATCAGAAAACGGCGCGGCGATGCTGACCGGCAGCGACGCCGTCTCTTCCGCCTCACCGCTCATCACGCCAATGGCAAGCTCATCTTGCGCGGGCCGATCGCGAAAGGTTCCATGAAGCCGGTCCCACACACTGATGCCGCTGGTCCAGTTGCTATCGCGCTCCTCGCGCACTCTTGAATGATGGATGCCGTGCATTTCCGGCGTCGTCAGCAGCCATGACAGTCGCCGGTCCCAGCCCTCTGGCAAGCGCAGGTTTGCATGATGGAACAGGATCGATGCGTTGAAGAATGCGCGCCAGAGCGCCAGCCCGCGCAGCCCCGCGCCGCTCAGCCGCACCTGCAACAGCCGCCAAGGCAACGAGACCAGCATGT
Source organism: uncultured Novosphingobium sp. (assembly GCA_964603645.1). Taxonomy (GTDB): domain Bacteria; phylum Pseudomonadota; class Alphaproteobacteria; order Sphingomonadales; family Sphingomonadaceae; genus Novosphingobium. The sequence continues at coordinate 7,694 of CAZRVW010000039.1, read as the reverse complement.
CGGCGAAGTGGAAGCGAATCGCGGTCGAGGCATCAAGATCGGGATCGACGTGGTGGACCCGGTGGAACCGCCAGAGGACCGGCACCTTGTGGGTCGCGACGTGCCACAGGTAGAACGTGTAATCCATTACCGCGAGGGTGGTCAGCGCCTTCAGCGGCCACGGCATCAGGCCCGCCAGTCCCCTGCCCCGCTCCGCATTGCGCTCGGCAATGCGGCCAGTCAGCGGCTTTTCGACCGCCTCGATCACGGCTGCACAAGCGATCCCCATCACGACATTGTGCACGGTGCGCGGGATGACCGGCGCGGTCGTACGGCGAAGCGGCCGCTTGCGCTCCAGCGCGACCACCGCGCCGGCCAGTCCGGCGCCGAGCGCCAATGCCGCCAATTTGCTGATCCGGGCCATCCGGACATTGTGGCCCATGGGCAAGCGACAGTCGAGCGGCTAGGCACGGACCATGCCTTCCCCCATCCCGACACTGGTCATCTTTGCGCGCTGGCCCGAACCGGGCCAAGTCAAGACGCGGCTGGCGCAGGAATACGGCGATGCGGGCGCGGCGACTATTTACCGCAGCTTGCTGGACCACACGCTCGATGTAGCGCGCAGAAACGACCTGCCGGTCGAACTGAGGGTGACGGGCGCTCCCTGTGCGCGGTTCGAGGCGGAATTCGGGAAAGGCATTACCTTGGCCGATCAAGGCGACGGCGATCTCGGGGCACGGCTGGCGCGAGTCGAATCTCCGGCGCTGGTGATTGGCAGCGACCTGCCGGGCCTGACGCCGGACCTATTGCTTGATGCGGCGAAGGCGTTTGACGATCACGAGATCGTTATCGGGCCGGCGCGCGACGGCGGCTATTGGCTGATCGGCTTTCGTCAGGCCTGTCCATGGCTGTTTCCGGATATGCCGTGGAGCACGCCCGAAGTCTTGCCAGAAACGCTTGCCCGATGTGCGGCACGGGGGATTACACCCGCCATGCTGCCTGAACTAACCGACGTGGACGAGCCGCAGGACCTCGCCCAGTGGCCGGAATTCCTGCCATGAACGCAGTTTCACTCGTCATACCCGTACTCAACGAGGAGAAGGTCCTGCCCGAACTGATCGAGGCGCTTGCCGCGCTCGATCCACAACCGGAAGAAATCCTGGTGGTCGATGGCGGCAGCGAGGATGCGACGCGCGAAGCCGCCCGTGGAGCAGGCTGGCGCGTGATCGAAGCCGAGCGCGGGCGGGCAGTGCAGATCAACGCCGGGGTGGAGGCCGCGCAAGGCCCGCTGGTCTGCGTGGTCCACGCCGACACGATCCCGCCCACCGATATGATCGCGGTGATCCAGTCCACACTTGCAAACCGACGTGTAGCCCTCGCCGGTTTCACGCCCCTTATCTGCGGGCCTGACAAGACCCGCTGGGGCACCTCGTTCCACAACTGGATCAAGACCTGGTACGCGCCGCTGTTCGTGCGCCCACACCTGTTCCTGCGCGGCGTCCGACTGCTGTTCGGCGATCATGCCATGTTCTTCCGCCGCGACCAGTTCCTCGAGGTTGGCGGCTGCGATCCGGGCACCCCGGTGATGGAGGAAGCAGACCTGTGCATCCGGCTTGGACGGCTCGGCAAGGTGAAGCTCGTGCCACGGATCGTGCGCACGTCCGACCGGAGGGTCGCCGCCTGGGGGCCGCTGCGCGCCAACTGGATCTATTTCAAGGTCGGGATGATGTGGGCTCTGGGTGCGCGAAAGCGGCTCGCCGATCTCTATCCCGACATTCGCTGAGCGGCGGCGGGGGCAAGTACCCGCGCGCGATACCATGGGCGATCAGCCGGTCGAGCCAGCCGCGGTCGCAAGGCGGGCAGGCAAGTCCGGTCAGCGCGGCGAACGCATCACTGGCAAAGCGCGGGCTTCGCGTGAAATAGGCGCCGTAGGTCGCGAGCATGCGGCCGGCGAGAAGCTGTTCGGATGAAGTCAGGGCCTGTGGGTCGTAGTCTTGCGGATCAACGACCTTCGGCGACGGGAAGTGGTCGACGCGCGCCACGCCATGCGCAAGTTCGGCGGCCGGCAACGGTGCATCGGCGACAAGGTGAAACCAGCCGCCCGCCGCCTTGTCCATGCGCTCGACAAGGCGTGCCAGCCCTTCCGCCACGTGGTCGATCGGTACCAAGTCGAGGCTCGAGTCCGCCGCTGCCGGAAACGTGGTGACCTTGCCGCGCGCCATCAACCGAAAGACATTGCACAGCGACGGAAAGTCACGGATCGCGCCGGTCGCGCTATCACCCAGCACGATCGAGGGACGGGCAATGGCAAAGCGCAGCCCGCTCTGCGCGACCAGTTGTTCGGCCGCCGCCTTCGACGCCTCGTAGCGGTTGGTGAAACGCGTCCCTTGAGGCACCGGGGCCTCGGCAATTGCGCCTTCGCGCTCCCCACAAACATAGGCAGTGCTGACATGCAGGAAGGCGGCACCGGCCTCTCGCGCATAGGCGATCGCCTGTGCTGTCCCGGCGACATTGATCCTTTGCAAATCCTCTTCGGGCGCATCGAAATCGAGGTGCGCGGCGCAGTGCACGACCACATGCTGCGGTTCGGGCGCAAGGCCCATGATCGGCTTGGTGACATCGCCCGTCACAGTCCGCGCTACCGGAACCTCTTTGCCGTCATTGCCCAGAACCTGCCGTCGGTTGCGGACCATGGCGGTGACGCGGTGCCCTTTCGCAACAAGGCGCGCGCACAGCTCCCCGCCGATCAGCCCGCCAGCGCCTGTGACGAGGACATTCAGCAACAGGGCGCTTCTCCGCTGTCCGGGGCGTCACCCTGGCCAAACGGCATGGCTATCCCGCAATCGGGAAATACGCCGTAGTGTCGGGAGAAGTCCCCGAAGAACTCAAAATGTTCGGCAAGCCGCGTTTGGGCCAGCATCTTCCAGGTGTTGCCGCAGACCGGGAACATACGCCCCGCCTCGATCCGGTGATGGCCATCGAGCACGAACACGCGGGGGCTGTCGGACTCGGTGCCAAGATAGCGCACCGCCTGCCCGTAATCCTCGCATTGCGGCTCAAGCCCGTCGAGATTGAACAGGCGGTAGGTCGCCGAATGGAAGCCGATGCCTTCGACTTTAGCCGCAACCTGTGCAACGCCGATGGCTAGCGCCCGGTCCTCGACGAGACGCGGATCGGCAAAGCCTGCTTGCTTCGCCAGCGCCAGAAAATCGCCCCAGTAGAGCGCGCCCGACAGGCACTCGCCGTGCAGCACCGGGTCCGCGCGCAGTGTTTCGGGCACGCGGCGGTCGGCATAGACATCGCAGAAATAGAGTTCGCCGCCGGGCTTGAGCAATTTGCGCGCCGCGCGGAACACCGCAAGCTTGTCGGCAACGAGATTGATCACGCAATTGGAGACGATCACGTCGAAGGAAGCGGGGGCGAGATCGAGCTCTTCCAGCCGCTCGATATTGCCCTCGAGAAACTTCACGTTGGACGCGGAATAACCGAAACGTTCGCGGTGCCACTCTTCGTGTTCTCGCGCGACGGAAAGCTGCTCTGGTGTAGTATCGACTCCGGTAACGCTGCCCTGCTCGCCGACCAGCTGTGCGAGCACATAGGTATCCTGCCCCGAGCCCGAACCCAGATCGAGGATCGCCGCGCCTTCGATGGCTTGCGGCAGCACCAGGCCGCAGCCGTAATAGCGCGCCTTCACCTCGGGATGGACATTGCGCAGCGCCTCGATCACCCGCTCGGGCGGCGCGGCCACGGTGCAGCAGGCATCGGTCTTGAGGTCGTCGCTGCCTTGCAGGACCTTGCCGTAGTAATCGCGGGAATTCTCTATGTTCATGTAACCTCGGGGATGGTTCGGACGAACAACCTGTGACAAGTTGCCCCTTGGTGCGTAGTTCGGACGCACGCCCCGATTGGTTACCAAAGTCGCCCGATGAAATACACACATGATGCCATCGTGATCGGCGCAGGCGCCGCAGGCCTAACCGCGGCAGGCGGCTGCGCGCTGTTCGGACTTTCGGTCGCGCTGATCGAGCAGGCCGAGATGGGCGGCGAATGCCTCAATAATGGCTGCGTTCCGTCCAAGGCACTACTTGCGGCGGCAGGGCGGGCTGCGCAGCACGGCGAGCGGCTCGGCGTGGCGCTTGGCGAGGCGCGGGTCGACTGGACGGGCGTGCGCGGCCATGTCGAGCAGGCGATCCTGGACATCGCCCATCACGATTCGCAGGAACGCTTCGAATCAATGGGTTGCGAGGTGATCCGCGACCAGGCACGGTTTGTTTCCCGTGACGAGGTGCAGGTAGGAGATCAGCGCTTGCGCGCGCCGCGGATCGTCGTTGCCACCGGCTCGCGCCCCCTTGTCCCGCCCATCGAAGGGATCGAAAGCGTCCCCTACCTCACTAACGAAAACCTGTTCCAATTGAACGAGTTGCCTCGCCATCTCGCCATAATCGGCGCGGGCGCTATTGGCATGGAAATGGCTTCGGCCTTCCGCCGCCTCGGCAGCGAGGTCACGGTTATCGATCCGGGCCGTCCGATGGGCCGCGACGACGAGGAAGCTGCGAAACTGGTCGAACAGACCCTGGAAAGCACCGGCGTGCGCTTCGTTACAGCGGCGATAGAGCGGTGCGACGGCATCGGGACGGGCCTGCAATTGACATACAATGGGGGCGAGACGATCCCTGCAAGCCACGTGCTCGTCGCCGCCGGTCGCAAGGCTAACGTCGACAGTCTCGATCTCGACAAGGCGGGCGTGCAAGTCGGCAGGAACGGCATCGCAGTCGACGCGCGCCGCCGCACCTCCAACAAGCGCATCTATGCCATCGGCGATTGCCGCGATGGGCCGCGCTTCACTCATGTCTCGGGCTACGAAGGCTCAAATGTCGCGCTCGAAATCGCGCTGGGCATTCCGGCCAAGGCGGATTTCTCGGCACTGCCGCACTGCACCTTCACGTCGCCCGAGCTGGCGCAGGTCGGCATGACCGAAACCGAGGCGCGCGACCGGCATGGCGACAAAGTTCACGTGGTGCGGCAGGAGTTGGCTGACAACGACCGTGCGGTTTGTGAAGGGGCGAGCGAAGGCTACCTCAAGCTGGTGATGAAGGGCAGGAAAGTCCTCGGCGTGACGGCCGTTGGTGAGCATGCGGGCGAGCTGCTCCTGCCATGGACGCAGGTGATCGCGGGCAAGGCGAGCACCTTCGCGATGGGCTCCGCGATCGTCGCCTACCCTTCGCGTTCGGACATTTCCAAGCAGGCCGCTTTCACCGCATGGGAGCCGACAGTGTTCGGCACTTGGCCCAAACGCTTTGCCAAACTGGTTGCGAAGAGTCGCAGGTGGCGGGGATGAGCGCGCGCACCGCTGCCCGAACCGCACCGCGATCCGCTCCCTTGGGCCACTCGCCCTTCGCGCCCGAGGCCCCTGTCCTTGCGCCCGAAAAGTTCGTCGACCCGCAGCACACCGCCGACGGCTCCGAGCGCGCCTCGGTGCCGCTGACCACGCTCGAAACGCTGTGGTTCAATACTGGTACGCTGTGCAACCTCGCTTGCGCGGGCTGCTATATCGAAAGCAGCCCGACCAACGACGCGCTGGTCTACCTCACTGCCCGCGACGTCGCACGATTTCTCGATGAGATCGGAACACGCTCGCTGTCCACGCGCGAGATCGGCTTCACCGGCGGCGAGCCGTTCATGAATCCCGAGATCATGGCGATGCTGCAAGAGGCGCTGGAACGCGGCTTCGACGTCCTCGTGCTGACCAATGCGATGAAGCCCATGCGGCGGCACGAGGCCGCGCTGAAGGCGCTGCGCGAAAAGCACGGCGCGAGTCTCACACTGCGGGTGAGCCTCGATCACTACACGCCGGGAATCCATGAAGCCGAGCGTGGGGCCGACACCTGGCACAAGGCGCTCGATGGCCTGCGCTGGCTCGCCGAAAACAGATTCTCCATCGCTGTCGCCGGTCGCCTGCTTCCGCACGAAAGCGAGGCCGAGGCGCGCAATGGCTATGCCGCGCTGTTTGCCGAACAAGCTCTCCCCATCGATGCGCTAGACCCTGCATGGCTGGTGCTATTCCCGGAAATGGACGCGCAGGCCGACATCGCCGAGATCACGACCGATTGCTGGCAGATCCTCGGCAAGTCGCCCACCGAGCCGATGTGCGCGACCAGCCGCATGGTCGTCCATCGCAAGAGCGAGACGGCCCCTCGCGTCGCTGCCTGCACCCTGCTGCCATACGATCCGCAATTCGATCTCGGCGACACGCTGGCCGAAGCCAGCCAGCCGGTCCGCCTCAACCACCCGCATTGCGCCCGCTTCTGCGTACTTGGCGGCGCGAGTTGTTCAGCCTAGGATCGCCCCGGAGAGGGGAACACCATGGACGATGCACCAAAGCCGCCACTAACGGCGCGGATCACCAAGTGGCTCGGCCTTGCCGCGCTTGCCTTGGCGGTACTCGGGCCGACACTGGCACGGTACGATATTATTGACAAATTGCCCGGCTTTTCATCTTTGCTAGGGGCTGGCGCGCTTTCGGTCATCGCCATTCTTCTCGGCCTCGTGGCGCTTTCCATCGCCTTGGGCAAACGCAAGGGCGGCGCGAAGACGGCGCTGGTCGGGCTGATCCCGGCCCTGCTCGTCTTCGGCTTCCTGGGCTTCGGCGCTTCAAGCGCGGGCAAGTATCCGGCGATCCACGATGCCACGACCGACCTTACCGATCCACCGACCTTCGAGGTGCTGGAACTGCGCGAGGACAACCTTGCCGGGGTCGAGACAGTCGAGAACTGGCGTGCGATCCACGCCGAGGCCTATCCCGAGCTGACGACGATCATGATCGACAAGCCGGTTGCCGAAGTGATCTCCGATGCCGAGAAGCTGGCGCGGGACCGCGGCTGGACAGTGGCAAAGGCCGATCCTGCGGCTGGCCGTCTCGAAGCGACGGCTTATGCCGCCTGGATCCGTTTCGAGGACGATGTCGTGCTGCGCGCGGTGCCTACCGCGGATGGCAAGCGCAGCGAGGTCGACATGCGCTCGGTGAGCCGCGTCGGCGTCGGCGATCTGGGATACAATGCGAACCGGGTGAAAGAGTTTCTGGCGGATTTGCAGGGGGGCTGAGGTTTCAAAACCCTTTCGTCCTGAGCCTGTCGAAGGACTGTCCTTCTTCGATACGCACTGAGAGCAGAAAAAATGCGGCGCTTCGACAAGCTCAGCGCGAGCGGCTTTTTGGGTTCTATCACGCCAGATCTGACCTCAATCGCAGATGCCGATCATCGCATTAGTGCGTTACTGCCTTATGCTCGAACGCGGCTGCCATGACCTCGGAGCCGGCTTTCATCAGAAGAGGCTGATTGCGCATTCTGGCCTCCTCACCCACCCGGTTCGCAAAGCGCAAGTAGGTCGCCTCATCTCGGCTACTTATAGCCTCACGTACCCGTCTGATTTCGCCTGATGAAAGCATATTCCAGCTTGCCACGACATTGCGATCGCACTCAGCCTGATGTCGGCTGACTGCGGCCTCGATCGCGGAGGCCATGGTGACGGCGCCAGCTGCACCGTCTCGGTCTAGCACCACTGCTGACGTGACGGTACTCTGCGTGACTTTTGTCAAAAGCCTCCGAAATTGAGCTTTCGAGCCATTCGCATCGGAGATGCCTTGACCATCGAGAGTGGCACATTTGGGCGCAGACCCACAGCCGCCAATTGCGAGCAGTGACATGGCGAGAAACAGG
>CAZRVW010000038.1:0-18409 GCA_964603645.1 uncultured Novosphingobium sp. | reverse complement strand
ATCGTGTAATCGATCGTCTCGAAAGACTCCATCAGCCCGAGATACATGTCGCGCATCGCCGCGCCGCCGCTGGCGACGGGGACGCCGGGTTCGCGATAGGCTGGAGCCTCAAAGACGATGTCGTCGGCGACGCAAGCACAGCAGCCTTCGATGTCCTTGGCGTTGAGCGCCGCAGTCATGCGCCGGTAGAGCGCGAAGTTCGCCTCGCGCCGCTCGGCGTCCTCGCCGCTCATTCCGCGCCTTCGGGCAGGGCCAGCGGGGCTACGCCCTCGCGCATCACTTCGCCGATCTTCTTGCCGTGCTCGAACCGGCCAAGCCCGTAGTCCCCACGAATCGTGGTGCGATGGACGCAACGCGGATATTTCGGATCGCACCCTTCGACCGAATGCAGCACGCGCGAGTTGTCCCAGATCAGCATGTCGGTCAGCTTCCAGGCATGCCAGTAGGGCGTGATGACCTTGTACATCTCCTGAAGCGCTTCCTCGAACAGGGCATTGCCCTCCTCGTCCTCGTGGTTCTCAAGGCCGACCGCGCTGAAGCCGCAGTAGTGCGCGACTTTCTGGCCATCCTCGCGGGTCCAGACCATCGGATGAATGGCGCGCGGGAAGGTCTTCGATTCCTCGACGTTGCCCGCCTGATGGGGCAGATCGCCGAAGGTCTTGAAATAGCGGCCGAACGGCATTTGCGTGAGGCGCACGTCGAGCGTGTACAGAACGGACTTGTCCTCGATCCTCGCTTTCAGGTCAGCGGGCAGGCGTTCCCAGATCTCGATGCCGTCAGCATAGCCGGTGCGGCCCATTTCCGGCGCGATGCGCACGGGCCTGAGCACGCCGGCATAGTTGAGTTCGTCGTTATAGGTATGGTCGAAGTGCCAGGGCAGGAACGAAATCAGTTTCTTGCCATTGACCTCGACGAGGCCGTGGTCGGTCTGTTCCGCAGCATGGGTGCCGCCATAATCGATCTCGATCACGCCGGGAGGAAGCTCACCTTCCGCGCGCGGTGTGCTCTTGGTCGGGTGATCCTTTAGCGGACCGAAAACCGTGGAAATCTCGACCTGCAGTTCTGCGCTCGGCTCCAGGTCCTGAAACACGATAAGGCCGCGGTCCTTGAGCAGTTGCGCCAGCTCCTCGCGCAGTTCGGCATCCTTCAGATTTTTGAGGTTCACGCCACTGACGCGCGATCCCCAGCTGAATTCCTCGCCCAGATTCTCGATTTTCACCGTTGCCATCAAACTCTCCGCGCCGTGCTTGCCGCGGCAAATGAATCGTCTCGGTCCTTTTAATCGCGATTGACCTTCTTGGAAAGAAGCGCTCTTGACGCGCCACGCACCGCGCCTGACCTTCGTGCGCACACGTGAGGCCCCGAACTAAATGCAACTAGTCATCGTCGAATCGCCGGCCAAGGCAAAAACCATCGAGAAATATCTGGGCAGCGGCTTCAAAGTGCTCGCTTCCTATGGCCATGTCCGCGACCTGCCTCCCAAGGACGGCTCGGTCCGCCCCGACGAGGGCTTCGCGATGGACTGGGACCTCTATGGCGACAAGGCCAAGCAGGTGAAGGCCATCGCAGATGCCGCCAAGCAGGCCGACGGCCTGATCCTCGCCACCGACCCTGACCGTGAAGGCGAAGCGATCAGCTGGCACGTGCGCGAACTGCTGGCGAAGCGCAAGGCGCTGCCCGCCGAAGTGAGGCGCGTGACATTCAATGCGATCACCAAGCAGGCAGTGACTGACGCCATGAAGGCGCCGCGCGACCTCGATCAGGACTTGATCGACGCCTATCTTGCGCGCCGCGCACTCGATTATCTGTTCGGCTTCACCCTCTCTCCGGTGCTATGGCGCAAACTGCCGGGTGCGCGCAGCGCTGGCCGCGTGCAATCGGTGGCGCTGCGCCTGATCTGCGAGCGCGAGCACGAGATCGAGCTGTTCAAGCCGCAGGAATACTGGTCGGTCGTTGCCCAGATGGAGCACGATGGCACCGGGTTCGAAGCGCGGCTGGTCAAGTTCGAAGGTGACAAGCTGGAGCGCCTCAGCCTCGGCGACGAAGGCATGGCGATGCGCGCCAAGTCCGCTGTCGAAGCCGGAGCATTCCGGGTCGAGCAGGTCGAGACCAAGCCGGCCAAGCGTCATCCCAGCCCGCCGTTCACGACATCGACGCTCCAGCAGGAGGCGGCGCGCAAGCTCGGCTTCTCGGCCAGCCAGACCATGCGCGTGGCGCAGAAGCTCTACGAGGCAGGCGCGATCACTTACATGCGGACCGACGGCGTGCAGATGGACGGATCGGCCATCTCTGATGCGCGCAGGGCGATTTCGGACCGTTACGACGGGCATTACCTGCCTGAAAAACCACGTCATTACAGCACCAAGGCCAAGAATGCGCAGGAAGCACACGAAGCCATCCGGCCGACCGATTTCGGCAAGGACAGCTTTGGCGGCGGGGAAGAGGGGCGCCTCTACGAACTCATCTACAAGCGCGCCCTGGCGAGCCAGATGGCATCGGCCAGTCTTGAGCGCACCACGGTCACGCTACGTGACGGCACCGGGCAGAACGAGTTGCGCGCCACCGGGCAGGTCGTGAAATTCCCCGGCTTTCTCGCGATCTACGAGGAAGGCCGGGACAATCGCGATGCCGATGAAGACGATGGCCTGCTGCCAGCGCTTTCCAGCGGCGACATGCCCGCCAAGAAGGGCGTGGAAGCCAGCCAGCACTTCACCCAGCCTCCACCGCGCTATTCGGAGGCGAGCCTCGTCAAGCGGCTGGAAGAGCTGGGCATCGGTCGGCCTTCGACCTATGCCGCGACGATCCAGGTGCTGAAGGATCGGGCTTACGTCCGCACCGAGAAAAACCGATTCTTTGCAGAGGAATCGGGGCGATTGCTCACGGCCTTTCTTGAACGGTTTTTCCCGCGCTATGTCGGCTACGATTTCACCGCCGAGATGGAGGACGAACTCGACGACGTGTCGGGCGGTCGGGCGCAATGGAAAGCCGTGCTCGAAGCGTTCTGGGAGGATTTTAAGCCCAAGACCGACGAAGTGATGGAGCGCAAGCCTTCGGAAGTTTCCGAAGTGCTCGACGAATTCCTGTCGGATTTCCTGTTCCCACCGCGCGAGGATGGCGTGGACCCGCGCCAATGCCCGCTGTGCACCAGTGAGGGCCGGGAAGGCGGGCGGCTGGCTCTGCGCGGCGGACGTTACGGTGCCTTTGTCGCCTGCGCCAACTATCCCGAATGCAAATATACCCGCAAATTTGCCCAACCCGGCGGCAATGGCGAGGCCGTTGAAGATACCGAACTGGGCGTCCATCCCGAGACAGGCGAGAAAATCTATCGCAAGATCGGGCGCTTCGGTCCCTATTTCCAGATGGGCGAGGGTAAGGAGGCTAAACACGCCTCGCTCCCCAAGGACATCGAGAATCCCGATCTCGAGTGGGCGGTGAAGCTTCTCAGCCTGCCGCGGCAAGTCGGCACACATCCCGAAACGGGCAAGGAAATTGAAGCATCAATAGGACGTTACGGCCCATATCTTCGGCACGACGACAAGTATGCGAAGCTGCGTTCCACCGGGGATGTGTTCGAGACGGGTATGAACGCGGCCGTCACCCTGCTGGCCGAAGCGGCGCAGCGCGGGCCGGGCGCGCGCGTCAAGGCCGAGCCGATAAATACCTTTGGAGCGCACCCGACATCGGGTGGCGAGATCAAGGTGCTGCCGGGCCGCTACGGGCCTTACGTCACCGACGGCAAGACCAACGCGACAATCCCGCGCGACATGAAGCCCGAAGATGTCGACGAGGAGACCGCGATCCGTCTCATCGACGAACGCGCGGCCAAGGGTCCGGCGAAGAAGAAGCGCAGGGCGCCAGCGAAGAAAAAGAAGGCTGCCGGCTGACGTCCTGACGTCACTCCTTGCCAATATTCTTGAACAGCTCGCGTGCAATGGCGGCATGTCCGGCCCGGGTCGGATGCCATGGAAATGCATCGCCAGGCTGGTAATTCGCGGGCCATCCCGTGACCCAGGCGGTCTTGCCGCCACAGGCAAGGCGCTTTCTCGATGCCTTGGGAAAACCGAACAGGGTCGCCCCGGTCTCCTGCGCGACTCTTGCGGTGACCTGTGCCAGGCGTTGACCGATGTCCCGGGCGGTTCGCGCCGCATCGAGCGAAATTGGCGAGTCAGCGCAGGCATAGGGTGGCACCATCTCGAGATACTGAACGAAGATCAGCCGGGCGTTGGGCGCGCGCCTGCGCACCTCGTAGGCAATAGTGCGCAGGTTGTTCTCGAGCTTGAAATAGGCGCTGTCGTTGGGAACCGGCACCTGCGGGCAGACCGTACCTGCCCCGCCGAGCTGGATTGGCCCGCGCTGTTTGCAGCTCTCCGCAATCAGGTACCCTACATAGCCGATATCGTTGCCGCCAATCGTAATGGTCACAAGGTCGGTATCTGTGGTGACCGCCTCGATCTGCGGTGGCAATTCGTTCCATGCACCGAGGATATGGGCGGTTGTCGCACCTCCGCAGGTCACGTCGATGAGCAGCATGCGTAGCTCCTCGGCAAGCAGCGTCGCATAGTTCTCATAGCTGCGCCCGCAGCGCTGGGGGGTGTTGTACTTGACCTGGCCGAACCCCGACCCTGCTGCGAACGAGCTGCCCATGGCGACATGACGCCCGCCAGCCAATGGGCCGGGCTCGTCCTGCGCGTGCCCACTGGTAGCGAGCGACAGCGCTACAGCCCCGGCGCACAACAGCTTTGCGAACCGGGAGGGAAAATACTTCATGTAATCGCGCCTTTCGCTTTCAAATCTTCGATCCGCTCCCAGTCGAGTCCGAGATCGGCAAGCACCAGTTCGGTATGTTCGCCGACCTGCGGTGCACCGGGGCCTTCGGGCACGTGATTGTCGAATTGCACCGGTCCGCGCACCACCCGGATCGTGCGGCCCGATGCGGTCTGCACTTCGACGGTGAGGTTGTTGGCCGCCGCCTGCGGATCGTTGCACATGTCGAGGGTCGAGCGGAATTCGGCCCACTGGCCTTTCATGGTCTTGAGGCGCTCGCGCCAGTAATCGCCCGGCTTGCTGGCAAAAGCCTCGACTATCAGCGCACCTGCCGCTTCGGTGTTGGCGAGCAGGGCCTCTGCGGTGGAAAAGCGTGGGTCGTCGGCGGCTTCGGGAATGCCGAGATGCTCGAACGTATCGCGGATCAGCGGGCCGGGCTGGAGGATGAAGAAGCCGATCACCACGCCGTCGCTGCATTCGAAATTGCCGATGAACGGGTTCACAGGGACCGGGCCGATCATCGGGTCGCGGGCGCGCGGTGCGAAGCCGGTTTGCAGCGCGGTATTCGTGTAGATGCCGGTCACCCAGGCTGCGGTGCCCATCAGCGAGACGTCGACTACCGAAACCTCGCCGCCCCGTTCGCGCCTGAGCAGGGCTGCCGAGATCCCGCCGGCAAGGTTCATCGCGCCGACTGAATCGCCAAATCCGCCGACCGTGAAGGCGAGCGGGGGCTTGTAGCTTTCCGGCGTGAGCGCATGGGCAACACCGCCGTGCAGCCAGTAGACGGTGCCGTCATAACCGCCCCGGTCGCTCTCCTCGCCGAGATTGCCGAAAGCGCTGCCGCGCGCGTAGACGATATTCGGATTGACCTTTCGCAGGTCCTCGACCTCGATGTTAAGCGCTTCACGGGTCGGCGGGAGCAGGTTCGTTAGAAATACATCGGCAGAGCGCACCAGCTCCATCAGCACCTCGTAGCCTTCGGGCGAGGCGATATCGATGCCGACGCTGCGCTTGCCGCGATTGGCGTGTTGCACCATCGGGTTGGCTTCCGCCTCGATCACGACTTCGCCAATGGTCATCATGCCGCGCGCACCGTCGCCGCGCTCGGGATGCTCGATCTTGATGACGTCCGCGCCCCATTCGGCGAGGATGGCGCCGGCGGCAGGCACCAGCACATATTGTGCCACCTCGATTACGCGGATGCCTTCGAGAACTCCGGTCATAGCTCAGACCCTATTTCTGCCATTCCAGTCCCATTTCCTCGTAAATGTCGCGGGCCTTTTCGTCCCAGCCTTCCTCGACGCGGACGTGCAGGAACAGGTGCACCTTCTGGCCCAGCAACTCGGCCAGTTCCTTGCGCGCTGCCTCGCCGATGGCCTTGATCCGCGAGCCACCCTTGCCGAGTACGATCGCCTTCTGGCTGTCGCGCGCGATCACGATTTGCTGGCGCACTTCCAGCGAGCCGTCCTTGCGTTGGGTATAGGATTCCGGGCGGACCGCGCAATCGTAGGGCAATTCGTCGTGCAGTTGGCGGTAAAGCTGTTCGCGGGTGATCTCGCAAGCCAGCAGCCTCTCGCTGGCGTCCGACACCTGGTCTTCCGGATAGAGCCACGGACCCTCCGGCATGAGTTCCGCCAAATGTGCCTTGAGTTCCGACACACCGTCGCCAGTCAGCGCCGAGACGAAGAACACCTCTGCAAACTCCACCTTCTCCGAAAGTTCTCGGGCAAGGTCGAGCAGCGGCTCTTTGGCAGAAGCGTCGACCTTGTTGAGGACCAGAATTCGCCGCTCGGGCCGGTCCTTGAGCGCCGCGAGCAGCGGCTCAAGCTCGTGCCTGCGCTGTTTCACGGCATCGACGACCAGCAGCACCGCATCGGCTTCCTGCGTACCTTCCCAGGCAGCGGCGACCATTGCCCGGTCCAGCCTGCGGCGCGGTGCGAAGATGCCGGGCGTATCGGCCAGCACGATCTGCACATCGCCGGCCAGCGCGACACCGAGCAGGCGCGCACGGGTAGTCTGCGCCTTGGACGAGACGATCGCGACTTTCTGGCCAACCAGTGCGTTCACCAGCGTCGACTTGCCGGCATTGGGCGCGCCGATCACCGCGACAAGGCCGCAGCGCTGGCTCACGCGAACTTCCTCATGAACTCTTCGGCGGCAAGCGTTTCGGCGTCCTGCTTGCTGCTCGAAGTCGCCTGCGCCTCGCCAATGCCGTGAACTTCGACCCTGACCGTGAAGCGCAGGTTGTGATCCGGGCCGCTACGTTCGACAAGCGAATACTCCGGCATTCTATGCTTGTTGCCAACGGTCCATTCCTGAAGCGCCGACTTGGGATGCTTGCGCTTTCCGGCCTTGCCCTCGACTTCCTCGGCCCAGAGCTTGCGCACCATTGCTTTGGCCGACTCGAAACCGTGTTCAACGAAACAGGCGCCGATCAATGCTTCCATGACATCGCCAAGGATATTGTCGCTTTCCTTGCCACCGTCGTCGCGAGCCTGTTTTCCGAGCAGCATGTGCTCGCCAAGGCCCACCGATCGGGCAACGCGCGCGCAAGTTGCACGGCTGACTAGGGCGTTGAGCCGCTGCGACAACTTGCCTTCGGCCTCTCCGCTCGACGCGAACAGCCATTCAGCGACGCACAGGCCAAGCACGCGGTCTCCGAGGAATTCCAGGCGTTCGTAATTGCGCTCGTGCCCGGTGCTGCCGTGGGTGAGAGCTTCGAGCCACAGCGCCTCGTCGTCTGGCTCCACGCCGGCGTGGTGGACAATAAACGCGCGGGCACTGTCCGGCAGCTCGCTGGCCATGCCGGTCATTGTCAGATCGTCCCGCCGATGCGGCTCCAGCGCGCGGCGGTAAACCACGTCCAGGGTTTGAGCCATTCCGCCCCGCCGTCGGTCGAGAACATGATCACACTTGCCTTGCCGACCAGGTTGGCCTGCGGGACTATGCCGATGCCTTGTCCGGGCACGGCTGGAAAACGGCTGTCGAGCGAGTTGTCGCGATTGTCGCCCATCATGAACAGCATGCCTTCGGGCACTACAACCGGTTCGGTATCGTCCTGCGGCGTGTCCGCGAGATCGAGCACGTTGTAACTCTTTCCGCCCGGCAGCGTTTCGCGAAACTGCGGATATTTGCAGACCTGCGCCCCGTCGCTCGCCTGTGCCGCGAACTGCGGATAGTAGCATTGCGTATTCGGAGTGACCGGGACGACGAAATCGCCAACCGGCACTTTCGGTATCGCCTCGCCATTGAGGAAAAGCTGCCCGCCTTTCACCTGCACCTGGTCGCCGGGCAGGCCGATCACCCGTTTTATATAGTCGATGTCGTTACCCGGCGGCGCCTTGAAGATGACCACGTCGCCACGCTCTGGCTGGCTCGCGAACAGGCGTCCGGGGATGAGCGGCACGCTGAACGGCAAGGAGTATCGCGAATAGCCGAAGGGCCACTTGGCTGCGAGCAGGTAGTCCCCGTTGAGCAGGCGCGGCAGCATCGATTCGCTGGGGATATTGAACGGCGAGAACATGAAGCTGCGGAATACCAGAACGATCAGCGCCAGTTTCAGCAGGAACAGGACGAAACTCTCCTGCTTTTCCTCGGGCCTGTCATCCGGTTGGACGGTTTCTGGAGCAGTGGTTTCTGTCATTGCCGTCAGTCCATGTTAGCCCCGGCGTCGCGCGTCAAGAGCGCGTGAAGCACAGTGGCCCCTCCGGTAGTGCCGTGCTAGGGCGCGGCCCTCTCGGCAATCATCAGGGGCAAGGCAAAGCAATGGCGGACATGGCAGCGGCAGACGAAGCGTGGCGCGCCCTGCAAGCGCTCGACCAGCCCCGTCTTGCCGACTTGTTCGAGAGCGATCCCGGACGGCTCGATAGCCTGACCGCGCGGCTGGATCTGGGAGAGGGCGGGGTCCTGTTTGACTGGTCGAAGAGTCACCTCGACGAGGCGCATCTTACCGGCTTTGAAGCCCTGGCCGAAGCGATGGATTTCTTAGGCGCGCGCGCAGCGCTGCTGAGCGGCGAGATCGTCAATCCCACCGAACAGCGCGCCGCCGAGCATACTGCACAGCGCGGCATGGGCAGCGACGACTCGGTTGCGCTGGCAGAAGCGTTACACGCGCGCATGGCCGCGCTGGTCGATGCGATCCACAAGGGTGCGTTGGGCGAGGTAAGGCATCTCATTCACATCGGAATTGGCGGGTCGGCGCTCGGGCCTGCTCTGGCGATCGATGCGCTGGCGCGGCATGGAGCGATGGTCGACGTGCATGTCGTGTCCAACATTGACGGCTGCGCACTCGAAGCAGCATTCGCGAAGTGCGATCCGCAAACGACCATGCTGGCGGTCGCTTCAAAGACTTTCACCACTATCGAGACCATGACCAACGCTGCGAGCGCCCTGGCATGGCTGGAAGCTGCGGGCGTCGCCGATCCGTTCGGACGGGTCGTGGCGCTGACTGCCGCGCCCGACAAGGCAGTCGAATGGGGCGTGGACGAGACTCGGGTGCTGCCGTTTTCCGAAACCATCGGCGGGCGGTATTCGCTGTGGTCGTCGATCGGTTTTCCCGTGGCCGTGGCGCTGGGCTGGCCGGACTTTGCCGAAATGCTCGAGGGCGCCGCAGCGATGGACCGGCACTTCGCCGAGGCCGAGGGGCGCGCCAACCTGCCGCTGCGCGCCGCCTTTGCCGATCAGCTCTATGCGCGGCTTCGTGGCTGCCAGACCCGCGCGGTGTTCGCCTACGACAAGCGGCTGGCGCTGCTTCCTTCCTATCTACAGCAGTTGGAGATGGAATCGAACGGCAAGTCGGTGACGTCCTCCGGCGATCAGGTCGATGCCCCGACCGCGCCGGTCACATGGGGCGGGGTTGGTACCGACGCGCAGCATGCGGTGTTCCAGCTATTGCATCAAGGTGCGCATCTCGTCCCGGTCGAATTCATTGCCGCCGTCGTACCAGGCGACGATCTCGACGAAGCCCACCACCGTATCCTGCTGTCCAATTGCTTCGCGCAAGGTGCGACGCTGATGCAGGGCAAGCAGAGCGACGATCCGGCCCGCTCTTATCCCGGAGACCGGCCGTCAGCGACGATCCTGATCGACGAACTTGCACCTGCCAGCTTCGGCGCGCTGATCGCATTTTACGAGCATCGCACCTTCGCCAATGCCGTGCTCATGGGGATCAATCCATTCGACCAGTTCGGCGTCGAACTGGGCAAGGAAATTGCGGGCCAGATCGAGCAAGGCGGCGTTGTTTTCGATCCATCGACGCAGGCATTGTTGAGTGCGGCGGGGATTTCCGCCTGACCGAGTTGAAAGAGCGAAAGTATTGAGCAACAGAGCCCTTCGCTGAGAGGACGGTTTGACTCCAGACAGGGGATTGTTAACAATGAGTTTCAGGCCAGTCCGCGGAATCAGCCTCGCGGCGATTGCCTTTGCGGGTAGCGCCATTTCGACGCCGGTTTTTGCGCAGGACGCCGAAGTCGATGCGCGCATAAGGGCGATGGAAGAGCGGATCGATGCTCTCGAAGCGCAGAACCGGCGCCTTATCGAGCTGCTCGAGGGACGTAGCGCGTCGACAACCGTCGGAACGCCGTCCTCCCCCGCCACCGATCTGCCTCCGCCCGAGCCGACTGCCGACATGGCAGATACCGCTGCGAATATCGCCGATGCCCGGCCGGCGAGTCCGGTCGTGGATGGCGACAGGGAACGTGCCGGCTCCGCATCCTTTGTCGGGCTCGATTCCGATTACAGTTTCCGCATCCTCGACGTCGCCGAGAACGTCGATACCAAGCCGCTCATCCAGCTGCGCACCAAGCAGGCGGGCGGCCTTGCCGACAGGATCACGCTTTCGGGCGGGATCACTGTCATTGCCGACTATCAGATCAGCGATACGCCCGGGAAATTCGGCTATCTCACGCGGCATCCGACCTCTGGCAACCAGGTTGGCAAGCACGTTTCCGAAGCCGTGATTCACAGCGCCTCGCTGGCGATGACCGCGCGCCTGTCCGACGATTTCACCGGCTTCTTCGAGCTGCTCTACGATCCCGAGCAGAGTTTCGGCTCCGGCACGCTGACCGACCTCAATCGAAACCAGATCCAGTTGCGGCGCGGTTGGGTGATGTGGGGCAATCTCGACAAGCGGCCGGTCTATGCGCTCATCGGCAAGATGGATATTCCGTTCGGCTTTAACGACACCGTGAGCCCGTTCACGCCGTCGACGAACTACCATGCCTTTGCCGGCCTCGCCTATGGTGCCCAGCTTGGATATTTTGCGAACGGCGTGCATCTGCGAGCGATGGCGGTGCAGGGCGGATCGCAGTTCCGTTCGGCCAATACTCCGGTTGCCGGAACCAATGTGCCATCGAAGCTCAACAATTTCGCGCTCGATGCGAATTACACGATGTCTCTGGGATCGAGCGGATCGGTGATGGTTGGGGGCAGCTACCAGCACGGCTCTGCCTATTGCCAGGACTACCCGGTAGTCCATTTCAACAAGTGCGCGGACAATGTGCCTGCTATTGCGGCCGACGCGCGCGTCCGTCTCGGCAGCTTCACTCTGCTCGGAAACTACGCGCAGACCACCAAGGTCTGGCAGGCGACGCAGGTTCCCGAGGTCGATCCGCGCATCGGCACCTTTGTAACACCGCCGCAGCAGATCTGGACGGTTTCGCCCAATCCGCTGTCGATCTACGATGCGGTCAAGCCCAAGTCGTTCACGATTGGCGGGCGCTATGAATTCGGCAGGCGGATTGAGTCCCCACAGGCGCGCGCCAACGCGGTGAGCCTCGAATTTTCGCGGTTTTTCGCCGTGGGAAGGCCAGTCGCAGACTGTCCTGGGCCTGTCGCACTTCCTTTCGCCGAGCGTCAACCTGTTCGGCGAGCTGATCTACGTCGATGGATTCGTGCCACTCAACTTCCTGTCAGGCGGTAATTTCGCCGATGGCTCTTCATGGTCGGATCAGGGCGTGGACAACGAACTGGCGGTGATCGGCATACAGGCGGCGTTCTGACGCCAGCGCCACGGCGCTGAAGCCGAATCGGTTTGGCATTTCGACCTGCTGCAGCCATATCGCCACCGCAGCAGGAGTAAGTGATGCCGGAATTCGACTACGATCTTTTCACCATCGGTGCCGGATCTGGCGGGGTGCGCGCCAGCCGGGTTGCGGCGGCGCATGGCGCGAAGGTGGCCGTGGCCGAGGAGTACCGAGTCGGTGGCACCTGCGTCATCCGCGGTTGCGTGCCCAAGAAGATGCTCGTCTACGGCGCACACTTTGCCGAAGACCTTGAGGATGCACGGCAGTTCGGCTGGCATATCGAGAACCAGCGGTTCGACTGGGTGTCGCTGCGCGATACTGTGCTGGCCGATGTCGATCGGCTCAACGGCCTCTACACGAACACGCTGGAAAACCACGACGTCGAGATTTTCCATGAGCGCGCGACGCTGACCGGGCCGCATGACGTGCTGCTGGCGAGTGGCAGGAGTGTGACGGCGAAACATGTGCTCATCGCGACCGGAGCGCGACCGCATGTGCCCCAGTTCGACGGCTGCGAGCACGGCATCACCTCGAACGAGGCATTCCACCTCGATGAGCTGCCGAAACGAGTCCTGATTGCCGGCGCTGGCTATATCGCCAACGAGTTCGCAGGCATCTTCAACCAGTTCGGCTGCGAGGTGACGATCATCAACCGCTCCGACCAGTTGCTGCGCAGCTACGATCATGCGCTGCGCGACCGCCTGCTCCAGATTTCCGTGACCAAGGGTATCCGCTTTCAGTTCAACTCGACCTTCGAGAAGATCGAGAAACAGACGGATGGCTCGCTGCTGGTTCATTCGACCGGCAACTCTCCGGCGGAATACGATCTGGTGATGTTCGCCACCGGGCGCGTGCCCAACATCGAGGGGCTGGGGCTGGAAGTGGCGGGCGTCGAAGTGGACGACAAGGGGGCGATCCGGGTCGATGACCATTCGCAAACCAGTGTCGGGCACATATACGCAGTGGGTGACGTGACCGATCGGGTGCAGCTTACGCCCGTCGCGATCCGCGAAGGGCAGGCCTTTGCCGATTCCGTGTTTGGCGGAAAGCCCACCACGGTCAGTTACGACTGCATTCCCTCCGCCGTGTTTAGTCATCCGCCGCTGGCTGGCGTGGGCTTGACCGAGAGCGAGGCGCGTAACAGGCTGGGGTCGATCAAGGTCTACGAAAGCGATTTCAGGCCGATGAAATACGTGGTCGCCGGGCGCAGCGAGCGCAGTCTCTACAAGATGATCTGCGATGCCGATTCCGGCCGGATCGTCGGCCTGCACATGATCGCGCCCGAAGCGCCCGAGGTGTTGCAGGCGGCTGCCATCGCGGTGAAAGCGGGGCTCACAAAGGACCAGTTCGACGACACCATGGCTCTACACCCGACCATGGCGGAAGAGCTGGTGCTGATGCGCTGACGGTCAGCCTTTTGCGCGATGCCATTCGGCCAGCCATGTGAGCGCCACGCCTTCGATCGCTGAAACAAAGGCGTAGGGGCTGTCGATCATCGGGAAGTGGCTGGTTCCCGGGATCGTGAAGGCCGAGACCTTGCCTTCGTTCATCGCGGTAACGCTCGGCCCGGCGGAGGGATCGGTCAGGTGGCTGCGCTCACCATAGAGCGCGGCGGCGCGGCACGGCAGGTCCTTCAGGGCGGGCGTGAGCTCGAAAGCGAGGTCGATGACCTGTCCGGTCTGGCCCGGATCGAACTTGCTGGTCCAGCCGCCCTCTACCTTGCGGTAGGAATGACGACCGATATGGCGCAGCACGAAGTCGTTGCCGATCTCGATCATTGGCGGAGGCGAGAGCCGGAATCGGGCGACGGCATCCTCGAGATTCTCCCAGACTTTCGGCGCGCGCGGCGGCGGTGCAGGTGCATTGGGGTCTATCGAGCGGAAATGCTTGATCGCATGGTCGGTCTCAAGCTCGGCATAGCGCAGGCCGTCCACACCGATGACGCCCAGCCAGTCCGCGCCGTGGACCTGCGCGGCGCGGACCACGCATTGCGCGCCAGCGCTGTGGCCGACGACGACGGGAGGGATACTTGCCAAGAGCAAGCCGGAATCTTCCAGGACCCCGGCGATTTCAGCGGTCACAAGCTCTTTCGAATAGGCCTCACGCCGTCCGGAGTCCCCGCAACCGGCAGGGTCCATGACAATGACGCGGAAACGGTCTGCGAACAGCGGAGCCACATGATCGTACCAGTGGGCATGGCCGCCCGACGCGCCCAGAAACAGCAGACCTGGCAGGGCTTTGTCGCCCCACGACAAGTAGTGGATCGGGCAGCCTTCGACTTCGACCGTTTGCGATGCACCGGGCGTCGCCACCGCACGGGTAAACCACTCGGGAACCTGGGCCTCAGGCTGCGTCATTACGGGCTCTCTCCTCTGGGCAATGCCGCGAGACGCGCGCAATCCCACGATTCTTCTGACTTTTGTGCAACTGCGATATGATTTTGCCGCATTTGCACAGTGTAGTAGGCCATCGATCCCGTCTAGCCTATTGACGCTGGCCTTCCAACCTGCCTTACGCATGTGCCAATCCGCATGACACTTTGAGGACACCGCCGCATGTCAGCCAATATCGCCGAGATGGAAAAGCGCCGCTCCGCAGCGAAAGAGGGGGGCGGCCAGAAACGCATCGATGCCCAGCACGCCAAAGGCAAGCTCACCGCGCGTGAACGCCTCGATATCCTGCTCGACGATGGCAGCTTCGAGGAAGTCGATACCTACGTCGAGCACCTGTGCACCGATTTCGGCATGGACGAGCAGGAAAAAATCCCGGGCGATGGCGTCGTCGTCGGCTCGGGCACGATTAACGGCCGTCTGGTCTACGTCTATTCGCAGGACTTCACCGTGTTCGGCGGCGCTGTGTCAAAGACCCACGCCATGAAGATTTGCAAGATCATGGACGCGGCGATGAAGGTCGGCGCGCCGGTGATCGGTCTGAACGATTCCGGCGGTGCGCGAATCCAGGAAGGCGTGGATGCGCTGGGCGGCTATGCCGAGATATTCCAGCGCAATGTGCTGGCTTCCGGCGTTATCCCTCAGCTTTCGATGATCATGGGGCCATGTGCGGGTGGCGCAGTCTATTCCCCCGCGATGACCGACTTCATCTTCATGGTGAAGGACAGCTCCTACATGTTCGTCACCGGCCCGGATGTGGTCAAGACCGTGACAAACGAGGTGGTGACGCAAGAGGAACTGGGCGGGGCGATCACCCACACCAGCAAGACCTCGGTCGCCGATCTCGCGCTCGAAAACGATATCGAGGCGCTGCTCACAGCGCGCGAATTCTTCGATTACCTGCCGCTTTCAAACATGCAGGACGTGCCTGAGCGGCCCAGCGCCGATCCCTATGACCGGCTCGAGGACAGCCTCGACACGATCATCCCGCCCAATGCCAACCAGCCCTACGACATCAAGGAAGTCATCAGGAAAGTTGTCGACGAAGAGGACTTCTTCGAACTGCAACCGACCTACGCCGGCAATGTCGTGATCGGCTTCGGGCGTATCGAAGGACGCACCGTGGGTGTCGTCGCCAACCAGCCGATGGTGCTGGCGGGCGTGCTCGACATCGATTCAAGCCGCAAGGCGGCGCGTTTCGTTCGCTTCTGCGACGCCTTTAACATCCCGATCATCACCTTCGTCGACGTGCCCGGTTTCCTTCCCGGCACCGACCAGGAGCACAACGGCATCATCAAGCACGGCGCGAAGCTGTTGTTCGCCTACGCCGAAGCGACCGTGCCGAAGATCACCGTCATCACCCGCAAGGCCTATGGCGGTGCCTACGACGTCATGAGTTCAAAGCACCTGCGCGGCGATCTCAACTACGCCTGGCCGACCGCCGAAATCGCGGTGATGGGCGCGAAGGGCGCTGTCGAGATCATCTTCCGCAAGGACATGGACGATCCCGAAGCCATCGCGGCCCGTACCGCCGAATACGAGGATCGCTTCGCCAACCCCTTCGTCGCGGCCGGCAGGGGTTATATCGATGAAGTCATCTATCCCCATTCCACACGGCGCAGGATCGCGCTGGGTCTTCGCAAGCTGCGCAACAAGCAGCTCGAGAACCCGTGGAAGAAGCACGACAATATCCCGCTCTAAGTGCCCGGAGTATCCTTGAATGGCAGAACTTGAAGACATCTGCATCGTTTCCGGCGTGCGCACCCCGATCGGGGATTTCGGCGGCTCGCTGAAGAGCTTCGCTCCGCATCAGCTTGGCACCCTGGTCGTGGCCGACGCCGTGACCCGTGCCGGTCTCGCGCCCGGCGACGTTGGCCACGTGGTCATCGGTCAGGTCATGCCCAATGGGCCGGAAGACCATGCTCTGGCCCGTGTTGTCGCGATCAACGCGGGCTTGCCGGTCGAAGTGCCTGCGATCACCATCAACCGGCTGTGCGGCTCCGGCGCGCAGGCGATTGTCTCCTGCGCGCAGATGATGAAGTTGGGCGAGGCCGAGATCACCGTTGCTGGCGGCACCGAATCGATGTCGAACGTGCCGTTCTACGACAAGACCAGGCGCTGGGGGCAGCGCATGGGCAATGCCGTGCTGATCGACGGGCTGACCCAGGGCCTGACCGATTCGATGCACAACATCCATATGGGAATTACGGCCGAGAACGTCGCTGAAAAGCACTGCATCAGCCGCGAAGACATGGATGCATTGGCTGTCACCAGCCACCAGCGCGCATCCAAAGCCATCGCAGAGGGCCGGTTCAAGGATCAGATCCTCCCGGTCGAGGTGAAGAGCCGCAAGGGTACGGTTGTGTTCGATACCGACGAGCACCCCAAGGCGGACACCAATATGGACGTGCTCGGGGCCATGAGGCCCGCCTTCAAGAAGGACGGCATGGTCACGGCCGCCAATTCGAGTGGCATCAACGACGGCGCGGCCGCCGTCGTGCTCGCCACGGGCAGCGCGGTTGAAAAGCGCGGCCTTACGCCGATGGCCAAAGTGCTCGCGTGGGGCGTGGCCGGGGTCGAGCCCGAATACATGGGCGAAGGGCCGATCAAGGCGGTGCCGATCGCGCTCGAACGTGCGGGCCTGAGCCTCGATCAGATGGACGTGATCGAAAGCAATGAAGCTTTCGCCGCGCAGGCTGCCGCTGTCGCCAAGGTGCTCGGCTTCGATCCCGAAAAGGTGAACCCGAACGGTTCGGGCGTCTCGCTCGGCCATCCGGTCGGCGCAACCGGCACGATCCTGACGATCAAATGCATGTACGAGCTGAAAAGGATCGGCGGGAAATACGGCCTTATCACCATGTGCATCGGCGGTGGCCAGGGCATCGCTTTGGTAATCGAGAACGTGTGATGAATCACAGCTGCGAGGCGACGGTCGAATGGCGTGCGGGTGAGGGCGGCGACGCCTTCACTACGCGTCGTTACAGCCGGGCGCATCGTTGGCTTTTCGATGGCGGGGCGGTCGTGCCCGGTTCGTCATCGCCGCTGGTCGTGCCGGAATTTTCCGACGAAGCGGCAGTCGATCCCGAGGAAGCACTGATCGCCTCCCTGGCGAGCTGCCATATGCTGTTCTTCCTCGATCTCGTCTCACGCAATGCGCTCGATATCTCCGCCTATGTCGATACGGCAGTGGGCGAGATGGGAAAGCGCGATGACGGCAAGATCGCCATGCTCTCGGTAGCCCTTCGCCCGCGCGCGACATTCATCGGCGATGCCGATTGGAGCCTTGTCGAAGAGCTCCATCACAAGGCGCACGAGCTTTGCTATATTGCCAATTCCTTGAACTTTCCCGTTACTGTGGAGCCCGCGAAATGAGACTCGGCCGGATGAACCACGTTGGCGTTGCGACGCCCGACCTTGACGCCTCGATCGCGTTTTATCGCGACGTGATGGGCGCGACCGACATTACCGAGCCGTTCGTGCTCGAAAGCCAGCAGGTGCGCG
Organism: uncultured Novosphingobium sp.; assembly: GCA_964603645.1. Classification (GTDB taxonomy): domain Bacteria; phylum Pseudomonadota; class Alphaproteobacteria; order Sphingomonadales; family Sphingomonadaceae; genus Novosphingobium. Next base: position 732 of record CAZRVW010000038.1, on the reverse strand, counting down.
TCTGCTTCGTCAACACGCCGGGCGAAGGCGGCACGGCGGGAACGCAGGTCGAGCTGCTTCAGCCGACAGCTGCGGACAGCGCGGTGGGCAAGTGGCTGGAGAAGAACCCGCTCGGGGGCCAGCATCACATCTGCTACGAAGTGCCCGACATCCATGTCGCCAAGAAATGGTTCGAGGACATGGGCAAGCGGGTACTGGGCGAACCGCGCATCGGCGCCCATGGCACGCTGATTTTCTTCGTCCATCCCAAGGATATGGGCGGACAGCTGACCGAGATCATGGAGACGCCCAAGGAGGCGCATTGAACCGAATGCCGTTCGTGTCGAGGGCAATCGAGACACGAATAGCTGGACCATCGTCTCTCGACATCGTTCGAGACGAACGGAGATGTGGAAGTGACCGACAAACCGACGACCGATGACTGGAAAGCGCTTGCCGAGAAGGAAGTGAGGGGCAGGGACCTGACGTGGAACACGCCCGAAGGCTTCGCGATCAAGCCGCTGTATACCGGCGAGGACGCAGGCGAGCCCGGTCTTCCCGGCTTCGCGCCGTTCACGCGCGGGGTAAAGGCAAGCATGTATGCGGGACGCCCCTGGACGATCCGCCAATATGCCGGTTTCTCGACCGCCGAGGAATCGAACGCTTTTTACCGCCGCAATCTCGCGATGGGCCAGAAGGGCCTGTCGGTTGCCTTCGATCTGGCGACCCATCGCGGCTATGACAGCGATCACC
>CAZRVW010000037.1:0-18742 GCA_964603645.1 uncultured Novosphingobium sp. | reverse complement strand
CGGGGCTTTCCGAATTTGGCGGTCTCGAATTCGTCGAAGGTCTCGACCAGTTGCTTGCCAGCCTTTCGACCGAAGGCGACGCGGTCGCCGGTGCCGGCCGAACCTGGGCGCTGGGCACAATGCTGCGTCGGCTGGAAAACCGCCTGAAAGTCGAAGCATGGCACGCGGACAATCCCGGGGCCTGCGATGCGGAGATTCGCGGTCCGATCATGGTATGCGGCCTGCCGCGAACCGGCACCACCGCGACTGGAAACGTGCTCTCGCTCGATCCGCAACTGCGCCCCTTGCGCGCCTGGGAGCAGGCAAACCCGTTGCCGCCACCAGTCCTGGCCACGGAGAACGATGACCCGCGCCGTCAGGCCGCGATCGCCCGTAATGCTGCGATGGTGAAGGACGATCCGCAGGCGATGAAGCTGCACCTGTTCGATACCGACGCGGCAGAAGAGGATCACGACGTGCTCGGCATGGCCTTTGCCGCGCAATACAATATCCTTCCGGTGCCCGCCTATCGCACCTGGTGGCGCAATGCCGACATGCGTCCGGCCTATGCCTTTCACAAACGCACCTTGCAGCTGCTGCAAAGCGAGCGGCCGCCCAACCTGTGGATCCTGAAAAATCCGCACTACAAGTTCCACTTCGAGGACATTGTCTCGGTCTATCCCGATGCGAAGTTCGTTTTCACGCACCGGCATCCGGTCAAGGCGCTGTCGAGCTATTTCAGCTTCGTGGTGCTGCATTATCCGCCCGGCGTGGTCGAGGCGGTCGGCCATGCTAAGATCGCCCGCGACATCTACGATCACTTGCTAGAAGGGATGAGAAACGCGGTCGCGGCGCGCGAGCGACTGGGCGAAAGTTATTTCGTCGATGTCTCGCAGAAGGAGCTTGGCGCGGACGCGCTCGGCACCTTGCGCCGGGTGCACAATGAACTTGGCCTGCCGTTCACTGAGGTGTTCGAAGCGAAGGCTCGCGACTGGCATGAAGCCAATCACTCGGGCGCGCACGGAACCCATCGACACGCGCCCGACGATGTCGGCTTCTCTGCGGAGCGGATCGCTGCCGACTTTGCTTTCTATACCGACAAGTTCGGGCACCTGTGCTGAGCGCCGGGAGTCATTAAGCGCATGGCTCATCCGCGCATATCGATAACGACCATCTCCAGCTGGAACTGGACGATCGAGCAGGACATTGCCTGGTTCAAGCAGGAAGGCATCGCAGCAATGGGCGTGCCGACCACCAAGTTCGGCGAGGATCGTGAGGCTGCCGTAGCTGCTCTGGCCTCCTCCGGGCTGACCTTTACAGCGCTTTCGGCGGGGACCGGCGGCGGCATGGTCGAGAGCGAAGAAGCCGCGCTTGCCGAACTTGCCGGTACCATCGACATGGCGCAGCGGATCGGTGCGCCTTCGCTCTACTTCCTCACCGGGCCAACGCCTCCGCGCATGTCGACAGACGATGCTATCGCCGCGCTGATCCGGTGCCTTCCCGGTGTCAATGCCTATGCCCACGATAGCGGCGTGCGCTTGGCCATCGAGCATAATTCCATATCCTCGCGCGCCATCGGCTTTGTCCATACGGTAGCGGGTGTTGCGGAAATTGCCCGTGTGGCCGATGTCGACATTTGCCTGGAATTGCAGAACTGCTGGTACGAGCCGGACCTGCCGCGCCTGTTTCGCGAAAACGTGGATCGGTTCTGCGTGGTGCAGGTGAGCGATTTCCTGATCGACGAGCCGTTGAGGAACAATCGCCGCGTGCCAGGAGACGGCTCGATGCCGCTCGAATGGATGATCGGCCATGTGCTTGATGCCGGTTACGAAGGTTTCTTCGAGATCGAGGTTCTCGGTCCTGCCATCGAGAAGGAAGGCTATGAAAGCGCGATGCGCCGTTCGGTGGAATGGTTGGCGGAGCGATTGGTGAACTGGGGAGTGTGATGGAAGCCGAAGATATTCTCGCAATCCAGCAATTGCATGCGCGTTACGGACAATTCGTCGATGACCGGCGCTTCAAGGATATAGCGACGCTGTTCTGCGAGGACGGCGTCTGGGAGGCAGGGCCGATGCGGTTCTCCGGCCATGCGGAAATCATCGCCGGGTTCGAGCAGATCGAGCCGCCCGAGCCGCAGATGGTCAAGCACCTGACTTTCACGCCGGTCATCGAGGGTTCAGGGCACGAGGTGCGGGTGTGGGCCGATGCCATCGCCTTGACGGTGGGCAATCCGGGCGAACCTTGCCCGGTGGTCGCCGCCGGGCGCTATCACGATGTGCTGCGCAAGGAAGGCGGGCAGTGGCGCTTTTCCCGCCGTACTTTCGTCTATGCGCGCGCGCCGCTGCCCGAGGGAGTGGGACAGGCTCCGGCGTGAGTAAGGAGAACACATGACACTGAAGATCGCACAGTGGACAACCGGGCCAGTCGGCGCGGCGGCGGCCAGGAAGGTCATCGAACACCCCGACTTCGAATTGGTCGCCTGCTTTGCGCATGGCGAGGCGAAGCTGGGCAAGGATGTCGGCGATCTGATCGGCGTTGATGAGACCGGCGTGGTCGCCACCAACAGGATCGAGGAGATCATCGCCGCAAAGCCCGATTGCGTGCTCTACATGCCGCTGGTCTGGGATGTGGAGGCGATGGCGCAGCTTCTGGAAGCGGGCATCAACGTCATTTCCACCGCCAACTTCATCACCGGCCGCTCCTATGGGCAAGCGGCGGTTGACCGACTCGAAGCGGCGGCGCAGGCGGGCGGGGTGACCCTCCACGGCACCGGGATCAATCCCGGCCTGTTTAACGCGGTCGGCCTCGTCATGTCGGCGCAATGCGCGGATTTCAGCCATATCGAGGTGCTCGAATCGGTGGACGCTACGCAATATGCGTCGGCTGAGACATGGCGCGCGCTGGGCTATGGCGGGCCGCCGGATGCTTCGGGCCTCGCCGCGGCGTTCCGCGAACGATCGCTGGTTTTCGAGGACGCTGCCGAGATGATGGCCACGGGCCTTGGTCTGGAATTCGACGAGATCGCTTTCGACGTCGAGTTCGGGGTGGCGACGCGCGATCTGGCGCTGGGTTACATGGACATCGCCAAAGGCGAAGTCTGCGGTTCGAAGATGACCTATTCGGTCATGGTCGGTGGCAAGGCGGCGATCGGCCTTTCGACCATGTGGCGGCTTGGCGATGCAATGGAGCCGGACTGGCAGGGCGAGGGCTACGTCATCGATATCAAGGGCACGCCCAACATCCGCTGCGTGTTTGACCGTGAAGGGGATTCGACCGGCGGCGGCCTGGTGACAGCAATGACGGCTGTCCATGCCATCACCTTCGTCTGCGATGCCCGGCCCGGCATAGTCCAGGCGTGGGAACTGCCGCCAGTTGCGGCGAAGCATTGCTTCAAGCCGTAACTGGAAGGCTTGGGGAGAGAGCTTGTGACAAATCGCGACGAAATCGACCGGAAGAGGGCCATCGACGACCTACTCGCCAAGCAGGAAATCACAGAGGTTATCTATCTCTATTGCCGCTGCATGGACCGGTGCGATGTGGAAATGGCCAAGGACATCTTCCACCCCGACGCGACGGTCGATTACGGCGAGCAGATGTATCAGGGCACCGGCTATGGCTTCGTCGACATGGCGCTCGGCGGCCATGCGCTGCACGTGTCACATTCGCACCAGCACGGCAATGTGCTCATTCGTGTCGATGGCAACCGGGCCTATAGTGAAACCTATGGCGACGTGACGCTGCGCCGCCGCGATGAAAGTGGCGCGCTGATCGACAGTCGCAATCTGGGCCGTTGCCTCGATATCTGGGAAAAGCGCGAAGACGGCAAATGGCGGATCGCCGAACGCGCGTTCGTGCTGGATTTCGACGAAGCCGGACGAGCGAGCGGCTCCGTGTTCGAAACCACCGGCAGGCGAGACCGGAGCGATCCCAGTTACCGGCTGTTTGCCGAGGGCAAGCTGCTACCGCTGGAGTGAGAGCGGCTGCCAAGTTTGTGAGAGGATGAGAAAGATGAGTGAAAAGGCACTTGCCGAATTGCTGGCCAAGCAGGCGATCACCGAGCGCTTGAACGACTATTGCCGGGCGATGGACCGGATCGACGATCTGCTTGGCTACTCCGTCTTCCACCCCGATGCTCCCGCCGACTATGGCGAGATCTTCAAAGGCACCGGTCACGGCTTTATCGACTGGGTGCATCAGTCGCATACGGGGATGTTGGCGACCAACCACAAGATCAGCAACATTTCGATCAAGGTCGATGGCGACAACGCCGCCAGCGAAACCTATGTCACCATGCATGGCCGCATACCTGGCGAAGGCGGTGCCGTGATGGAGGTCTCCAGCATCGGGCGCTATCTCGACAGATGGGAAAAGCGCGACGGTGAATGGCGCATTGCCCACCGGCGGTATCTTACGACCATGGACGAGACTCGTCAGGTGGGGACAATCATGTCGCCGACCGAAGGCTCGCGCGACCGTCGCGATCCCAGCTACGACCTGCTCGGCGCTATCGAGCAGGAAACGGCCTGAGCGAAGGATTCGATCATGGAATTTTCGGAACGCTACGGGCCCCTGGCCCTGATCTGCGGTGGCTCGGAAGGCGTGGGCTCGGCCTATGCCATGGAGCTCGCCCGTCGGGGCCTCGATGTTGCGCTGGTCGCGCGCAAGCCGGGTCCACTCGAAGAGACAGCCGAGAATGTGCGCGCTGCTCACCCAGATCGGGAAGTGCTGGCGCGCTCGGTTGACCTGTCGGCGCCTGACGCCGCCGAACAAGTGCTGGACCTGATTGGCTCGCGCGACGTCGGCTTGCTCGTCTACAATGCGGGGGCAAGCGCCAGGACCGGCGATTTCGTCGATGGCGACCTGCAATTCGCCCGCGATCTGTCGGCTGTGAATGTCACGACCATGATGGCTTTGGTCCACCCCCTTGGTGGCAAGATGAAAGCGCGCGGACGGGGCGGTGTGATCGTGATGAGTTCGGGCGCGTGTCTGTGCGGCAACCCGGGCCTTGCCGTCTACAGCGGCTCGAAGGCGTTCTCGACCATGTTCTGCGAAGCGCTCTGGCACGAATTGCGTCCGCATGGAGTCCATGTCCTGTCGCACGTGCTTGGCATGACCGATACGCCCGCCAATGAACGCAATTACGGGATGGGCGGCATGGGCGACAAGCCCGAGGACATTGTCGATCAGGGCCTGGCCGCGCTCGAAAAGGGGCCGGTTCTCTACGCCGGCGGCGACGCAATGGCCAAGGCGCTTGGTGCGATGGATCGTGCCGACGCCGTGGAACAGATGTTCGCAGCAGGCGCCGCGTTCCGCGAATGAATTAGAGGAGAGCAGCGATGCGCGCAGCGGTGTTGCGGGAAGGCAAGGTCGAGGTCAGGGAAACCGATGATCCGGTACCGGGACCCGGTCAGATCCTGGTCAAGACTTGCGCATGCGGCATCTGCGCATCGGACCTACACTTCATGGACAATCCCGAAGCCGTCGCCGACGACGATTCGGGACTGTCGAATTACGATCCCGACCGCGACATCGTCATGGGCCACGAATATGTCGCCGAGATAATCGATTATGGCCCCCAGACCGAGCGTAAATGGGCGAAGGGGACACGGGTCAGCTCGCTTCCGATCCTGATCACGCCTGAGGGCGCTCGTGTAATCGGCTACAGTCCCGAGGTGCCGGGCGGTTATGGCGAGTACTTTCTGATGAGCGAGGCCGTGACCCGCGTCGTCGACAGCCCCTTGCCCGACGAGATCGTCGCGCTTGCCGATGCGATCTCGGTCGGCTGGCACTATGCCAATACCGCGAACATGCAGCCCAATGAGGTCGCGTTGGTTATTGGCTGCGGAGCAATCGGCCTCGCGGTCATTGCATCGCTAAGGCGGCTCGGGGTGGGGCCGATCGTGGCAGCTGACTTCGTGGAATCGCGCAGGCAGTCAGCACTTGCCATGGGGGCTGATGTCGTCGTCGATCCGGCACAGGAATCGCCCTATAAGGCATGGCGCGATCTTGCCTACGGCGAAGACGCGATCCAGCCACTGTTCGGTGGCGGTGACGTCAAGAAATGCGTGGCGTTCGAATGCGTCGGCATTCCCGGTGTGCTTAACTCGATTGTCACGTCCTGCGAACGCGGTACGCGGATTTTGTCGGCTGGTGGCGCGCCCGAGGGCGAACACCTCCATACCATGGCTGCCAAGCGCAAGGGTCTCAACATGCACTTCGGCGGCGGTCCCTCCGTCACGCACTGGAACGAAGCGCTTGAAGAAGTGATGTCGGGCCGGATCGACGTGACCCCGATGACGGGCCGTGTGATCGGACTCGACGAGGTGCCGCAGGCGCTCGACGATTCCCGGGATGCCAGCGGTCCGGCGCGCATCGTCGTTCAGCCCTGGAGGTAGGCCGGATGGAAGAGTTGCAGGCCCTGAAGGAAGAACTGGCCGGGCTAAAGGCACGCGTGCAGGAGCTTGAGGATCATCGCGATCTGACACAACTGGTGGCGCAATATGGCCCATCGGTGGACAGCGGATCGGCGGATGAGACGGCGAGCATCTGGACGGGCGACGGCACATTCGCGGTGGTCGGCGGCGAGCTGACATTCACCATGGAGGGCCACGACCAGATCAAGGGTATGGTCACGGGCGAAGGGCATCAGTCGCTGATCCACAATGGCTGCGCCCACGTGCTGACCGTGCCGCATGTCGAGATCGACGGAGACACCGCAACCGGGCGCAGCTATGCGCTCAATATCCGCTGGGACCCGGACGCGGACCGGTTCTGGGTCGCGCGCGTTTCCGCCAACCGGTGGAACTGGGAACGAACCGCGGCGGGCTGGAAGGTCGTCCAGCGCATCAATTCGAACCTCGACGGGGCGGACGCCTCGCGGGCGCTGCTGGCGCCGCAATCTCTTTGACAGGAAGGACAAGCATGAAGGTCGGCTGGATCGGACTGGGTGAAATCGGCGAGCAGATGGCGTTGCGGGTGGCGGGAGCAGGACACGATCTCACTTCCTTCAATCGCGGTGCAGGCAAGGAGGCGATTGCGTCCACGGGTGCGACGATGACCAACGACTACACCGCGCTTGCGGCAGGGAGCGAAGTGCTTTGCCTGTGCCTGTTCAACGATGCGCAGGTGCGCGAAGTGATGTTCGACGAGGGCACCCTCGCAGCCATGCAGCCGGGCAGCATTCTCGCTGTCCACACCACCGGCTCGCCCGCCCTGGCACGGGAACTTGGCGAACGTGCTCCCGATGGCGTGGCGATTCTCGATGCCTGCTTCAGCGGCGGTCCCGACGATACCGCGCGCGGGGATCTGACGCTGATGGTTGGCGGCGAGGCTGCGGCGCTCGAAGCGGCGCGGCCGGTGCTGGCAACCTATGCCTCGCGGATCAATCACATGGGTCCTTCCGGGGCCGGGCAAACGCTTAAACTGCTCAACAACCTGCTGTTCGCGACCAACATCAAACAGGCCGTCGAGATTCTTGCGATGGCCGAGGCTCAAGGGCTCGATCCCGGTTATGCGGCGCAGGTCATGTGCCAGTCGAGCGGCGGTTCGATGGCGCTGGGACTGATGAAAGATGGTGTGAGGCCCGAAACCCTGGAAGCCGTGCGCCATTACATGGTCAAGGACGTCAAGGCCGTCGCCGATGCCGCGGCCGATACTGGCATCGACATTTCCGGTTTCGCGCCAACAATCGCGCATTACAGCAGCGATGACTGACACCGAAGTCATTGCACCCCTGGCGGACAAGGTTGCGGTCGTCACCGGCGCAAGCCGGGGCATCGGCAAAGGCGTCGCGCTGGTGCTCGCCGAACAAGGCGCGACCGTCTACGTTACCGGGCGCACGGTGAACGAGGGCGACTATTACCTGCCGGGAACAGTCGGCGGCACTGCTGCCGAATGCGACAAGCGCGGGGCCGAAAGCGGGGGCAGGGGCGTAGCCGTCGCCTGCGACCACAACGACGATGCGGCGGTGGCCGCATTGTTCGACCAGGTCGAGCGCGAGCAGGGGCGGCTCGACATTCTCGTCAACTCGGCAACCCAACTTTCCGACGATCTGCTCGAGCCCAAGCCGTTCTTCGAGAAGCCGCTGTCCAATCTCGAAATGTGGGACGTGGGTATGCGGAGCTACTATGTCTGTTCGTGGCATGCAGCGAAGCTGATGGCGCGTCAGAAGTCGGGGCTGATCGTGATGATCTCCGGCTACACCGGCGTTACCTATACCTATGGTGTGCTGTTCAGCGCGACCAAGTGCGCGGTCGACCGGATCGCGCGCGATATGGCGATCGAGCTTGAGCCCTACAATGTCGCAACCGTGTCGTTGTGGCAGGGCCTGACGCTGACCGAAAAGGCCCAGGACAACCTCGCCAAGATGGCCGACAAGATGACCGGTTCGGTCGCGGGGCAGACGGGATCGAGCGTCGAGCATCCCGGTCGCGTGATCGCGGCGCTGGCCTGCGATCCAGACATCATGGACCGCTCGGGTGGCACCTACATCACTGCCGAAATCGCCGACGACTATGGCGTGGTCGATATCGACGGACGGCGGATCGAATCGACGCGCGCGAAGCGCGGCAGTCCCTTGTGGGGGCCGATCCGCGAAAATGACTATCATGGCCACTGACCAGACGCCCATCGATGCGCTGCTCGACAAGCAGGCGATCCGCGAGGCACTGGAAGCGTTCTCGCGTGGCATGGACCGGTTCGACCGCGAGGCGTTCCTGTCCGCCTTCTGGGACGATGCCGAAATCGCCGCCGGGCCTTTTGTCGGTCCTGCTGCCGATTGCTGGGACTGGGCCATGCCCATGCACGAGGAAGGGCAGGAGCTCACCCAGCATGGCCTGCTACAATCGGTGATCGATCTCGATGGCGACACGGCTCATGCCGAGACCTATTACCAGTTCGTCGCGCGCAATCGCGACGGTTCGCTGATGCTGGCCGGCGGCCGCTATATCGACCGGCTTGAGCGTCGCCGCGGCGAATGGCGTATCGCCTTGCGCACCAATCAGGTCGAATGGTCGTGCCTGCCTCCGGCGCTGCCCCTGCCTTTCGCCGATGTGCCGGGTGTCGAGGCGAACGGCGTGTCGGCGCGCGATCGCAGCGATCCCTCCTACCAACGTCCGCTGGTCAACCGGCGGCAGCGAGGCGTCTAGCTCTTCTTCGCAAAGGCTGCGAGCCGCTCCCTGAAATCGGACGCCATTCCCGGATAATTTGCCGCCTCGTGTGCCAGCGCGTCGGTGAGCGTCATGTCTGCCGTATCGAGCAGCAGGCGTTTGACCTCGCGGTTGGTATGTCCGGAGTTGGACAGAACCAGCGCCGCGAAGTCAGCCACGGCCGCATCCAGCCCGCCTTCCTCGACCACTTGCCAGACCAGACCCATCGCCAGCGCCTCGTCGGCACCGACCGTGCGACTGGTGAACATCATCGACTTGGCATTCATCAGGCCGATCCGGCGCGGCAGCCGCTGCGAAATGCCCCAGGTGCCGACAAAGCCCCACTTGCCATGCGTATCGGCGAAGCGCGCCGAGCGGTCGGCGATGAGTATATCGCAACCGAGCGCCAGTTCGAGCCCGCCGGTAAAGCAGATGCCGTGGATTGCGGCGATGGTCGGGACAGGCAGGTTTGCCAGTCGCTCGATCACTTTCTGATTGGCATGGGGATTGCCCCCCGATCCGGTGCCAACCCCGCCAAGGTCCGCGCCCGCGCAGAACGCCTTGCCTGCTCCGCGCAGGACAACGCAATCGATCACTTGGTTCGCCTCGATCGCGTCCATGGCAGTAACGAGCGCCTCGAAGACCTCGCCGTTCAGCGCATTGCGCTTGTCCGGCCGGTTGAGGGTCAGCGTGCACAGGCCGCCATCGACGGCCATCAGGACGGTGTCGTTCACTTCGCTGGCTGGCTTAGCTGGACATTGCGCGACAGACCGGCGCCGCTCGGCGGCAAGGCCAGGCCGAATGGCGCCTGGGCGACATAAGGCGCTTCGAGCCGGGCCATTTCCTCCTCGGACAGCACGGTATCGATTGCGCGGATCGGGTCGTCGAGCTGGTGCAGCTTGGTCGCGCCGAGGATCGGCGCCGTGACACCCGGCTTGGCGAGTAGCCAGGCGATCGCGACCTGTGCCGGGGTTTCGCCCCGTTCTTTTGCCAGTTCGGCCAGCACGTCGACCACTGCCTGGTCTTCCGGGCGCTGGAACCGGTTGGTGCCGCCCCCAATGCCCTTGGATGTCGCCCGCGCTGTCTTCGCCTCGTGGCTGCCTGCCAATCGCCCGGCGCCAAGCGGGCTCCATGGGATCATGCCAATGCCTTCCTCCAGGCACAGCGGCACCATTTCGCGTTCTTCCTCGCGGTAGATCAGGCTGTAATGGTTCTGCATGGCCACGAAGCGCGCGCGTCCCAAGGCATCCGCCCGCATCAGGTATTTGGCGAACTGATAGGCTGCCATCGAGCTGGCCCCGACGTAGAGAATCTTGCCCGCACTGATCGCATCGTCGAGCGCAATGAGCGTCTCCTCGTAGGGCGTGTCGTAGTCGAAGCGGTGGATCTGGTAGAGATCGATGTAGTCAACCTGAAGGCGCTTGAGCGAAGCATCGATGGCCTGCGCGATGTGCTTGCGCGAAAGGCCGCTCATGTTCGGCCCCGGGCTCATCGGCGCAAAAAGCTTGGTGGCAATGACGAGCTCTTCGCGCGGAAGGCCGAGCGTACGGATCGAGCGACCGAGAATTTCCTCACTCTCTCCCTTGCCATAAGCATCTGCAGTATCGAAAAAATTGATGCCTGCCTCGGTTGCCTTCCTGACAATTGCGAGGCTGGCTTCCTCGTCGATAGCCCAGTCCGCGAACGACGTGCCGAAGCTCATGCAGCCCAGGCACAGGCGCGAGACCTGCATGCCGCTCATGCCCAGTCTGGTATATTTCACGATTCGCTCTCCCTATCGCCCGCGCGTTTAGGCTGGGCACTGAACCGCTGTAGGTTGCACTTGCAAAGGTGTGCGCGCAAGACGGCAGAAAGAGGGGAAACGCAATGGCACAATCGGACACATTCTGGAGCGGCGCGGCGGTAGTGACCGGCGCGGGGTCAGGGCTGGGCGCCTCGATGGTGGATCGCTTCGCCGATGCAGGCATGGCAATCGTCGCGCTCGATATCGACTGCGCGCGGGCGCAGGAGACGGCCGACAAGGTGATAGCTGCTGGGGGCCGGGCAATTGCCAAGGGTGTCGACGTTTCGGATCGCGCGGCGATGATGGAGGCGGCAAAGGCGGCGGAGGACGCATTCGGCAGCTGCAACGTGCTGTGCGCCAATGTCGGAGTGCAGCAGTTTGGCGCGCTCGACAAGCTGGGTGAGGCCGAATGGCGCTGGGTGCTCGATGTCAACGTCATGGGCGTGGTCAACACCGTCGCGGCGTTCCTGCCGCTGCTGCGCAAGGCCGAAGGCAACCGCCGGATATGCCTTACCGCCTCATCATCCGTCCTGCTTCCGGGCGAGCGTATCGGCGCCTATGTCGCCAGCAAGTTCGCGGTCATGGGCTATGGCGACGTATTGCGGCTGGAGCTGGCGCGCGAGAACATCGGCGTATCGATCCTCTACCCGGCGGGCATGGAAACCCGGCATCTGGAAAGCAGCCAGATAGCCAAGCCGGCCGCCATTCCCGGCGCAGTGATGAACCAGGAGGACATTGATTTCATGCTGGCTAGCCGCGATCTCGATACCGCGTTCCATGTCGCCACGCCCGAGCACGCGACGCGCAACCTGCTGGCGGACATGGTCGCCGACCTGCCCTACATCGTCACGCACGGCGACTATCGCGACGAGTTGATCGAGCGCAACGCGACGCTGCTTGCCGCGTTCGATCGCGGGCAGAGCTAGAGGGGGGCATGCCATGGACGATCTCACCCGGATGATCGAGACCGAGGCGATCAAGACGCTGATGGCCAAGCGCGTGCGCTGCATCGACGAGAAAGACTGGGACGGGCTGGCTTCGGTCTATTCGGACGACTGCATATCCTGGTCGTTCGGTGCGGCCGAGGGCAAGAGTGAGCCGACCATTGGCGGCAAGGCCATCGCAGAAGCGACAGCCAAGGTGCTGACCGGCCTCAAGACTGTCCATCAGGTCCATTTCCCCGAGATCAAGTTCCAGTCTGACACCGAAGCGACCGGCATATGGCCGCTGCATGACGTGCTGGCGAGCGAGGAAGACGGCAAGCGCACATGGATGCGCGCCTACGGCCATTACCGGCAGAGCTACCGCAAATTCGATAATGGCTGGCAGATCGTCGAGCACCGGCTGACCCGGCTACTGGTCGAAAACGGGACCGATGAGATCGTCTCGGGCTGGGGCTAGGGCGTTGCGCGGAAAAGTGGGAACCGGTTTGCAGCGAGCGCGGGCATGGTAAAACGGTTTCGGGATCACCATACATAGACTTGTCATGACCCCCCTGGATCGCCGTCACTTTCTCGTCGCGACCGGGGCTTCGCTGGCGTCGCTGGCCACGGCGGGCCTGATTCCAGCCTGGGCGCGCAGTGGTACCGCTGGGCTTGCCTCGGGCGGCGTGCTCTCGGGCGAGACAATTGCGCTGACCATCGGCGAGAGCCACTTTGCGACCGGCGGGCGCAGTGGCCACGCCATCACGGTAAACGGCACCCTGCCGGCGCCATTGATCCGGCTGCGCGAAGGTCAGAACGTTCGAATCGCCGTGACCAACCGGCTTGCCGAGCAAAGCTCAATCCACTGGCACGGCCTGATCCTGCCTTTCCAGATGGATGGAGTACCTGGCGTCAGCTTCCCCGGCATCGATCCGGGTGAGACCTTCACCTACGAGTTCCCCATCGTGCAGTCAGGCACCTACTGGTACCACAGCCATTCCGGCATGCAGGAAGCTTTGGGCCATTATGGGCCTATCGTCATCGATCCAGCAGACGGCAGCGCGCAATATGACCGCGAGTATGTGCTGGTGCTGTCGGACTGGTCGGCGATGCATCCGCACGAGCAGCTGCGCCGCCTGAAGATCATGGGCGGCTACTTCAATTTTCAGCGCCAGACGATTTCAGGGCTGCTCGAAGGCAAGGACCAGTCGAAGGCAGAACGTCTTGAATGGGGGCAGATGCGCATGGACCCGACCGACATTTCCGACGTGACCGGGATCACCTATTCCTATCTTATCAACGGCCATGGCACCGCTGAGAATTGGACCGGGCTGTTCGCACCCGGCGAGCGAGTGAAGCTGCGCATTATCAACGCCTCGGCCATGACCAACTTCAATTTCCGCATTCCCGGCCTCGCCATGACGGTTGTGGCTGCGGACGGGCTCGACGTGCAACCGGTCGAGATCGACGAATTCCAGATCGCAATTGCCGAAACCTATGATGTGATCGTCACACCGACCGAGGACGTCGCCTACGGTATTATTGCCGAGGCCCTCGACCGCAGCGGGCAAGTGCGCGCCACGCTGGCTCCGCGCATGGGTATGGCGGGTTCGATCCCCGCGTTACGCGAACGGCCGTTGCTGACCATGCGCGACATGGGCATGGACATGTCAGGCATGGAGATGGGCGGCGCCGACGGTGTGCTCGATCTCAGCCAGCCGGAACCCAGCGTCGGCGGGCACGAGGGGCATTCGATGTCGATGCGCGATCCCTCGGTTGCGCCAGAAGTGAAGATGGGGCCGGGGGTCGCCTCATTGTCGCCGATGCCGGTGGATCGGCTTGGCGACCGGCCAACCGGCCTGGAAAATGTCGAGCACCGGGTCCTAACCTACGCGGATTTGCGGTCGGCCGCGCCCAATCCCGATCCGCGCACGCCTTCGCGCCAGATCGATGTGCACCTGACCGCGAACATGGAACGGTACATGTGGTCGATCGACGGCGTTGCGTTCGGCGAGGGGCCGGACCCGATCGCGTTCCGCCTGAACGAGCGGGCGCGCGTGAACCTCATCAATCACACGATGATGCCGCATCCGATACACCTGCATGGCCATTTATTCGAACTGGTCTCGGGCGAACCGGGTAACCGGGTGCTCAAACATACGGTCAACGTTCTGCCCGGCGGCAAGGCTTCGTTCGACCTGACAGCCGATGCGCCGGGGGACTGGGCTTTCCACTGTCACATGCTGCTTCACATGCATGCCGGGATGATGCGGGTCGTCACGGTCCGTGATTACGGAGAGCAGGGTTGATAGCCCGTCACGCCTTGCTGGTCCTGGCGCTGGTGGCTTCGCCTGCCCTCGCGCAGCACGCGGATCATGGCGAAATGGACCACGGTGCCATGGATCATGGCCAGATGGATCATTCGCAGATGGACCATGGCGCACCGCCGGACACGGCTGTCGAGGATGACGCCCACGCAGGGATGGATCATTCTGGCCAGCATATGGCCCATGCGCCTGCGGATCCCGACGATACGCCCGGCGATGCGCCGCCGCCGCCTGTTCCGACCGACCACGCAGCCGACGCGGTGTTCTCGCCAGCCATCATGGCGCGCTCGCGGGCCGCTATGCGATCGGATATGCGCTTTTCCACCACGGCTTTGATGTTCGACAGTTTCGAATATCGCGCGCGCAAGGGCAAGGACGGCTATCTGGTCGAAGGTGCTCTCTGGACTGGCGGGGATACCGACAGGGCAGTTCTGGCTTTCGAGGCCGAGGGGGCATTCGGCGAGAAACCGGAAGGGTTCGAGCTCGACGCCTACTGGAGCCATGCGATCAACCCGTGGTTCAACCTGCAGCTGGGTGTGCGCCACGATCTGCGCCCCGATCCGAATCGCAGTTACGCACTGGTCGGCCTGCAGGGCCTGCTGCCCTACTGGATCGAGGCGGAAGGCCAGCTGTTCGTTTCGAACAAGGGCGATGTGCATGTGATGGCCTTGGCATCACACGATATTCGCGTGACCCAGCGGCTGGTGATCGAGCCGGAGATCGAATTCGATCTTGCCATGCAGGACGTGCCCGAGCTTGGCATTGGCGCCGGCATTAACACGCTCGAATTGTCGGCCCGCATGCGATACGAATTGGCCCGCAACTTCGCGCCCTACATCGGCGTTTCGTGGGAAAGAAAGCTGGGCGACAGCGCCGACTTCGCCCGAATCGAGGGGGAACGGCCATCCGTCGTCTCATTCCTCATCGGGTTGCGTGCGTGGTTCTGAATTGAAGAAATTGCTGCTTTTGGCTCTTGTCGCGGTGGCGCTTCCGGCCGGAGCGGTGGAGGCGGAAGAACTCTCGGGTGGAGTCGATCTGTTAGAGATTCACACCGGCAGCGGCGACGATCAATTCGTGTTCGACGGGGAACTTCGGGCTGGCGGCGAGAGGCACGCGGGCCTCGTCAAACTCAGCGGTGGCGGCGACGTTGGCCCGCATATCGACGAAGTCTCGGCGCAGGTGCTCTACGAAATTAACCCGCGCGAAGGCGTTTCACTTATGGCAGGTGTGAGGCATGACTTTCGCGAAGGCAAGGACCTGACATTTGGCGCGTTTGGCGCGACCGCAGAGCTTGGCGAGATTCTCTCACTTGAGCACTTTTTCTTCGTTTCAGAACGCGGCGACCTGACGGGTGAGGCCATGGTACTCGGTACGGTTCCGCTGGGTCCGGCCCTGACACTAGAGCCGCGTGGCGAGATTTCCTGGTCGGCGCAGCATATCGTCGAAGAAGAACTGGGCTCGGGTGTCACCGACGTAACCTTGTCGGTGCGGCTGCGCCGCGGAATCGGCCCGCTCGTCAACGTTTATTTGGGTGTAATTCACGAGCGGTTGCTGAGCGATACGAAGAGCATAGCCCTCGCAAATGGAGATCGTGGCCACGCCACCCGCGCGGTGATCGGCGCGGGGCTGGCATTCTGATCGGCTCTTGGCGCCGTCGCCAGTCAGATTCCGGCAGCCACGGCCTTGCCGCATGTCTCGGTGTTGGCACTGCCTTTCAGGTCGGCGGTGCGGCCTGCCTCGCTCGATAACACATCCTCGACCGATGCCATGATTGCCGCTGCCGCCTCGTCCTCGCCCAAGTGTTCGAGCATCATGGCTGCCGACCAGATTTGTCCGACCGGATTGGCGATTCCTTGCGCTGCAATGTCGGGTGCCGAGCCGTGGACCGGTTCGAACAGCGAGGGGAAAGTGCCGTCAGGATTGAGATTCCCCGAAGGCGCGACTCCGATCGTGCCGGTGCAGGCCGGGCCGAGATCGGAGAGAATGTCGCCGAACAAGTTAGATGCGACCACGACGTCGAAGCGCTGCGGGTTCATCACGAACTGCGCGGTCAGGATGTCGATGTGATACTTGTCGTGGCTGACCTGCGGATAGTCGGTAGCAATCGCTTCGACCCGGCTGTCCCAGAACGGCATGGTGATGGCGATGCCGTTCGATTTCGTCGCGCTCGTGACGTGCTTGCGAGGCCGTTTCATGGCCAGATCGAAGGCGAAGCGCAGCACCCGGTCGACGCCGTGGCGGGTCATCACAGTTTCCTGGATAACGATCTCGCGCTCGGTGCCGGGGAACATGTGCCCGCCAACTGAAGAGTATTCGCCTTCGGTGTTCTCGCGCACCACCCAGAAATCGATGTCGCCCGGCTCGCGGCCTGCCAAGGGGCTGGGTACTCCCGGCATCAGCCGCACCGGGCGCAAGTTGACGTACTGGTCGTATTCGCGCCGGAACTGGAGCAGCGACTGCCACAGCGAGATATGGTCGGGCACGGTTTCGGGCCAGCCAACCGCGCCGAAGAAGATCGCATCGACGCCTTCGAGCCGGGCTTTCCAGTCGTCCGGCATCATCTGGCCGTGCCGCGCGTAATAGTCGCAGCTGGCGAAGTCGTGCCATTCCTGCTCGACTGCGAAGCCGAACTTGCCCGCTGCCGCCTCGAGCGCGCGCACGCCTTCGGGCATGACTTCCTTGCCGATCCCGTCTCCGGGAATGACCGCGATCCGGTATCGGCGATTTGTGCTCATCAGATTTCAAGTCCGCCGATGTGGAAGGTCTTGGTTTCGAGATATTCCTCGATTCCCTGGGTGCCGCCCTCGCGGCCGAGGCCCGATTGCTTGATGCCGCCAAACGGCGCCATTTCCATCGAGATCGATCCGGTGTTGAGTGCAACCATGCCGGTTTCCAGGGCTTCGGCGACGCGGAAGGCGCGGGAAATGTCGCGTGTGTAGAAATAGCTGGCCAGCCCGAACGGCGTGTCGTTGGCCATGGCGATGGCCTCCTCCTCGCTTTCGAAACGGAACACCGGCGCGACCGGGCCGAACGTCTCCTCGCTGGCCAGGCGCATGTTGGGATTCGCACCTGCCAAGATCACCGGCCGCACGAACTGGCCATCCTCGCGCCCCTGCCCCTCGGCAACGATCCGGCCGCCCTTATCGAGCGCGTCCGCCACGTGCGCCGCGACCTTCTCGACTGCCGCCTCGTTGATGAGCGGGCCGATGGTCGATCCCGGCACGAAACCATCGGCGGCTTTGAGCGCGGATACCTGCTCACCCAATCGCGCGAGAAATTCCTGCTCGACTGCCGCGTGGACGAAGACGCGATTGGCGCAGACGCAGGTTTGCCCGGCATTGCGGAACTTGCTCGCCATGGCCGATTTGACTGCAAGGTCGAGATCGGCGTCCTCGAACACGATCAGCGGCGCATTGCCGCCCAGTTCGAGGCTCAGCTTCTTGATGGTGTCGGCGCACTGGCGCATCAGCAGAGAGCCGACGCGGGTCGATCCGGTGAAGGACAGCTTGCGCACGAGGGGGCTGGCGGTGATCGTCTCACCGATTTCCTGCGGCATGCCGGTCAGCACGTGGATCAGCCCGGCCGGTATGCCCGCGCGCAGGGCAAGCTCGGCCAATGCCAGCGCGCTGAACGGCGTGAACTCGCTCGGCTTTATCAGGACCGGGCAGCCTGCCGCCAGAGCAGGCGCACACTTGCGGGTGATCATTGCCGCCGGAAAGTTCCACGGCGTGATCGCGGCGGAAACGCCGACGGGTTCGACCATGACCAGCACGCGGCGGTCGCGCTCGGGCGAGGCGACATTGCGCGCGCCGACGCGGCGACCCTCCTCGGCGAACCATTTGATGAAACTCGCAGCATAGCGCATCTCGCCTTCGGCTTCGGCGAGCGGCTTGCCTTGTTCGGCGGTCATGATCCGGGCGAGATCGGGCAGGTTTTCGATGACGAGCGCATGCCAGCGCTCAACCACAGCGGCGCGCTCGTGCGCGGTGCGCGCGCGCCATTCGGGCCATGCGTCGGTTGCAGCAGCAATTGCAGCTTCGGTTTCGGACTTGCCGCAGGCGGGAATCCTGCCCAGCAGGTCGCCGGTCGATGGATTGACGACATCGATTGCGTCCCTGCCCGGCGCGATCCAGTCGCCATCGACCAGTGCTGCCTGCCTCAGCAGAGCGGGGTCCTTCAGTTCGACCATCAGCCCCACGCCTGCACGGCAAGGGCGAAGCCGAGGGGTTGTTCGTGATCACCCGCTGATTTCAGATCGGTCGTCAAAAGGAACTCCTGTAAAGTAGGCTTGGTTCATATCCCTTGCGGCTGGCAGGGCAAGGGTGGGACTATCGCTGGACGGAAATCGGCGTTGCCCATGCCGTCGATTTCGGCACCCTTGCGCAACCTGACGAGACTTATCTCAGCGGATCACGTAAGCCGGAATGGAGTCTCATTGCGAACTGGAACGATGACCAACAGGCTTGCAATCTCTGCTGCCGATGTACGCAGCGCCGCCGAGTTTATTCACGGCGTAGCGGTTCGCACACCGTGTAGCATCGGGTGACCGTCGAGACACGGTGGACGTTGATTTATAGCTTTTCC
>CAZRVW010000036.1:0-18768 GCA_964603645.1 uncultured Novosphingobium sp. | reverse complement strand
GGCTTCAGCCACTCGATATGAACCTACCGGCGTCAGCCGGTCAGTCATTCAGCGTCACGCGCGAGGAGCAACCCCTCCGGTTTCAGTCGGATATTGGTTTCAGCCCCGCGTCGTGAACCTGCCGGCGTCAGCCGGTCAGTGGTTCAGCGCCTGCAGTTTCCCCGCTAAACACGTATCCCTAAACATTTTGGATTGCCCGCGGACGAGGTTTATCGAGTTGCGGTGTCGCGGACGCCAGGCCCATGCCTATCTCGCGGTGCCAGCAAAGGGCTTGCCAAAATTTTACTATAACTTAAAACTGGCCTCTGGACGTTCGCTGTCTTGGCATGCGAGCGCGGAATTCGGGATTTGCGGGTCCCCTCTGAAAGTGAGAAAGAAAAGGAGATGATGCGTGGCTGACGCGAATGTGAGGGATAAGGTCGATCCTTCTCAGATCCCGTTTCCTGAGCATCTTCGAATCGCAAAGCCTCCCTACAGACCTGGGGTTATGCGGGTGCCCGTCGATCGCTTTTACAAGCAGGAGTACCACGATCTCGAGGTCGAGCGTATTTGGAAGCGCAGTTGGCAATGGGCATGCAGGGTCGAGGAGATACCTGAGATCGGCGATTTCCAGATCTACGAAATTGCTGAACTGTCGTTTATAGTCATTCGCACTGGAGCAAATTCGTTCAAGGCCTATTGGAATTCATGTCCGCATCGGGCCAGACGCATTCGTGACTGCGATGGCAAGCGGGCTACAGAGTTGCGCTGCATGTTCCATGGTTGGGCATGGTCGATCGACGGCAAGATCAAAGACATGATGTTCGGGGAAGATTTCCCGGGTACAGGGCGTGAAGTAAGTCGCCTCCGCGAAGCAAAAGTGGGCGTGTGGGCCGGGTTCATCATGATCAATCCCGATCTCGATGCCGAGCCGCTGGAAGACTTCATTGGCGAGCTTCCCGATCACTTCGAAGCGATTGGCTGCGATTTCGGTGCGCGCTGGAAACAAGTGCATGTTCAGGCAGAACTGGAATGCAACTGGAAAGTCGCACAAGAGGCCTTTCTTGAACCTTGGCATGCTACAACGACGCACCCTCAGTTGATTGGCTTGCCGATGGAAGGGCACCCCGCTGGCGAGCGGTGGGACGATTTCGGGAACTGGATGCGTAACGCGCCGGCATTCCCTGGTGATCCCGTTCCGCCGACAAGGGGGTGGAGCACTCCTGCCGAGAATGAGCAACAGTTCATCGACGGGCATTATGATTACCACCTCAACGAGGAATGCCCGGTCAAGGTAGAAGAGGGAATTTCGCCTGCCGAAACCGTTATGCGCAATGCGCGCGAAGAGTACCGCGCGGTGATGGGCGACAAGATCGACGAGTATCACGACTTCCATTTCAGTGGCTATGAAATGGTCAGCCTGTGGCCAAACATGCATCCGTGGGGTGGTTTCAGCCGCCTGATCTACCGGTTTCGACCGCTTGGATCGAATCCCGAACGGTGCATCATGGACATTTTGCTGATGAGTCCCTGGCCCGAGGACAAGCCGATGCCCGCACCCGCGACCATTCATCGCCTGGGGCCGGACGAGCCGATCACCAACGCGGTAGAACTCGGATTTATCGCTCGAATTTTCGTTCAGGACCTTGGCAACCTCCGCGCGGTTCAGGCCGGACTTAAAAGCTCACCACATCGTTACGTGATTCTGGGAAGCCACAACGATGCTCCGGTGCGGCATTTCCACGATCTCTATGACAAATGGATGGGCCTCGAAGAGGGATCCTTTGACGAGCGGGGTGTGAAGTGAGCGCAGAAGGCAACAACCCTCTCCGCAAGTACTATCATGTTGCCGAAAAGCTGACTTTCGAAGAGCTCGGCGATGGTACGGTGCGGGTCAGTAGTGAAGAGGGAAAGTCTGGCATATTTCATTGGGATGGTCGTTTCCTCAGCGGGGACCTGACGACTGTGAACCAGCATATGCTCGCGTATGTTGGCGGACCATCTGTTCCCAAGGCGTTCAATTATCGGTGGACCGAACTCTTGCCTGTCATCGATCGAGAAAGCGGCTGGCGGGAGGATCATGAGAAATATCTGGTTGAGAATGGCATTTTGAATCGGTGAGCGTCTGTGACACCAGCTTGGCGACGGTGAGAGCAGTTGTTCGTCCACGGGATGCCGGAAAAAGCCAAACCATGGCTGGGCAATTTTTGGACGCTCCGAACGCGACAAGTAATGTTCGCATACATTGATATCTGGCTCTTCTGGGCCTTTAATACGGAGAACGCATTCAAGCCATGGCAAGTTCAGTCAAGCAGCCAGACGTGAGCACCGATGACTTGCTTGCTTTGAAAGAGAGCATTACCGGCGTCCTCGAAAGGTCATGTTCATCCCTCGAATTGCATGAGTTCGCGGACGGGAAATTGGATCTTCACAGCCAGGTCAGACAGCTTGCTGTGGATCTCGAGTGGCTTGGCGTCAATGTTCCGGCCGATTGCGGCGGTCTAGAGATGGGCCTCGCTGCACTCGATGTGCTCTACCGAGAATTGGGCCGGGTTGCAGCGCCGGGCGATCTGCTCTCAACGTTGGTGGGCATGCAGATGCTTTGCGAGTGCGCGACACCCGAAGTGCGCTTGCGACTTCTGCCCCGTGCGATCCGGCTGGAGGAGCGAATTGCCATTGCCATGGCGGCGGGTTGCGAACCGCTGAGGCAGGTTGGTGACAAGGTGGAGGGTGTATCTGCCGGATATCTCGGCCCCGCCGATGCCACGCTTGCAATCGCGCCGGTCGATTGCGGCGACTTGCGGATGGCGCTCGTTCGCCTCGACGCGAAGGGCGGACGTATTGACCAGCGCTCCACCTGGGATGTCACACGTTCGGGAGGCAATATCGAATGCGATGGAGCCGAGGTGCTGTGCTGGCTCGGCCCGGACGCAGCCGTTGGTCTGCAATCCTACCATCGTTCGCTGAACCTGGCTGTTGCGGCGGACTGCATCGGCGGCGCGCAGGAGATACTTTCTCGGACGATCGAATACATGAAGGGCCGGGTGCAGTTCGGCCAGCCGATCGCGCTGTTCCAGGCTCTCAAGCACCGGGTCGCAAACGTGAAGATCGCCTTGACTGCGGCGGAAGGCCTGCACCAGTTCGCCTTGCGACTGGCTTCGCAAGGGCATCGGGATGCCGAGTTCTGGTCGCGGCTTGCGAAGGCCGAGGCAGCGCGCGCCTACAAGAAGACTGCCGAGGAATCCGTCCTTCTTCATGGCGGCGTCGGCTTCACGGTCGAGTACGATTGCCATTTTTACGTCAAGCGAGCGCGCATGAACGAGCGGCTGGGCGGTGAAGGGTCGGCAAACTTGGCCTATGCCAGCCACTACCTTCAGGCTGCGACGGCAGAAGGAAAATCCCTGGCGGAGATTGAATGGTGAGCATTGCCGAAATAGCCGATCCAGCAGGTTTCCGCGATGCTGTGCGCCAATGGCTGCCGATGGCATTGCGGGACGACCCGGCGCGCGGCAACGAGCCATTCGATCCGATCGCTCGGCAGAAATGGTGGATGTCGACACTCAACACCCAAGGCTTGGGAACGCCGCACTGGCCGCGCGATTACGGCGGTGTAGGCATGGATCTGACCCGGCGGGCCATTCTTGCCGAAGAGCTGGCGCGAGCTGACTCTCCGCCCCTTGATCTGTTTATGGTTTCGCTCAATCATGTACCGGAAACCCTGCTTCATTGGGGGACGGAGGAACAAAAGAAGCGCTACCTTCCGCAAGTCGCCAAAGGGGCTGTCTGGTGTCAGGGCTTTTCCGAGCCTGGCGCAGGTTCAGACCTCGCCTCGCTGTCGACCCGGGCCGAACTTCGCGGTGACGAGTACGTGATCAACGGTCAGAAGATCTGGTCATCTGTTTCGATGTACGCGGACCACATCATACTGCTGGCCCGGACCGGCCCACGCGAGCCAAAGCACGCCGGAATCAGTTTCTTCCTGCTCGATACGGACATGTGCGGCATCGAGATTCGCCCGATCAGGCAGATGAATGGTGAGGCCAAGTTCGGCGAGATCTTCCTGACCGATGTCCGAGTGCCGGTCGAGAACCGGGTCGGCGAGGAGAATGCCGGATGGATGATTGCGCAGACGACGCTCGCGGCGGAGCGCGGACTGTTCGCGCTCGAACAGTCCGAGCGTCTGCGTTTCGCGATGGAGAAATTCCATCGGCAGGCGCTGGAAACCAATGCGCCATGGCTCGCAGATGTCCGGCTTGACCGCCGATTCATGGAATTGTTTGCGCAGATGCAGGCTGTCCGGGTTCTGATCCGAAAGCTGCTTGTCGCAGATGAAGGATCGGAAGCGGCAAGCTTCCTGCCTCTTCATATCAAGGTTCTGGCATCGGAACTGCGCCGGGATTTCGGAGACTTTCTTCTCGAGGCGACCGGGGTGGAATCGCAATTCCAGGATCCCGACCGGATTCCGGACCTCGGCGATGCCGAATACACTTATCTGACGGCATTCTCGTCGCTGATCGGCGGTGGGACCAACGAAATCATGCGTAACGTTGTCGCCGAGCGCCAGCTCGGCATGCCGCGCAGGTAGGGGGCGCGCTAACGATGTATGACGGGTACACAGCACTGAGTGTCACCAGCGACCGGGGTGTCGTGCGGATCGCCATCGACAACCCACCGATGAACGGAATGTCTTCGGAGATGCATGGGGAGCTAAGCACGATCTTCACGCGCATTCGCGAAGATCGCGAGGCGCGCGTTGTCGTGCTGACGGGTGCCGGAGACCGCGCCTTCAGCGCGGGCGGTGATCCGAAGAAACTGGCTGATGGCCCAACAGACTATTCGGCCTGGATCAACACCATGCACGAGGCACGCAATATCGTGCTGAGCATGCTCGGCTGCGAAATTCCCGTGATCGGGCGCATCAATGGACATGCCATCGGAGTGGGCGCCACGATCGCGCTCTGCTGCGATGTGACGGTGATGGTGGACCGGGCCAAGATCGGAGATACTCATGTAAGGATCGGCCTGTCGGCAGGGGATGGCGGATCGCTCCTTTGGCCGCACCTGGTGGGGATGATGACCGCCAAGCGCTATCTGCTGACCGGCGATCTTCTTACGGGCAATGAGGCGGCCGAAATTGGCCTTGTCACTGAGTGTGTCGCTCCCGGGGACCTCGACATGAGCGTCCAGGCGTGGATCGACCGCTTCACCGGGCTTGCGCCGCTCGCTCTGAGAATGACCAAGCGGTCTTTGAACACCGTGCTGCGGCAGCAGGCCGAGGCGCTCATGGACGCGCACCTTGGACTTGAGACACTTGCGTATATTTCTTCCGACTACAAGGAAGCCGGTCAGGCAATGAAGGAAGAGCGAAAGCCGGCCTTCAAGGGCAGTTGAGGGGACGACGCCCTGATCGAAGAGAGCTCGGGCGGATGATTGAAAGTTGAAAGGTCAAAGCCTTGGAATTCAAGTGGACAGAGGATCACATCGCATTTCGGCGCAAGCTGCGCTCAGCGCTTGACGAATTGCTGCCGTCCGACTGGCCTGTGTTCTCGAAGGGCTACGATAACGGGAGCGACACGGTCGTGGAATTCTCCCGCACGTTTTGTCCCGAGCTTGCAAAACGCGGCCTGCTGATCCCGCACTGGCCCACGCAGTACGGCGGCGGCGGGCTGGATGCCTATTACCACTGGATTCTGGGCGAGGAGATGTGGCGCAACGGCGAGCCGCGCGCCTATCAGTACATGAGCGTGAACTGGGTGGGACCGGCCATCCTGAAATACGGCACCGAGGACCAGAAGGATTTTCATATTCCGCGCATCTGCGAAGGGGTGATTTCCTACTGCCAGGGATTTTCCGAGCCGAATGCAGGATCGGATCTTGCCTCGCTCACCACCAAGGCCACACCCCGGCCGGGTGGCTATCTGATAAGCGGGCAGAAGATCTGGACTTCAGCGGCGAGCTTTGCCGACTATTGCGTTCTGCTCGCGCGGACCGGAGCGGAGCGCAGCAAGGGCATCTCGGTCTTGCTGGTCCCGATGGACTTGCCGGGAATCGAGGTTCGGATCATTCCAAGCCTGCAAGGGCAACGCTCGCTCCACGAGGTGTTCTTCAACGACGTGGAGATCGATGCTTCAGCGCTGCTGGGAGATGAAAACGGTGGGTGGAACATCGTCCGCCATATCCTTTCGCACGAGCGTGTTGGCGCGCCAGGTTACGCCTTGATCTGGCGCGGATTTGCGCGCGCGCTCGAACTGATGCGGCAGCGCGGCCGTTTCGAGGGAGAGGCCGTGCGGGAGCGGGCGGCACGGTGCGAGGCGGCGCTCTGCGCCACGCGCGTGATGACTCTGCAGACGGTCGATCGCCGCGCGAGGGGCGAGGAACTGGACGATACGGTCAATTTTGCAAAATTTCATGGCGCCGAAGCCGCCCGAATGGTCGGCGATTTTCTAACCGATTACGCGCCCGATCTCGTTCTGGAAGATCCGATTATCGGGGTGGTATTCAGGCGCGGCGCATCGGCAGGCATCGTTGCAGGCGCGACGGAGGTTCAGCTGGATCTCATCTCACGCCGCGTTCTTGAACTTCCGCGAGGATTTTGAATCATGGATTTTTCGCTGAATGAGACGCAAAGAGCGGTCGTCGAGGCGATAGACAGCGCTGTCGAGCGGCAAGGGCGTCATTTGCCGGGATCGGTCGATAAATACGTGACCAACCCTGAATTTGTCCGGGAACTTCGTGAACAGGGTTACTGGGATATCGTCGATCAAGACGACCTTGGCCTGTTCGGCGCGGTTCTTATGATAGAGAGCCTGTCTCGGTCGCCGTATTGTCTCGAAACGACGGGATCGGTTCTGGTCTGGCCAATGCTCGGCCGTGGCGAAGCGCCCGAAGCCGTCGCGCTTGTCGTTGCGCCCGCTACCGGCCCAATTCGGTTCGCGATGCCCGGTGCGTCGCTCGTCGTGATCGAAGGCGATGAGGTCAGGATTGCGTCTCTTGGCGAGAACGACGTCCAGGCTGTCGAGAGCCATTTCGCGTATCCGCTCGGCCGGGTCGATTGCGACAAGCTGGAGTTCGATTTGGCTGCTGGCGTCGATGCCGGCGAACTGCGGGAACGGTGGAGCATCGGCGCGGCGGCGGAGATTGTCGGAGCGGCCACCGCCGCGCTCGACATAACCTTGCAGCACGTGAAGGACCGCATACTTTTCGGCAAGCCGCTGGGCGCGCTGCAGGTGGTGCAGCACAGGTTGTCCATCTGCAAGGTGGCGATCGCGGCGACGCAAAAGCTGGTCTACCGTGCGGCCCTGCGCCCCCATGGCCCCAATCCGGCGCTCGCTCTGGCACAGGCTCAGGAAACCGCGGTCAAGGTCTCGCAGGAATGCCAGCAATTCCACGGCGCGATCGGACTGACTCTTGAGCATCCGTTGCATCACTGGACATATCGTCTGAAATTTCTTGCCACCGAGATCGGAGGCGGTCCTGCCAGTCTTGAAAGAGCTGCGGAGCGTACCTGGCCGGCCGGTCAGGCTATCAGCGATCCGCTGGCGGACGTCGAGGCGGCATGGATATGATAGAAGCCGGAGGTCCGGCCGACGATACGTTTGTCAGGGTTTGGCGAGAAGCCTGTGCCCAAAACGAAAAGAAACCGTTCCTCATCACTCAGAAGCAGACTCTGAGTTACGCCCAGGCCGATAGACAGGCAACCGAATTGGCTGCTGGCTTGCTTGCGCTCGGAGCGGGAAAGGGCAGCCGCATCGCCATCTGGATGCCAAATGGCCCGGAGTGGGTGATCGCGCTGCTGGCCGTGACGCGCATTGGGGCGATCGCAGTCCCGCTGAGCACATTCTATCAGGCACCGGAGCTCGCTTGGGCATTGCAGCACAACGACATTCACACTCTTCTGATGACGTCACGGTATATCAACCATGACTACATCGAGCGTGTCGTCGCGGCTATTCCCGGTCTTGCAGAAACCGGACGGAAGCCGCTTGGTCGGCCAGATTTCCCCTTTCTCAGGAACGTGGTCGTCTGGGGTGCCGATGGTCTTGACTGGGCGTACAACGGTGCCGCCCTGCACGAGACGACGGAATCGAACGCCGGTCCATGGCGCGAAATCGCCGCCGCGAGCGAAGCGCAAGTCGGACCAAATGACGACTGCATTGTCATAAATACCTCGGGCAGTACCGCAAGGCCCAAGGCCGTTGTTCACACGCACGAATCGACCGTTCACGCAACACGCGCCATTGCCGCCAACATTCCAATGATTCCGGATGAAGTGACCTATACCGGTTATCCGTTCTTCTGGATCGCCGGCCTGAACATGACGCTCTTCCCAACGATTTATGCCGGCGCTGCCATGGCATTTGCATCGACCCACAAGCCCGGTGACGCGATCCAGATCATCAACTACGCAGGAGTTACAAGGCTTGTGCTTCCGCCAGCGCAGGTGGCGCAATTCTTCGCAGCGGCGGGTCCGGACGACTTGCGGAAGGTACGCAAGCTTGCCAATTGCGCGCCCGAAGAACGTCAGAAGGTTTTCGGTACCAATCGAGGCCAAGCCTTCGGCATGACAGAATCCTTCGGCATGCATTCGATGGAACCCGAAGGGCCGGTGCCGGAGGGCAAGACCGGCGCGATGGGACGTGCTGTGAAGGGCATCGAACGCGTGATACGGGACCGGTCCACCGGCGAGAATGTGCCGACCGGGGAGAACGGCGAGCTGCTAATCCGCGGCGCCAATATCATGCGCGGATATCACAAGGTTTCGCGGCGACAGGTTTTCGACGACGACGGTTATTTTCACACTGGCGATCAAGGCATGATCGACGCCGATGGCTTTTTCTGGTTCAGTGGGCGGGCAAACGAACTCATCAAGTCTGCTGGCGCGAATGTCGCGCCAAGGGAAGTGGAGCTTGCTCTCGAGGAGCTGGAGGACGTCTCCCAGGCCTTCGTTTTCAGTATTCCCGACGATGCACTTGGCGAGGCGGTGACGGCCGTGATTGTTGCGAATTCCAGCGATGTGAGTGCGGTTGGCTTGCGCAGCCAGCTTGCCACCAGGATATCTTCCTACAAGATCCCGTCGCACTTCTACCTTCTGGAGCCCGATGACTTGCCGGAAGCCGCCCCGTGGAAATCGGCGCGCGAACTCGTCGACAAGCGCAAGCTGCGTGAGAAGATACTTGCAGGGGCCGGGCAACCTCTGCCAGCATAGCCGCCGCAGCCCATGGCTCGCCCGATGCTGCTCCGGGCATGATCCAGTCGTCCCCGATAGCGGCAAGGATGCGCGCGAAGCGGCATTTCTACGAAGTTGGCCTGAAGTTCGACTTTCGCGAGAACTCCGCCCCGAATATGACAGTATTTCCAGGCTTTCGAGAGGGGGCGACCTCGACGGCTGGCTGATGTTGAATCAGATGCCGAGGTCGACGATCGGCTTGTCGAACGTTCCTGTGACTTTGGAAATGGCTCTGGCGAGTTTCTCGGACGGCAGACCGGCAAGGAAGCCATCAATCGTGCGCTGGTAATTGCTGATCAGACCCTCCGCGCGGGGCGAAAGGCGCATGAACTCGAAATCCGGGGACCGGACGCCTTTTTGCTGGATCGGGATATTCGCGTAATCCTGACGCGGAATCATCGGAAATTCATCGCTGTCGTAAGGCAGGACTTTCGGCTCCATCATCGGCTCGGGCTCTTCGCCTTCGCGAAAATGAGTCAGCGACCATATCTCGAAATAGCAGCTCTCCGGTCCGAGCGGGCGAATCCGATACGAGGAGCAACTCGAAAATGGGCTGAGAAGGAAATAGTGCGGGAACAGGTATTCAAGAGCATTGATCGGATTCGTCTCGTCCAACTCCTTGAAGTCGAGTATGTTCGTCTCGCCCGCGTCGCGTAGACGATCGGTCAACTCCTTGCGGTAGGCATCCATCCAGAAGGCAATCGCCTCTTCAGGATCGTCCGGAAGCTCGATGTCGAGAAGTTCCTTTGCGATCGCAATCTCTTTCTCATGGACGAGCCCGGCCATTCCGTCGCTCAGTTCTTCATAATTGCGGAGCAACATCGCGATGTTCTCCCGTGCACTGACATGGGGATTGGCCGGAAGGCCTATGCCGCCCGTGTTGCTGCCGAACATGCTGTTCCAGAAAGCCGGCCATGCGCGCTGCAACTGAGGATGCGTCTTCATGACGTGGTAGCTTTCCATGAAAGCCTCCATCGCGATTTTCCAGTTCGCGGGCAGAACCGTGGCGTACCACCACTCGACGCGCATATCTGCCAGGCCGCGCCCCTCCAGCCGGTCGGCGGCTGGCCCCAGACATGCTCTGAACGAAGCGGCCTCTGAATCGTAGTTGATGAAGACGCATCCACCCCAGGTTTCGCAGCGCACCTTGCGCAGGGCGAGTTCCTCGGTATCGAGCTGATCCTCGTCGAACAGGTGCTGTCCATAGACGAAAGTGCAGCGTCCCTCGAGGTTCCAGCGCCAGCCATGGAACGGGCATATGAATCCTGTTTTCGCGCAATTGCCGTGCTCGTTGCCCTTGCCCCCGGCGATCGGCACACCCCGGTGACGGCAATGGTTCTGGAAAGCCTTGATGCCGTCCCTTGTCCGCACCACAATGACTGACTTGCCGACGTTGGAATATTCCACCCAGTCCCCGACGTTCGGTATCTGCTCCAGGCGACAGGCCATCTGCCAGACGCGGGGCCATAGATTCTCGACCTCGGCCTTGTGGAAATCTTCGCTGTAATAGCGCTCGGCAGGGATCATCCTGGCATCGCTGATCGGGTACGGTGCTTGGCTCGGGGCAGAATTTGGCGTCTTAAGCATGTTCATGAATACCTGCCTGATCGACGCAGCATCGAATCTCAACTGCGGTTCAAAATGTTGCATCTAGTCTCGCCGTTCCGACCTTGATTGAGATCAAAGCTGACGGCTTGATTCGCGGACACAGCGATTTTGCCGATGCATGCGAATGGTATTTTCGGCTATGCAACGTGCCGGTAATGGGCAGAGGCAGACCTGCTTTTGGATCAGGTGTCGAACACGATGACCGATCGTGCGATGTTCCCCGACCGCATGGCATCGAAGCCTTCGTTTATCCGTTCCAGCGGCAGACGTTGGGACACCAATTCGTCGAGCTTCAGCCGCCCTTGCCGGTAAAGCGAGACATAGGCCGGCACGTCTATCGAGAGTTGCACGCCTCCCATATAGGTTCCTTGTATGCGCTTTTCCGATAGAAGGAGGTTGATCGACGGGATCTCAATCAACGTGTCCGGCGAGGTGGCGCCCGCAATGGTCAGGGTCCCGCCGGCAGCGAGCATCGCGTAGCCCGTTTCGATGGTATCCTTGAGGCCGATAGCCTCGATCACGTGATCTACACCTCGACCATTGGTCATTTCCATCACCGCGGCGGCGGTGTTTCCGGACACTGCATTTACGGTATCGGTCGCTCCCATGATCTGCGCCAGGTCGAGTTTGGATTGCAGCCTGTCGATCGCGAAGATCCTGCCGGCTCCGGAAATCAGCGCGGCATTCACGGCAGCGAGGCCAACGCCGCCGCAGCCGATAATCGCAACCGTCTGACCCGGCTTTAGCCGGGCGGCACGCGTTACCGATCCAAAGCCGGTCGTGACGCCGCAACCGATCAGGCAGGCCCGGTCGAGAGGCATGTCGCGATCGATGGCGACACACCCGCTTTGGTGCACCAGAATCATCTCGGCAAAGGATCCGACATTCAGGAACTGCTGAATTGCCGAACCGGACTGGTGAAGTCTTGGTTCCGCCTCATCCGGGCGCCTCGCTTCGGGAGTGCGGCACCTGTGGCTGTTTCCGCCATGGCATTGCGGGCAATGGCCGCAATGAAACGTGATGCATGCGACAACGTGATCTCCGGGGCGGACGGTTTTCACGTTGCTGCCAACCTGCTCGACCACACCCGCCACCTCATGACCCAACACGATCGGCGTGGGGTAATCGAGAGTGCCATCGAGGACATGAAGATCCGAATGACACAGTCCCGTCGCGCCGACGCGAACGAGAACCTCGTCCGCCTCCGGCTTGGAGATCTGCACATCCTCGATCGAAAGTGGAGACCCCACAATTCTCGCGATTGCAGCCTTCATCTGATTTTTCCAAACCGCCAGTCGAAGATGCGCGCCCCCGTCCGGTTCCGCGCCTTGCCAGTGCACCGCGAACGACGCTGGAGACACTGGCCTGCGTAGCTATGAGAAAGCGCCCAGCCACGCAATCAAAACTTGAATTCAAACTAAAGCTCTGCATTTTGGCCAGGCAGCGACGTGGCGGTTGCTTCCTGCTCGAGACGGGCGATGATCCGCCAATTCGAGGCGGATTTGTCCCGACAAGGCAGATCCTCCAGGGCAATCTGAACTTGGCTAGCCCGGCGGCCTGCGCGGACCAGTTGGTCTTAGGTGAAAGGATTGATCTCCAGTGAATCCGATTAATGCAGGCGAGGCGCGGACGGGCGAAGGTTTGGCGGGGCGCTGGTACGTTCTTGGGGTTCTGACCTTCGTATCATTCTTTGCCTACATGGACAGGATGGCGATCGCGATCCTGATTGAGCCGATCAAGGCCGATCTCGATCTGACTGACAGTCAGCTGGGGCTGATCTCGGGCCTTGCGTTTGCCGCATTCTACGCGACGCTTGGCCTTCCGCTGGCGCGACTAGCGGATCGTGGTTCGCGGGTGAAACTTTTGTCGCTCTGCCTTTTCATCTGGAGCGTGATGACCGCCATTACCGGGCAGACGCGGAACTTTACGCAACTGTTCCTGGCAAGGATGGGAGTTGGAGTAGGTGAGGCCGGCTGCGTGCCGCCTGCGCATTCGTTGCTGGCGGACTACTTTCCGCTGCACCGGCGCGGCCTCGCCATCAGCATCTTTCAGTCCGGTGCGACCCTCGGCTTGAGCTTGGGCGTCATCATGGTCGGGATTCTTGGCCAATACTTCGGTTGGCGAATGGCGTTGTTGATCATCGGCGGAGCCAGTGTGCCGCTGGCACTGCTTGTGGCCTTCACCATCCGCGAGCCGCTTCGTACGCATTCGTCCGACGTGCCACCAGAGCGTGCTCTGGACGCGATCGGCTCGCTCCTGCGCCGACGGGCGTTTTTGCACCTAGCAATTGCCTATTCGCTCAGCGCCGGCTGTCTGAATGGCGTGGGGCAATGGTTTCCCGCGCTGTTCATGCGCAGTTTCGGGCTGAGCATTGCCGAAGTGGGGGCCTGGATCGGAACAGCGACGGGGATCGGTGGCGTGGCTGGCCTGCTGACCGGCGGGCTGATAGTCGGACGGCTCGTCCGCAGGAACCCCCGCTGGGAACTGTGGCTACCGGCGATAACCTATGGAACCTCGGTTCCGCTCTATTTCCTGATGCTTTTCAGTTCGAGCGCGGGCGTGGCAATCGCCATCAAGTTGTTGGCGAATTACCTGGCGTCGATTGGAGGCGGCGTCGCGCTCGCGGCGATCCAGAGTCTTACCGAGCAAACCAGGCGCGCAACCGCTGTCTCGATCGTACTGTTTGCCTCGGCTCTGTTCGGCACCGGCTTTGGACCGTTTTTCGTCGGCTTGCTGAGCGACCTGCTGATGCCGTTCGCCGGGATAGAAAGTCTTCGTTACGCCTTGCTGATAACCTGTGCGCTGCTCTTGTGGTCAACCCTTCATTACCTACTCGCAGTCCGGCACGCCAATTCCAAGGTGGCTGCGCAGGATCCTGCGCTGGCCATGGCGTGAAGCCGAGACATCCCGGAGAGGTCAAGGGAACGCCGGTGGCAAATCGTGCAGGCAACAGCCGGTTCTTTGGCAACGCGCTTTTTGCCCAGGCGCAACTCGACGCGCTTGCGGCGACAAGGAGCATGTCGACCGTCCCGTCCGAGCCTTCCTATATCTCGAGTTACGAGGCCTGTCGGGGCCGGTCGGGACGCCGTTTGCCGTGAGATCCGATGCACAAATCGCGGAGCGGTGGTAGATGCGTGGCGGTTGAAGGTGATGGATCGCTCAAACCCCGGTGCGACGCCATATTGCGGTCAGTGTCGTGATGCAATCCGTGGGCTGGCGGACGATCGATCTTGCAGGAATGCTTAAGGGAACATAACGAAGACTGAAAATGAATGACCGGTGGAGCAATTCGTTATCGAGCCGCTTTGGCTCAGGCGTGCCGAAGTTGAGGACGGATGAAAACAACAAGCAGAAAGAAGGCATCCAAAACCAAGATTAGTCGGCAGAATACGTCGACGACGCCACGCGCGGATACAAAGCGCCTGGAGATCATCGTGGCGGCGGCAGCAGTGTTTGCGGAACACGGCTATGCCAATACGACAATGAATATGATCGCGAAACGGCTCGATTGGCATACGGCCGGCTTGTATTATTACTTCGAGAACAAGGATGCCCTCGTCGAAGCTCTGCTGCGGTATACAAGCCATCGGCTTGCGAACGAGGCTAACAAGGCATTGGACGAACTGGGGGACGCTGCCCCGCTCGATCGGGTCAAGACAATGATCCGGAGCCACGCCATGACGGTGATGCGTGGCGACAGCGTAGGTACGGCATATCAAAAGATCTACAAGCAGGTTTCCCCCGAGTTGCAAGCCCATACGCTCGACGCGCCACGAGCATTCGCGCGCCTTTGGCAAGGCGTTATCGATGAAGCTGTGGAATCCGGTGATCTGCGGGGTGATATATCTGCAAGACTGCTTCGCCTGCTCTTGCTGGGAAGCATTGCCTGGATTCCGGACTGGTTCAAGCCGAAGGGCCCGAACAGTCCCGAGGAGATCAGTGATGCTCTCGTCGCGCTATTCCTTGAAGGTGCGCGGGCCCGCCCCGATACCACCAGACCGTAACGCTTAAAACTCAAGGTTTGCTTCGGGTCTCTGTCGCGTATCGAGATCGGGGTGGCCGGAAAAGCGGCGCATTCGTCCTCGTAGCTGCGAAATCCCGGCACGGGGCCGCCTGCCACGAACAGGGCAACGTCGCCAAGCAGCGGCGGAAGTTCGGCCAGGCTCGTGCCGATGGAGGAGGAGGCAACGAGAGCCTTCGCACCGCTGTCGCGGACGATATAGTCTATTTCGTTCGCGCTCAGTTTTGCGGAAATAGCGACATAGTAGAGGCCAGACCGTTGCGCGGCCCAGGCGATATCGAAAAAGCGCGGATTATTATCCATCAGGATGGCCATGACGTCCTGTTGCCTCATGCCGAGTGACCGTAACAGGTGCGCGGCCTGGTTGGAGCGGTCGTCGAGCTCCCGGTACGTTACGGCGAGGCCGGTGCCACCCATTATGTACGCAAGGTGATCGGGCCGGTTCTCGGCATGGGTGCTGGGATGCATTTTCGCCCCTGGAAATTGGATGGGAATGTGGAGTGCCGGTAGCCGCAGCCTACCGAGCTGAACGGGTTGTCCGTTGATCAGGTCATTGCTTTTCCATGTCCGCTGACATGCCTTTAAGGCCGCCCAGATCGGACGAGAGAAGCCTGCGGCCCTGAGCGACGTTCGCGGCACCCTCGAGGCCGAGAAGTACCAGGAAATCCTCGTCCAGTTCGGCGATCGTTTCTGCAGAAAGCGCGGCGTTCCAGTTGACTTGAGGTCTGAGAAAGTCTCGCGTGTAATAGCCGAAAAGCAGCGGTCGATCTTCGTCAGGCGTCTGGTTGGGGCCGGAGGTGTGCCACATGCGACCGTCCATTGCGACGATCGAACCGGCTGGCGCTTCGAAGGCCTTCATCCGGCTTGTGTCGATGGGATCGAGTTCCGGCAGACGCGAAATACGGTGACTGCCCGGCAGGTACTGGGTGCCGCCATTCTCGAACCGTGTATCTGCGAGACACCAGATGATATTGATCGCCCACGGCTCCAGCCATGGCTCAGGCACGACCAGCGCCTGGTCCGAATGAAGGCTCATCGAACCGGCGCCGGGGCGGGCTATATTGGCGGTGAAATTGGAGATGAGGATTTCGTCTCCCAGCAGGCTCCTGACCAGATCAAGCGCCACCGGATGCCGTATGAGATCGCGAAAAAGTTGATCCAGCTCCAGCAGGCCGAACACCCGGACGTTCGCTTCGTTGGGATCCAGGCTTTGTGCGTAGGTCGCTCCTCCCCTCCGGCGGGATTCCTCGGCAGCGCGCCAAAGACGCTCGACGGCCACCCTGGCCTCGTCAGCGTTCAGGATTCCGGGCAGGATGCACCAACCTTCGGAAAGGAGATTCTGCTTGGCCGATGATAGCCTGGCTTGGTCGAACTCGCGCGGAGCAATAGTCATGAGCCGATTGAATGGCCTTGCGCCATCTGACGTTTGGCTTGTTCGGGAGTTACGCCCTCGAAATATGCTCTCGGGTTGTCGGTGAGCATCGAATCGATGGCGGACTGGCTGACTCCGAGTTCGCGAAGTCGCGGTGCGATCGTACGTTCGAAATGCAACGGACTGCGTGTATGCGCTGCAGCCACCCGCTCCTTCGACCCCATCTGACCGCGCAGATTGAACACGCAATCATGGGAAACGATGATATGGGGGGTGTAGCCGGCATTGACCATCGCGGCGAGCGAGGCAGTGCGCTCGCTATCGGGGTGGACTTTTTCGAGGCCGAACCGGTCGAACCCTATGTAGGCCCCCGCGTCGCAAATCCTGCTGTGGTAATCGTGGTCCGAGTTTCCGCAGCAGTGCCCCACTATGACGCGGTGGGCCGGAATGCCGCGCGAAGTCAGATAATCGAGCTGGAGGTCACCATCGACGCCCTCGGTATGGGTTAGGATCGGCGTGCCCGTAGCGACCGATGCCGCAGCGGCCGCCTCCATGGCAACCTGTTCGTGCCGGGGAAAAGGACCCGGCCCGCATGCGACCTTGATCACTGCCGGCCTGAGCCCCGTCGAGCCTACGCCGTCTTCGATCTCGCGGACATACATCTCGGTCAAATAGGCTGCCGCGTCGGGGTCTGTCGCCAGCTTGTCCTTCCAGTAGGCGCCTGCGTATTTCTCGTCGTATACGCCTACAGCGAACATGATGTTGAATCCTGTCCGAGCTGCGGTTTCTCCCATGACGTCGATATTCCGGCCCAGATCGTTGGGGCAGGGGTCCACCAAGCTTGAATAGCCGTTCGCCTTGAGTTCTTCGATCTTGTCGACGCAGGCCGCGACCATGTCGCGGTTTCCGTCACGATTATAGAGCGTGTCTCCTTCCCAGCCGGTGAAGCCGATCACAAGGTGTTCGTGCATCAACGTCTTGCCCAGGTCTTGGCTGGCGACATGTCCATTTATTGCTCTAATGATCATTTCGCCCTCTATCCCGACGTTCTTCTGTGCAGCGTGGCGAGACTGACGCTGCAGGAAAAATTTTATCAGCAAATTGGTTTAATGCAATTTCAAAAGTGTCTCGTAAGTTCCGAGGACGGCCAGGACACCGACATTGAATGAAAATTCAAATAGGGCTAGGCATCCTGCGATCTGGTCTTGCATTCGGAAATTGCTGACAGGGCGAAAACAACAATGGTGCAGAAGATTCATGACGATGCGGCCTCCGCGCTGGACGGCATCCTGTTCGATGGCATGACAATCGTCGCCGGTGGATTTGGCCTTTGCGGCATTCCGGAAACACTGATCGACGGTCTCCTTCAATCCGGCGTTGGCAATATTACGGCGATTTCCAACAATGCGGGAGTCGACGATTTCGGCCTCGGACTGCTGCTGGCCAATCGTCAGATCCGCAAGATGATCGCGTCGTATGTAGGCGAGAACAAGGAGTTTGAAAGACAATATCTGGCCGGCGAGCTGGAGCTGGAATTCGTGCCGCAGGGGACACTGGCCGAGCGCATTCGCGCGGGCGGCGCAGGCATTCCGGCGTTCTATACTCGGACCGGGGTTGGCACGATCCTGGCACAGGATAAGGAAATCCGGCAGTTCGACGGTCAGGACTATGTCATGGAATCAGGCCTGACGGCTGATCTTGGCATCGTGAAGGCCTGGCGGGCAGACAGGTTCGGAAATCTCGTCTATCGAAAGTCGGCCAGAAATTTCAATCCGATGGTTGCAACGGCCGGAAAGGTCACGGTGGCGGAAGTCGAGGAATTTGTCGATTTCATAGAGCCCGACCAGGTGCATACGCCATCGATCTACGTACAGCGCATGATCGCTGCCACGCGGAACGAAAAGCGCATCGAGCAGCGCACGGTTTCGAAGGAAACAACATGACGGGATGGACCCGCGAACAGATGGCCATGCGCGCAGCGAACGAGCTGCAGGACGGCTTTTTCGTCAACCTGGGAATCGGAATACCAACGCTGGTCGCAAACTACATTCCGGCCGGCGTCGACGTTACCCTGCAGTCCGAAAACGGTATGCTTGGACTTGGTCCGTTTCCGGACGAGAGCCGAGTTGATGCGGACATCATCAATGCCGGCAAGCAGACGATCACCGAGATCGAGCGGACCGCCTATGTTTCTTCCGCCGAGAGTTTTGCGATGGTCAGGGGCGGCCATATCGACGCGTCAATCCTCGGGGCGATGGAGGTCAGCGAAAAGGGTGATCTTTCCAACTGGATGGTGCCGGGCAAGATGGTGAAGGGGCCGGGCGGGGCAATGGATCTGGTCGCCGGGGTCAAGCGGATCATCGTGCTGATGGATCACGTGGACAAGGCGGGCAATCCGAAGTTCCGGCGCGAGAACACGCTGCCCTATACCGGCCGCAATGTGGTCGACATGATCATCACGAACCTTGCAGTGTTCGAACGGGAAGATCGCCAGGCGCCCTTCCGCCTGATCGAACTGGCGCCGGGCGTAACCGCCGCAGAAGTCGCTGCACAGACAGAAGC
>CAZRVW010000035.1:11955-18866 GCA_964603645.1 uncultured Novosphingobium sp. | reverse complement strand
CTCTCCCAGCTGAGCTAAGGCCCCGTTCCATTCAATTTCCGGCTGGGCCTGGGAGGTCCGACCGGTTCCCGGACATGGCACAACTCGGTCCGGGAGGCAGCCATCTAGTAGCGACACCGCGCCTTGGCAAGGGCTTTTGCCCTGGGTCGAAGGCGTTCACGACGCCCCGGCTCAGTTGTCGTCGTTGTCGTCGTCTTTGGTGCGTGTCACACCGAGATCGTCGTCTCCGCCGAGATCGACATCGTTGTCGGGCGAATCGTCGTCCTCGTCGATGTCCAGATCCTCATCGTCGAGCTCGTTCTCTTCCTCTTTCTTTTTCTTTTCGGCTTCCTCGAACGGAATCGGCTGCTTCGTCTTCAGCACGGGCTCGGGATACCACTGGTTGTCGCACTCGATGCACGAAACCGGCTCGTCCTTCCCAAGATCATAGAAGCGCGTGCCGCATTTCGGGCAGCTATGCTTGGTGCCCCATTCAGGCTTGACCATGAAAAACCCTTCGATTGGGCGGCCTTGGCGCTCTGGGCCTCGGTCCGGTGAAAACGCTTGGTGGGAATGGCCGTCCCTCGTTTCAAGGGATGAGCCATATACAGGGGGCGCGCCTTGCCATAGCCTTTGCGCGCTGTCAAAAGCCGCCGCGCTTTTCCCGGAAACAGGGCCCTTTTCCGATACCGTGACTCAGTCCGATCCAACTTCAATGCGACCGCGCCGCTTCCTGCCCGCAGGCCAATTGCGCGGCCGGATTCGCGTGCCCGGCGACAAATCGATCAGCCACCGTGCGATCATGTTGTCGGCCCTGGCCGTGGGCGAGAGCCGCATCTCCGGCCTGCTCGAAGGCGAGGACGTTCTGGCAACTGCCGCCGCGATGCGGGCGATGGGCGCGACGGTCGAACGGGTGGGCGAAGGCGAGTGGCGCGTTCATGGCGTGGGCGTCGGCGCGCTACTGCAACCCGAGGCTCCGCTCGACATGGGCAATTCCGGCACGTCGACGCGCCTGCTGATGGGCCTTGTCGCCAGCCACCCGATCACGGCGACTTTCACCGGGGACGCCAGCTTGTCGAAACGTCCGATGGGGCGGGTAATCGAGCCGCTCACACAGATGGGCGCGGCAGTGGAAGCCAGCGAAGGCGGCACTCTCCCGCTCACCCTTCGTGGCGCTTCGCCCGCCGTGCCGATTGCCTACCGCCTGCCGGTTGCTTCGGCCCAGGTCAAAAGCGCGGTGCTGCTCGCCGGACTGAACACCCCGGGCATCACCACGGTTATCGAGCCGGTGCCGACGCGTGACCATTCGGAACGGATGCTGGCCGGGTTTGGGGCGAAGCTTGAGGTTGCAACCGACGACGACGGCGCTCGGGTTATCAGCCTTGTCGGCGAGGCAGACCTCAAACCCCAGGCGATCGAAGTGCCCGGCGATCCATCGTCCGCAGCCTTCTTCATCGTCGCGGCACTGGTCGTGCCCGGAAGCGAATTGACGATAGAGAACGTGGGCCTCAATCCCACCCGCGCGGGGCTGATCGAGGTGCTGCGCACCATGGGTGGTAAGATCGAGGAGCTTAACACACGCGAGGTCGGGGGCGAACCGGTGGCCGACCTGATGGTCAGGCATTCGCCGATCAAGGGCGTTGAGGTCGATCCCGCGCTCGCCCCTACGATGATCGATGAGTTCCCGGCGCTGTTCGTCGCCGCGAGCCTTGCCGAGGGCCGCACCATCACCAGCGGCCTCGACGAATTGCGCGTCAAGGAATCTGACCGGCTTGCCGTCATGGCGGCGGCGCTGGCCGGCGCGGGGGCGCGGGTCGAGGAACGCGAGGACGGCCTTGTCATAGATGGCACCGGCGGCGAGCCGTTGCGGGGCAGCGCAAACAGCCGCACCAAGACTCACCTCGACCACCGCATAGCCATGTCGATGGCCGTGGCGGGCCTCGCCAGCCGCGATGGCGTCGAAGTCGATGACACCCGCCCCATAGCCACGAGCTTTCCGGATTTCGAGGCCTTGCTCGACGGGCTCTCGCAATGACCATACCCAACATTTTCGGCCTCGCGCCCCACACGGCCGATTACATCGGGTTTGCAGGCATGGCCTGCATCATCATCGCCTATGCCTATATCGTCGGGGTCGAAAAGCCGAACCCCTATATCCAGCACGGCGCAAACCTGCTCGGCGCAATCTTGCTGGCGATCTCGCTGACCGTGCACACCAACAAGGCCTCGATGGTGCTGGAAGCGTTCTGGGCGGCCATTGCCATCTGGGGCCTCGCCAAGGCCGCGCTCGGGAAGGGTAAGAAGACATGATCGTCGCCGTCGATGGGCCAACCGCCTCGGGAAAGGGCACGATCGCGCGGGCCGTGGCCGAGCGCTTCGGCCTGCCGCATCTCGATACCGGGCTGCTCTATCGCGCCGTCGGCAGGCAGGTCATGCTCGATGGCGGCGATCCCGACAATGAGGCCGATGCGCTCGCCGCCTGCCTGTTCCCAGATGCGCTGCTTATCGATCCTGAGTTGCGCAGCGAAGTATCGGGAGGACTTGCCAGCCGCGTCTCGATCCATCCCAAGGTGCGCGCCGCGCTGTTCGAACGCCAGCGCGAATTCGCCACCCAGCCGGGCGGCGCGGTGCTCGACGGGCGGGATATCGGCACCGTGATAGCGCCCGAAGCCGAGGTTAAGCTGTTCGTCATAGCCACCGTCGAAAAGCGCGCCGAGCGCCGTTTCGCCGAACTTATCCAGGCCGGTCGCGACGTGACCTACGACGCCATCAAGGCCGATCTTGCCGCGCGCGATCTGCGCGATACCAGCCGCAAGGACGCGCCACTGGTAGCGGCGGTCGACACCGTCACGCTCGATACCAGCGAGATCGGACGCGACGAGGCCGTCGCGCAAGCCATTGCCATTGTCGAGGAACGCATGCCACGCTGATTCCCTAACCACGGGGAATCATGCATGAGCACTACAGCCGGACCGCTGCGCGGCATTCGCGTCGTCGATCTGTCCACCATCGTTGCCGGGCCGATGGCGACGCAGATTATGGCCGATCAGGGCGCGGATGTGATCAAGGTCGAAGCGCCGCCGCGCGGCGACGGCACCCGCCACCTTGGCCCCTGCCGCAATGGCTATGGCGCGGCCTTCCATATTTACAATCGCGGGAAGCGTTCGGTGATGCTCGATCTCAAGACTCCCAGCGGGATCGAAGCGCTGCGCAAGCTGATCGCACAGGCCGATGTCCTGCTTCACAACTACCGGCCCAAGGTCACGGCACGACTGGGAATCGACTATCCCACCCTTGCCGCAGACCATCCCAACCTGATCTATGTCGCGATTAGCGGCTTTGGCGAGGACGGACCGCTCGCCGACCGACCCGCTTACGACCACATCCTGCAATGCTACACTGGCTTTGCCGCCACCCAGGCACGGCAGGACAGCGGAGGCAAGCCTGCGCTCGCGGCGAATATCGTCTGTGACAAGCTTACCGCGATGACCGCCTCGCAAGCCGTCACCGCCGCCCTATTCGCCCGAGCGCGCGGGGATGGCGGGCAGGAGGTAAAACTCTCCATGCTGGGCTCGGCCATCGCTTTCCTGTGGCCCGACGCGGCAGGCGACCTGCACCTTCAGGGCTACGGCGTGGAATGGCGGCCCAATCTCGCCGACCGGGTGCGGCTCTATCACTTCCGCAACGGTTCGGGCACCTTCAACGGCACCGACAATTCCTACGCCGCGCTGGTCGAGAAGCTGGGATCGAAGACCGGCACGGACCCGCGTCTGGTCAATGCAGCAGGGCGCTCCGCTCATCCCGAACTGATGAAGCTGGTCGAAGCCGAATGGGCCGAAGCCGTTGCCGAAATGGACATCGACGAGGGGCTGGAGCTCATCGCATCGACCGGCGCACCATGCGCCAGGGTCCGCTCGCTCGACGAGCTGGTCGGCGACGAACAGGTCGATGCCATGGGCTACCTGCGGCTGGTCGACCATCCTGTCGCAGGCACGATCCGCGAGCCCGCGCCCGCGGCGAGCTTCTCGGCCACCCCACTCGATGAAGGACCGCCCGGCCCTTCTCTGGGCGAGCACTCCGAAGCGGTGCTCGCGGAACTCGGCTACGACCAAGCGGAAATAGCAGCGATGCGAGAGGCGGGTGCGCTAGGCTGATCGTGTGCGTCA
Organism: uncultured Novosphingobium sp.; assembly: GCA_964603645.1. Lineage (GTDB taxonomy): Bacteria > Pseudomonadota > Alphaproteobacteria > Sphingomonadales > Sphingomonadaceae > Novosphingobium. The sequence continues at coordinate 14,721 of CAZRVW010000035.1, read as the reverse complement.
ATAGGCAACGGGAATTTTCTCGATTTGCGCTAGCACCTTGCCACCGCAGCCGATCGTTATGCTGCGGTATTTGTCGTAGGTTGGGGGAGCAGAATACCTGACCTGCTCGGTGGTCACCACCTGCGCCACGATGCCCTCGGGTTTCGCTGCAGCCAGCGAGAAGCGTTGGCCAGGAGTGTTCCTTCGGTCAGCCGGTCCGGGAATCAATTCCAGCTTGTAACCGGGTGTGGGCAGATCGACCTCGCCGGTGATATGCAAAGTCGGCTTGGCTCCCGGTCCCGGCATGGCGTTGATCCAGGCATTCCAGCTGCGCGAATCGATGACGGGACAATCGGAGAATTCGAAGACGGGGGCCTGGCTCTCGGCGCTCTGGCCTGTTGCCGCTGTCGTGCAGGAAGAAAGCGCCGGAATCGCAATCAGCGCGGTCAGAACCAATCCCAAGCCTTTGCCCACTCTCATTTGCCTGCCTCCAGATGTTCCGGACTTTGTCAGTAGGCCATAACTGTCCGGGCTTGGCAATTACACCTCAGGCGGCCATCGCGATCTGATCCCGCTGCCAGTCGATACACAGCAGCAAAAAAGACCAAGGACACCCGATGAGCTTCTCCCCAGCACCCCTCGACGCCTCACTGGTTGTGACACCCGAATGGCTCTCACAGGCGCTTTCGCAAGGCCGCGAGCCGGTGACAGTAACCGGCGTCGATGTCATCGAGACACTCGGCCCTTCCGCGCTCAAGATCCGCATGAAGCTGGCCTACGATGCACCGCGTGTCGATCTGCCCGATGCAATTTGCCTCAAGGGCATTTTCGACGCGTCGCTTCGCCAGTGGCTCGATGGCGGAGCACAGCAAGCCGAAACACTGTTCTATCGCGACGTCGCGCCTGGCCTCAGCATGAGGGTGCCGAAAAGCTGCTACGCCGGACTCGACGCGGAAACGAAGAACGGCGTGGTCATCATGGAAGATCTGGTGCCACAGGGCGTCACCTTCATGTCCGCCATGTCACCCTATACGCCCGATCAGGTGCGCGGCAGCCTCGACCAGCTTGCCGCCCTGCATGGTGGGACCTGGGACCTTGCTGACACGCAATGGCCGTGGGTAACGTCGAAGATGGCGGGCTTTACCTCAGGGGGCATTAGCGCGGACCGCATCACCGAGCTTATGGCTGGTGAAAGGGGCGACCCGCTCGCCCCGGAAATCCGAACGGGGGAAATGATCTTTGCCGGGATCGCGGCCCTAGCCGAGCGCGAGAAGAACCTGCCGAAGGTCTTCGTCCACGGAGATTCGCACGGCGGAAACGTCTACCAGACTGCTGAGGGAGAGATCGGCCTGATCGACTGGCAAGTGCTGACAAGGGGGCACTGGTCGGTGGACGTCGCCTACCACATGGCTGCTGCGCTCGACATCGAGGACCGGCGGGCGAACGAGGCCGATCTGCTCGATCACTACCTCGACCGGTTTGCAGCCCATGGCGGTAAACCACCGGCCCGCGAAGAAGCCTGGCGGCTCTATCGCGAATCCTTCCCCTATGGCCTGCTGATGTGGGGCATGACCCAGCGCGTCGAGCCGCAGATCGTCAACCGCTTCGTCGCACGCCTCGGAACCGCGGCGATGGACCACGACAGTTTCGGTTTGCTGGGCTGCGGCTGAGCAGGACGATCAGGCCACTGCAGCAGTCGCCGGACATCTCCTGGAACTTGCCGAGACAGCGCCGCCCAGTTCGCGATTTTCCTACTTCGATCGGGTCGATCATAAGGCGGTCGATGACCCGTCAGCCAAGCCAGTATCTTCTCCGATCCCAGCGGGTGTCGCTCTCGCGCCTGAAACAGGCGGTTTCCTGCGGGATAGCGGTGCCGGACAGGTCAGCGGACATGTGTCACTTGTGTCACCCTCGCCATGACCAGCCGCGCCCGTATTTTCCTTGCTTTTGGGCACAATCTAGCCTAGCGCGCGCCCGTCCGACGGACCCTTTTCCCGACGATGCGTTAGATGGTCAGCGCGTTTCGCGCGCCCGCCGCGCGTTGGCAGAGGGACTTGAAGATGCCGTGGCTGGCATTCGGCCATCGCGGCAGTTCGGCCTCTTGGCCCGCTAAAACTCTCCCTGCCAGGGAGGGGCGGCAATGGTGCCGCAGCGGAGAAAAGACCGGCGGAAAAACCGCCCGGCCGGTAAAGACAGTATTGGGAACAAACTCTTATGGCTTCATCGCCTAACCCCACGCGCGACGAATTCGCCGCGCTTTTGGACGAAACTCTCGGTGGCGCCGATGACGACGGCTTTGAAGGCCGCGTCGTCAAGGGCACGATCACGGCAATCGAAAACGACAAGGCTGTTATCGACGTCGGCCTCAAGAGCGAAGGCCGCGTAGCACTGCGCGAATTCGCGCGCGGCGAAGACGCCGAACACGGCCTGTCGGTTGGCGACGAGGTCGAGGTGTTCGTCGACCGCGTCGAGAATGCCGAAGGCGAAGCTATGCTAAGCCGCGACCGCGCCCGCCGCGAAGCCGCCTGGGACAAGCTGGAAAGCGAATTCGGCGAAGGCAAGCGCGTCGAGGGCGTGATCTTCGGCCGCGTAAAAGGCGGCTTCACCGTCGATCTCGATGGCGCCGTAGCCTTCCTGCCGGGCTCGCAGGTCGATATCCGCCCGGTGCGCGACGTGCAGCCCCTGATGGACATGCCTCAGCCCTTCCAGATCCTCAAGATGGACCGCCGCCGTGGCAACATCGTTGTCTCGCGCCGCGCCGTGCTTGAGGAAACGCGCGCTGAACAG
>CAZRVW010000035.1:0-11945 GCA_964603645.1 uncultured Novosphingobium sp. | reverse complement strand
CGGCGTCGTCAAGAACATCACCGATTACGGTGCTTTCGTCGATCTCGGCGGCATCGACGGCCTGCTCCACGTCACCGACATGAGCTACAAGCGCGTGAACCATCCGACCGAGGTCATCAACATCGGTGACACGGTGACGGTGCAGATCGTGCGGATCAATCCCGATACGCAGCGCATCTCGCTGGGAATGAAGCAGCTCGAAAGCGATCCCTGGGAAGGCGCTTCGGAGAAGTATCCGGTCGGCATGAAGCTTGCGGGCACTGTCACGAACATTACCGAATACGGCGCGTTCGTGGAGCTGGAAGCAGGCATCGAAGGCCTGGTCCACGTTTCGGAGATGAGCTGGACCAAGAAGAACGTCCACCCCGGCAAGATCGTTTCGACTTCGCAGGAAGTCGAAGTCATGGTGCTCGAGGTCGACGGCGAAAAGCGCCGCATCAGCCTCGGCCTCAAGCAGGCGCAGGGTAACCCCTGGGAAGAGTTCGCCGACAAGCATCCGGTCGGCACCGAAGTTGAGGGCGAGGTCAAGAACGCCACCGAATTCGGCCTGTTCATCGGTCTCGATGGCGACGTCGACGGCATGGTCCACATGTCGGACATCGCGTGGGGTATCTCTGGCGAGGACGCGTTGGCGCTTCACCGCAAGGGCGAGATGGTCAAGGCGATCGTGCTTGACGTCGATACCGAGAAGGAACGCATCAGCCTCGGCATGAAGCAGCTGGAACGCGGCGCTCCGACCGCCGCTGCGGCTGGCGGCGCGGGCGGCGGCAGCTCGCTCAAGCGCGGTCAGGTCGTCACCGTTACCGTGCTTGAAGTGCGCGATGGCGGGCTTGAGGTCCAGGCCGGCGAAGATGGTTCGACCGGCTTCATCAAGCGTTCCGATCTGGGCCGCGACCGAGACGAACAGCGGCCTGACCGTTTCCAGGTCGGCCAGAAAATCGACGCTCAGGTCACTGGCTTCGATCGCTCCAAGAAGCCCAACTTCTCGATCAAGGCCTACCAGTTGGCCGAAGAGAAGAAGGCTGTCGAGGAGTACGGCTCGTCCGATTCGGGTGCGTCGCTCGGCGATATCCTGGGCGAAGCGCTCAAGGGCACGAAGGACGACTGACCGGTCATTCCAATCTGGCAGGATCAAGGCCCGTTTGCAGCGATGCAGACGGGCCTTTCCTACTTGGCGCTAAGGGCGTAGGATTTGTCCATGCCCCTCCAAGTTCATCAGTTCCCCTGCCTGTCCGACAACTACGGCTACCTGCTGCACGATCCCGACAGTGGCGAGACGGCCTGCATCGATACGCCTGATGCTGAAGCCTATTTGCGCGAGGCAGCGGGCAAGGGCTGGCAGATTACCCAGATCTGGAACACCCATTGGCATCCCGACCATGCGGGCGGCAACGAGGCGATCAAGGGTGCGACCGGCTGCTCGGTGACCGCGCCAGCAGGAGAGGCGGACAAGATCGCTGGGATCGATCGCGCGGTCGGCCAGGGCGATACGGTCGAAATCGGCGGATATACTGCAAACGTCATTGACGTCGGTGGCCACACCATGGGCCACATCGCTTATCACCTGCCTGATGCAGGCATTGCCTTTGTCGGTGACGCTGTTTTTGCGCTGGGCTGCGGACGCATGTTCGAAGGCACCGCCCCGCAATTCTGGGAGAGCCTTTCGCGAGTGAAAGCTTTGCCGCCTGAAACGCTGCTCTATTGCGCGCACGAGTATACCGAAGCGAACGCGCGTTTCGCGGCGTATGCCGACCCTGAAAACGAAGCGCTCGCGGACTATGTCGCTGACATCGGCAAGCAACGCGCCAAGGGCCTGCCCACGGTACCGGCAACCTTGAGCCGCGAACTGGCGACCAACCCCTTTCTGAGGGCCGACGATCCGGCAATGCAGGCCCGCTGGGGCGGCTCGGTGCCGCACGAGACCTTCGCCGCGATCAGGGCGGCGAAAGACAGTTTTTAGCAGATCATGTTTGAATCGCGCGCCGGCAAGCGGCTAGCGGCCGCGCGGGCGTTTTAGATTGAGCCGATTGCCTGATCCACCAGCGACTTGTCGGCGCTAGCAGAATGGTTCTTTGCGATCAGGTCCTGGGCGGCCTCGCTCGCCGCATTGGCAGCCTTGGCGCGCAGTTCGGAAACCGCCGCACGTTCGGCCGCAGCGATCTTGTCCTCAGCGATCTGGCGACGGCGCGCGATCAGCGCGGCAGCGTCGCTTTCCACCCGGTCGAGTATCGCCTTGGCCTCATCCCGAGCGTGGCTGAGCATGGCCTTGGTGTCGGCCTCAGCATTGGCGATCTTGTCGGCATATTCCTTGCGCAGGGCTTCCGCCTCTGCGCGCAGCTGGCGCGCTTCATCGAGCTGCTTGCGGATCTCGGCAATGCGGCTGTCGAGTATGCCGGCCACGATGCCCGGCACACCTGCGCGCCACATGATCGCGAGTACAACGAGCATCGCCAGCGCCACGACCATGCCGGGCGTCAGGAAGCCGTAAGCCATGGCCTCGGCGTGGCCCTCGCCACCATGCGCTGCTTCAGCAGCAAGGATGAACAGGTCATGCATTGGCGAGCGCTCCCGTTACGGCTGCAAGGGCATCGCCTTCGGAGACACTGGCGCCGGTCAGCCGCTCAACGATTTGCTGGGTGGCCTCGACCGTGACGTTCTCGATCTCGGCCATGGCCGCCGTGCGCGCTGCGTCGAGCTCGGCCACAGCCGCATCGGTGCGGGCGGCAATCTCAACATCGGCCTCTGCCAGCTTGGCCTCCAGACCCGCCTGCGCCTCGGACTTGGCCGACGCGGTCACGCTCTGGGCCTCGGCGCGCATCGCGTTCACACGGTTGCGCCAGGCTTCTTCGTCCGCCTCGGCCTCATCCTGAAGCCGCTGCGCCTCCGCAAGATCGGCCGCAATCTTGCCGTCACGATCGTCGACAGTTTCTTCGACCTTGGTGACGATACCGCGACCGACCACGAAGAAGATCACAGCGAGCACAAGCGCCAGCCAGAACCACTGCGACTGATATACGAGGGCAAGTTGCGATAGCTGAGGCATCTTTTACCCGCTCACTTGTGCTGGAAAGACTGGTTCAGGAAAAGGCGGTGACCCGATCCGGATCAGGCCGGCGGGGCGTAGAGGATGATCATCGCGACGGCGAAGGCCATCAGGCCGAGCAGTTCGGCAGCGGCAAAGCCAATGTACAGCGTGCCGGTCTGACCGCCCGCCGCACCGGGATTGCGCAGCGCACCCTGGAGAAACGAGCCGAAAACATTGCCAACGCCGGCAGCAGCTGCGCCGACGCCGATTGCCGCAACACCGGCACCGATAACCTGTGCAGAAGAAAGTTCCATTATCTCAACTCCGTTCAGTATTAGCTTGAAAACTCAGTGAAGATTGACTGCATCATTGATGTAGAGCGCGGTCAAAAGCGCAAACACGAAGGCCTGGATGGCTCCGACCAGCAGCTCGAGCGCATTAACGAAAATGAGGAACACGAAAGCCAGCAACCCGATGCCGTATCCCGCGGCGCCGCCCGCACTCAAGCCCTGGACGACGAAATTGCCGAAGACATCAAGCAGAACGTGTCCGGCGAACATCGCAATGAAGGGACGCAGGCCGAGGCTGAAAGGGCGCACAAGGAAGCTAATGAACTCGACCGGTGCAATGAAGAACTTCATCACCAGCGGCGTTCCGTGTGGAACGAACAGGCTGAAGAACTTGAGGCCGTGCGTCCAGAAACCGACGCCCAGCACGATCAGGAAGCTGATGACCGAAAGCATGCCGGTGACCGTGAAATGGCTGGTCACGGTGAACGGGTGCGGGCCCAGGATCGCCAAAGGCACGGCGCCCAGCCAGTTGGCGGTGAGAATGAAAATGAAGGCGGTAAACACCCAGGGAAGGTATTTGCGGCCTTCCTTGCCGATGCTTTCCCGGGTGATGTTGTCGACAAAGCCGGTCAACATCTCGACAGCCGCCTGCCAGCGCCCCGGCACCAACTCGCGCTTGGTGCCACCCCACATAAAGGCGACGATCACGACGAGGACAATCAGCATCCACAATGCCGAATTGGTGAACTGGAACGGCGATACGGCCAGTTCCTCGCTGCCGATCGGCGCGATCTGGAACTGATGCATCGGATCGATGGTTGCTTCGGCCACTTCCGGTCCCTGTCAGTCTTTGTTTGCCTGATCGGCGTTTTGTGCTTTGACGAGGCGCATGACGTGCAGACATGCACCGGCGAAGGCAAGGAACATCAGGCCGATGGTGATCCATGGCAGTGTTCCGAACACGAAATTGTCCAAAAACAGGCCGATGATGATACCACCCAGCGGGTAACCAACCATCGTCGAGACGACCTGCCAACCAGTGCTGGTTGCGTCACGCAGCGGCGCGTGCTCGCGCGCCTGGCGTTCGTCCTCGGCCTTGCGCGCAGCGGCAATGCGGTCCTCAAGCGAGTCGATCGCCAGGTCTTCCTTGACCTGCGCGGTTTCGGGATCGTCGGCCACGATGGATGCGCTTCCTCGCATGAGGGGGTTGAAAAACGACAACGGTCGGGAAAGCCCCGACCGAAACTGCGCTGCCCTTAGGCACAGCCTATGTAGGAGTCAACTGCTGCGCCGCAGCAAGCAAACTGAAAATGGGAATCTATCCGCTCTCAGTGTCAGCGAGCGGAATTCAGGGGCAGCGCGCGTCCCGCACCGGTGGTGCGCTGGTGCGTGTTTTCCAGGAGCCATCGGGCGCCTGGTATTTCTCGCCGGGAGACGTCTTGGCAATCAGGTTACAACCCGTGGCGAACGCATATTCCTCGATCGTGACATGCTGCTCCTGGGCCTTGGAGGAATACACCGCCTTGCGCTTGATATTGGTGTCATCGGCGATGCGGCGCAGCTCGGCATTACCAGCCCCGACCACCGCGACGTAGCCGCCCACCTTCTCTCCGATCAGGCCTGCGGCTTTGGCGGACGCATAATCGCTTGCCGCTGCCGGACCGGCCAGTCCCCCGCGCGAGTTACCGCTCCCCGCGATCTTGAGGCCAGCCGCGCTATAGTCGCTCTCGATCAGGCCACGACCGTCCTCGATCGTCAAATCGATGTCGGGAAGCCGGAATGGCTCCCCGCTATCGGTGAAAATCAGAGGATCGAGCGCGCCGAAGCTCAATTCACCCTTCAGGAAAGTACCGTAGAGGCGCGGGCGCACGAGGCGCACCGCCCCGATACCCGGCACCCCCAGGCGCTGCCGGATCGAGACAACGATACGCTCGGCCGTAAAATCGGGACGCTTGGGATCGCCGATGACGAGGTTCGACAGGACCTGCTCCCTAGGTCCGATCGATTCGATCTGGTAACTGGCCGGAATCCCGCGCTTTCCCAGCTCGGAAGAAATCAGGTTGTCGGCAATGCGCTCGCGCGAAATCCATGCGATGGCCAGCGCCAGAACCAGCAATGCGGCCAATGCGTACAGAACAACAGTCAACCGAGACCGGCCAACCCGAGTTGCGGCCCGATCATCCTGCGCGGGCGGTTCCTTGGCAAGGTCTTCTGGTTCGGTCGACATTGTTGCTTCACTTGCGCCCGCCGCGCGGGAAAGGCAATGGAATGCGTGAGATGGACGAGTTGTTCGGTACCGGGCCTGAACGGGCAAAGGCCGCGCCTGGCCAGGACGCCAGCGGGCACCGGGCACGGCTACGCAAACGCCTGATCGAGGGCGGAGCTGAGGCGCTCGCCGATCACGAGGTCATCGAATACCTGCTGATGACGGCAATTCCCCGGCGCGACGTGAAACCCCTGGCGCGCACGCTCATCACGCGCTTCAGTTCCCTTGCCGGCGTGCTCAATGCTGACCCGCATGCCCTTACGAAGCATCCCGGCATGGGCGAAACCAGCGCGGCCGCGCTGAGGATTGTCGCGCTCGCCGCTGGTCGCATGGCTCGCGAACAGGTGCGCGAACAACCGGTATTGGCAAACTGGCAGGCGCTGATCGACTACCTCACCATCGATATGGCCCATTTGACCGTTGAGAGGGTGCGCGTTCTTTTCCTAAATTCGCAGAACATGCTTATCCATGACGAGCACGTCGGCGATGGCTCGATCGACGAAGCGGCGATCCATCCACGGGAAGTCATCCGCAAGGCCATGGACCTTGCCGCAAGCGCGCTAATTATCGTCCACAACCACCCATCGGGTTCGCCCCAGCCGAGCCGCGCCGACATCGAAATCACCAACCGGATAGCCGAAGCGGGCCGACTGCTTGGCATCGTCGTCCACGATCACGTAATCATCGGGCGCGAAGGGCACACCAGCTTGCGCGCCAAGGGACTTATCTGATGTGCGTCGCCGCAATAGCGTGGCACGCGCATCCCGACTGGCCGCTTGTGGCAATCGGTAACCGTGACGAATTTCATGACCGTCCCGCAGCAGCACTGGCGAGATGGAAGGATGGCTCCGGCATCATCGCCGGGCGTGACCTCAAATCAGGAGGGACCTGGCTGGGCCTGTCTGAGGCCGGCCGCTTCGTGCTGGTCACGAACCGACGCGGCTTCGGCGACCCGCAACCCAACAGGGTCTCGCGTGGATCATTGGTTTCGGACTTGCTCACTGCCAATGGCAAATATGGCAATCCGAAATCGGTCCGTCTTGACGACTTCAACCCATTCAACGTGCTGGCGGTGAGCGAAGATGATCTGCATTTTCTCGCCAACCGGCCAGACGCTATCCAAACGACGCTCCTGCCCGGCATCTACGGCCTATCCAATGGCGCGCTCGATGAGCCCTGGCCCAAGACGCTGGCGCTAAAAGCGGCATTGCTGGACTGGCTTGGGCATGACAGTCCCAATCCTGGCGATCTTTTCGCGCCGCTTTCCAGCGAAGCCATGCCCGATGTCGGACTTCATCCGGACGAGCCGTCTGAAATAGAGGAAGAAGCCCTCGGCACGGCGCCGTTCATCCGCAACGCAGTCTATGGCACCCGGTGCAGCACTGTCGTTGCCGTTGCGAGCAGCGGACAAGGCATCATCGTCGAACGGCGATTCGATGCCGGAGGCGAAGTAACCGGGATATCCGAGGTGGCCTTCCGCTGGCCGGAATCCACTGGAGAGGGAGAGCAATCATGAGCGACGATGACCTGCAGCGCATCAAGGACGAACTTGAGATCCGCAATCTAGTCGGCAAGCTGGCGACTATGGCCGACCACGCCGAGGACCTGACCGAATATTTCACGTTGTGGACCGAAGACGGCACGTTCGACATGCGCGAACCGTTCGGCAGGCAGGAGGGCGATCCTCCATCGGCGTGGAAAGTCAGCGGACCCGAGGCGCTGCGAGAAAATCGCAAGCAATTGCGCGACACCGGTTTTCAGGGACCCGGAACCAATGTCTGGCATGCCAACACCACCCTGCACATCACGATCAACGATGCCACGAACGCCGAGGCAGAGTCCTACTGGGTGCTTTATGGAAGCAGGGACAAGGTCGAGGTGCTGCGAATCGGCCATTATCATGACCGTTTCCGCAAGGAGGACGGACGCTGGAAAATGGCCTACCGCACAGTCACGCCGGGCCGCGCCGGGACCGTGCCGCCCGATTCCGCGCGCGGCTGACGCCCCGCCTCACTTGCCTTGATGCCTTGCGCGCCCTAGCGGCTGCACCGCCATCACTAACCGGAGTCGATAATGGTCCCTCGCTATGCCCGTCCCGCAATGACCGCCCTGTGGGAGCCGGAAGCGCGCTTTCGCATCTGGTTCGAGATCGAGGCCCATGCCGCCGTGAAAATGAGCGATCTTGGTGTGGTGCCTGAAAGCGCCGGCAGGGCGCTGTGGGACTGGTGGGCGACCGATCCGAAGATCGACGTCGAAGCCATCGACGCGATCGAGGCCATCACCAAGCACGACGTGATCGCTTTTCTCGATTGGGTTGCGCAGCAGGTCGGCCCCGAGGCGCGTTTCATGCATCAGGGCATGACCAGTTCGGACGTACTCGACACCTGCCTTGCCGTGCAGCTAGCGCGCGCCAGCGACATTCTGCTCGCCGACATGGACGATCTGCTTGCAGCCATCGAGCGCCGCGCGCACGAGCACAAGTATACGCCGACCATCGGGCGCAGCCACGGCATCCATGCCGAGCCGACCACGTTCGGGCTCAAACTGGCGCAGGCCTATGCAGAGTTCACCCGTTGCAAGGCGCGACTAGAGGCGGCGCGCGCGGAGATCGCAACCTGCGCCGTTTCGGGCGCGGTCGGCACTTTCGCCAATGTCGATCCATCGGTCGAGGCCTATGTCGCCGACAAGTTGGGCCTCTCCGTGGAGCCGGTTTCGACGCAGGTGATCCCGCGTGACCGCCACGCGATGTTTTTCGCGACGCTTGCGGTGATCGCTGGGTCGGTTGAGCGGCTGGCGGTCGAAATCAGGCACTTGCAGCGCACCGAAGTGCTGGAGGCGGAAGAATATTTCTCCCCCGGCCAGAAGGGTTCGTCGGCGATGCCGCACAAGCGCAACCCGGTACTCACAGAGAATCTGACCGGACAGGCGCGCATGATTCGCGCCTGGTCGCTGCCCGCGCTCGAAAACGTGGCACTGTGGCACGAGCGTGACATCTCGCATTCATCGGTCGAGCGGTTCATCGGGCCAGATGCGACGATCACACTCGATTTCGCGCTGGCCCGCCTGACCGGTGTCGTCGACAAGCTGGTGATCTATCCCGAGCGGATGCAGGCCAACATGGATCGCATGGGCGGCCTCATCCATTCGCAGCGTGTGCTGCTGGCGCTCACCCAGGCCGGGCTGACTCGTGACGAGTCCTATCGCCTGGTCCAGCGCAACGCGATGAAGGTTTGGGAGAGCGATGGCAAGCTGTCGCTGATGGACCTGCTCAAGGCCGACCCCGAAGTTTCTGCAGCACTAAGCGAGGAAGAGATAGAGGAGCGTTTCAACCTCGACTATCATTTCAAACATGTCGACACCGTATTCGAACGGGTGTTCGGAATATCGTGATTACAGTCTCCGATCCGGGACTTCCCTTGACGTAACAACGCGCCTAGCATCGGCAGTGAGATAAAACGGACTAGAGGAGGCAGCCCTTGCAGGTCATGCGGACGATCGTCTGGGTCACGATATTGATTCTGATCTTGCTGTTCATTCTGTTCAATGCCGGCAATCCGGCTGACCTCAATGTCTGGCCGAAGGTTGGCGAGGAACCGCCGGTGATTATCTCCGGGCCGATGTGGGCCTTCGCGCTCGGCTTTTTCCTGCTCGGGTTCTTACCCATGTGGCTGCTGCAACGTGCGCTGGTGTGGCGACTGAAGCGGCGGATTTCCTCGCTTGAGAACAGCCTGAGAGCGGCGGCAGCGGTCGCATCGGTCGAGCCGCCCGAGCCAGCACCGGCAATCGAAACAGCACCGGGCACTGCAGCAGGGCCTCAGATTTCAGAACCACAGGAATCCAACCGGTCCGATGTATCGTAACCCGCTATTCCTTGCCCTCGATGTCCCGCGCCTAGAAGCCGCGCAGGAGCTTGCTCGCAAGGTCAAAGGCCACATCGGCGGGCTCAAGCTCGGCCTCGAGTTCTTCTGCGCGCACGGGCACCACGGAGTTCACGAACTCCACAAGCTCGGCCTGCCGATTTTCCTCGATCTCAAGCTGCACGACATTCCCAACACCGTCGCAGCCGCGATGCAGGCCATCCACGTGCTTGAACCGGCCATCGTCACCGTGCACGCCAGCGGCGGCCGGGCGATGATGGAAGACGCCAAGGCTGCGGCGGGCGAAGGCACGAAGGTCGTAGGCGTCACGGTGCTGACCAGTTTCGACGACAAGGACCTGTCGCGCATCGGCATCCCAGATAGCCCGCATCACGCTGCTCTGCGGCTCGCTGAGCTGGCGCACACCGCCGGCCTCGACGGGATCGTCTGTTCGGGTCACGAGGTCGCAGACATCCACAAACAATGGAAGGATGGCTTTTTTGTCGTTCCGGGACTTCGACTGCCCAATGGCAAGAAAGGCGATCAAAAACGTATCGTCACTCCGCGAGAAGCGCGCGATGCTGGGGCAAGTGTGCTGGTGATTGGTCGGCCGATCCGAAGCGCGGAGGATCCGGTTGCCGCAGCCAGGGCGATCGAAGCGACTCTTTGACGCCAAGGCCCGGGTTCAGTCTGCTGCAAGGCGCACTGGGCCACACAAGGGACAGATTCGTCCCACGGAGTAACGTAATGATCCGCAAGGCCCTTTTCACCGCCGCACTATTGCTCACCCCACCGCATGCAGTTCTTGCGCACGACAGTGGGAACCAGCCGCAAGTCGCCCCTAACAGCACGATCCTCAATATCAGCGCGTCAGGCAAATCGAGCCAAAAGCCCGACCTCGCACAGTTTTCCGCGGGTGTCGCCACCACCGGCAAGACCGCTCGAGAAGCCCTGTCCGCCAATTCTGCTGCAATGAACCGGGCGATCCGGGCGTTGCGCGCATCGGGAATCGCCGAGCGCGACATCCAGACGAGCAATCTTTCGATCGAACCGGTCTACGCCAATCGCAATCGTCAGTTGAACGAGCTTGAACAACAGGTCCCGCCAATTATCGGGTACCGCGCCAACAATTAGGTGATCGTCAAGCAACGCAAGCTCGGCGATTTCGGCAAGGTGATCGATACACTGGTTTCCGCGGGCGCCAACCAGGTCAATGGCCCGTCGTTTAAGGTCGAGGACATGGATACTGCGCTCGACAGCGCTCGCCGCGAAGCCATGGCAGAGGCCCGCAAACGCGCCGATCTCTTCGCAAGCGCTTCCGGCCTGCGCGTCAAGCGGATCGTCACGATCAGCGAAAGCGGTGGCTATTCGCCGCGCCCGATGATGGCACGCACGGTGGCGATGGACGTGGCCGAATCGACGCCCGTCGCCGCTGGCGAAGTGGAATTGCAGATAAATGTCTCGGTGATGTTCGAACTGATGCCTTGAATTCGCAGGGACGCGCTATACCTCGCGCGCTATGACGACGCGGAAAATCAAGATTTGCGGGATCACGACTGCCGATGCGCTTGAAGCGTCGGTGGCCGCGCGCGCCGATTTTGCAGGATTGAATTTTTACCCTCCATCGCCGCGCTTCGTCGATGCGCGGCAAGCTGCCGAACTGGGCTCCCGTGCAGATGGACGAATCAAACGGGTCGGAGTCTTCGTTGATGGCGGCGATGCTGAGATTGGCGACGCTGTGGGAGCCGCCTCTCTCGACGCCATCCAGCTGCACGGCGAGGAAAGCCCGGAGCGCACAGCGCAGCTTCGATCCCGCTTCGGCCTGCCGGTCTGGAAGGTAATCGCGGTGGCGGGCGCGAGCGATCTTGCGCGCGCCGACGCTTATCGCGATGCCGCCGATTTCATCCTGTTCGACGCCAAGACGCCTAAGGGAACCTTGCCGGGCGGCATGGGGCTGACCTTCGACTGGACATTGCTCAAAGCTTACAAAGGTGCGCTGCCCTGGGGACTTGCGGGCGGATTGACAGCCTCCAACGTCGCCGAGGCTGCGCGTCTCACCGGTGCGCCGCTGGTCGACACCTCATCTGGCGTGGAACGCGCACCCGGCGTCAAGGACATGGACAAGATCGCCGCGTTCTGCCAAGCGATTCGGCAATGTTGAACCTGACCGTCCAAGCTCCACGCATCGCAGCGCGATGGCGCTGATCGCTTAACATTCAAGCGACAGCTCCTTCATTTGCGAACTATTGAGACGATCATGACTGACTCCACACTCTTGCCCAACACCTACCGAAATCAACCCGACGAGCGCGGGCATTTCGGCCAGTTCGGCGGACGCTATGTCGCCGAAACGCTGATGCCGCTGATCCTCGATCTGGAGAAGGAATACCGAAAGGCCAAGGCAGACCCCTTGTTTCAGGCGGAGTTCGACGATCTTCTCGAACACTATGTCGGACGCCCCAGCCCGCTCTATTTCGCGCCGCGCCTGACCGAAGAATTTGGCGGCA
>CAZRVW010000034.1:15048-18999 GCA_964603645.1 uncultured Novosphingobium sp. | reverse complement strand
GACATCGGGCATCTGCACCATGACCTCGCGCATTGCCGAAGGCTGGATGCGTTTGTGGGCGGCGATGAAATCGTCGCGCTCGACCGAAAGCTTCTCGAGCACTTCGGGCGGAATCGTGCGCGCTTCGAGATCGAGCTCGAGCATGATCCGGCGCACCGCCTCGATTGCCGCTTCGCGGGCCAGCGCGGCGATGTCCGCACTGACAAAGCCGTGCGTGGTGCGCGCCAGTTCCTTAAGATCGACTTGCGGACCGAGCGGCATACCGCGCGTGTGGATGCCAAGGATTTCGCGCCTTCCGCTCTCGTCGGGCACGCCGATCACGATTTCGCGGTCGAAGCGACCCGGCCTGCGCAAGGCTTCATCGATGGCATCGGGACGATTCGTGGCGGCAATGACGACGACATTGGCGCGCGACTGAAGCCCGTCCATCAGCGTCAGGAGCTGCGCGGCGAGGCGTTTCTCAGTCTCGCCTTGCACCTGGCCGCGCTTGGGCGCGATCGAATCGATTTCGTCGATGAAGATGATCGAAGGCGCGGCCTTTTCCGCTTCCTCGAATACCTGACGCAGCGCCTTCTCGCTCTCGCCATAGCCCGAGCCCATGATCTCCGGGCCGTTGATCAGGTGGAAGTTCGCATCGCTTTCGTTGGCGACGGCCTGGGCAAGGCGCGTCTTGCCGGTTCCCGGCGGACCATGCAGCAGCACGCCTCGCGGCGGATCGACGCCCAGACGAGTGAACAGTTCGGGATAGCGTAGCGGAAGTTCGACCATTTCGCGCAGCTGGCGGATCGTCTCGCTCATGCCGCCGACATCATCGTAATTGATGTCGCCGCGCGGGCCCTGCGCTTCCTCGAATATCTCGCGAAGCTCGACCTCGGTGTTCTCGTCGATATGGACGATGCCCTTGGGCGTCGTCGCCACGACATTGAGCCGCACCTGGGTCAGCGCATAGGCCGGCGCATTGAACATGCGCGAAAGATTGGGCGGCATGTCGCCGACCTGCTGGCGGCCGGTGGTGGCGACAAGGTCGCCCGCGATCATGGGCCTGCCGAGGAAATTACGCTTGAGCGCCATGGCCGGGCCCTGCAGGCGCATTTTCTCGTGCGCGGGCGCAAAGACGACCCGCTGGGCAGGGCGCGATTCGGCCTTTCTGACTTTGACCTGTTCGCCCATGCCCACTTCGGCATTGCCGCGCACCAGACCATCGAGGCGGATGACGTCGAGGCCTTCGTCTTCGGGAGAGGCCAGCACCGCGCGCACGACGGTCGTGTCCTTGCCCATGATTTCGAGCACGTCGCCTTCGAGCGCGCCGAGACGCGACAGGGCTTCTCTCGACAAACGGGCGATGCCGTGGCCGCTTTCTTCCTGCCTGGCTGCTGCAACCTGCAGCTTGAGCGTCTTGTCGTCGGTCCTGATGTCGGCTTCGGCATCCGCCATGGGGCTGGACCTTGTCGTGCTGGATCGGTGCGGTGGAATGCCGGACTGCGCGAACTAGGCATTCTCGCATGCGATTTCAAATGCATCGATAACAGAACCGGGAGCCGCGGACCGGGCGCAAGAAAAAGGCCCGGTCGATAAATCGGCCGGGCCTGGGAGTTTTGGGAGAGGATGCCTGAAAGGCCGGTTCGATATGCGCCCACGCGGGGTTTTGTGCAAGTGCGAAAGGATCATTAACGGTTGCAAAACCTGCAACTAAATCACAGGGAAACACGTAATATCCTGATTTGACATGTTTCAATGATTCGGGACCCACCCACACTTATCAAATCCGTAAATACGGATGTCGGCAGGGCGGCGGGCGGTCTGCTGCGGCGCAACGAGAGCCGGACCAACCTATTTCATCCAGATTATGGCCGATAATCAGTGCGCCAGCAGCAGGGCGGGGCCACCTTGCTTGTCGAGGAAGTAGCGAGTCACCCCGCCAAACAGGTATTCGCGCATGCGGCTCTTCCCGAAGGCACCCATCACCAGCACCTGCGCGCCGGTTTGCCCGACCGCGACATCGAGCGTCTCCTCGGTCGAACCGCGCCGGGTAAGTTCGTTGAGTTCGGCCTTGATGCCGTGGCGCGACAGGTAACGCAGCGCCTCGGTCGGCGGAAAGCCTCCGGGCTTTTCGGCCACGGTGATGACTTGAACGCTCGGACAGTCGGCGAGCAGGGGCACGGCATGGCGCAGTGCGCAGGCCGCCTCGTCGCCGCCGTCCCAGGCCACACAGGCAGCGGCGAGCGGAACGGGAAGCGCGGCATCGTCGGCCAGCGCCAGGACCGGGCTGCGGCTCAAGAGCGCGAGATCGCCGGCAAGCCCACCGGAGCGCGACACCACGACAAGATCGGCAAGCCTCGCCGCCTTGGCCAGGGCTTCCACCGGTTCGGCTTCCGAGCGCACCACGTCGAACGGCACATCCTGATGGGAAAGCCGCTCTTCCAGCTTGGCGGCCGCAGCATCGTCGTCCGCCATGGCCTGCTTGAGCGCGTCGGACGCGACATAGCTGCGGCCCATCGGGTCCATCGCGACATAGCGCACGACCGGCGTATCGACGAGTAGCGTGATGTGGCCATCGTGCGCCCGGGCGATTGAAAGGGCGGTTTCGAGGAGGGCATCCATGCCCGGCCGGCGGTCTGCATTGACGAGGATCGAACGCATTGACTTGTCTCTTTCTGCTCCATCTCGCAACCTAGCCGAGGGGGCAGGAAAGGCAAATGATCTCGATCAAATACGACGACCTGAATTCGGCTGGACCTTGCCATAGCCCTTGCGCTATCGGATAGGTCTACGCTGCAATGCAGCATGAATGACGGAGCGAGCGCCGGATGAACAAGCTATACCCCAATGCAGAGGCCGCGCTGGAAGGGCTGCTGCGCGATGGCCTGCTCATCGCAGCGGGCGGTTTCGGCCTTTGCGGCATACCCGAGCGATTGCTCGACGCCCTGCGCGACAGCGGCGTGAAGGACCTGACTTTCGCCAGTAACAATGCCGGTATCGACAACGAGGGCATCGGCAAATTGCTGCGCACGCACCAGGTGAAGAAGATGATCGCCAGCTATGTCGGCGAAAACAAGGAATTCGAGCGTCAGTTCCTGTCCGGCGAGCTCGAGGTCGAATTCTGCCCCCAAGGCACGCTGGCCGAACGTATGCGCGCAGGCGGCGCGGGCATTCCCGGCTTCTACACCAAGACCGGCGTCGGCACTTCGGTCGCCGAAGGCAAGGAAACGAAGGATTTCGACGGCGAGGAATACGTCCTCGAACGCGGCATCTTTGCCGACCTGTCGCTGGTCAAGGCATGGAAGGCGGACGAGTCCGGCAACGTCATGTTCCGCAAGACCGCGCGCAATTTCAACGTGCCCGCCGCGACCTGCGGCAAGGTCTGCCTCGTCGAAGTGGAAGAGATCGTGCCGACCGGCTCGCTCGATCCCGACTGCGTGCACCTGCCGGGCGTCTACGTGCAGCGCATGATCGTCGGCAGCCCTTACGACAAGAAGATCGAGTTCAGGACGGTTCGTGAAAGGGAGGCGGCGTGATGGCGACCCAGATCAAAGGCTGGACCCGCGATGAAATGGCTGCCCGCGCAGCGCAGGAGCTGGAAGACGGCTTTTATGTCAATCTCGGCATCGGCATTCCGACGCTGGTCGCGAACCATGTGCCGACAGGCATGACGGTGACGCTGCAAAGCGAAAACGGCATGCTCGGGATCGGCCCTTTCCCTTATGACGACGAGGTCGATGCCGATCTTATCAATGCCGGCAAGCAGACCGTGAGCGAACTGGCCCATTCGGCCTATTTCGATTCGGCGCAGAGCTTCGCCATGATCCGTGGCGGCCATATCGACCTTGCCGTGCTCGGCGGGATGGAAGTGGCCGAGAACGGGGACCTCGCCAACTGGATGGTGCCCGGCAAGATGATCAAGGGCATGGGCGGGGCGATGGACCTCGTCGCCGGGGTCAAGAAGATCATCGT
>CAZRVW010000034.1:0-14948 GCA_964603645.1 uncultured Novosphingobium sp. | reverse complement strand
TTCGGCGCGCAGGAGCCGGGCACGCATGAGGAAATCGTCGAGTTCTGCTCGGCCAACTACGGCGTCTCGTTCCCGCTGTTCGCCAAGGCCGATGTCACCGGCCCGGACAAGCAGCCGCTCTATCAGGAGCTGATCAAGGCCGTGCCCGAAAAGCAGGGCCCGGCGGAAGAATTCCGCGAGCGGCTCAAGGGTTTCGGCATG
The DNA here is from genome assembly GCA_964603645.1 of uncultured Novosphingobium sp. Classification (GTDB taxonomy): domain Bacteria; phylum Pseudomonadota; class Alphaproteobacteria; order Sphingomonadales; family Sphingomonadaceae; genus Novosphingobium. Next base: position 14,747 of record CAZRVW010000034.1, on the reverse strand, counting down.
AACCCGACCGACGACCCGGAAGTGCTGTGGAACTTCGAGAAGTTCGTGATTGGTAAGGACGGCAGCGTCGTCGCGCGCTTCGCGCCGGGCACTACGCCCGACGATCCGGCGCTGGTCTCGACCATCGAGGCCGAACTGGCAAAGTAGGCAGGAGCTAGCGGCGCAGGGGCGCCAGTTGCCCTTGCGCCAGCCCGCGCCAGAGCCATTCAACCGGGCCCTGCCGGTATCGCGCCAGCCAGAACGGCGAGAGCGTCAGCATCAATGCGATCGCGCCCAGGGCCACGCCATAGACCGCGACGCGATCCAGCGTGCCGAACAACCCAAGGCCCCATGAGGCAAACACCGCGCCGAATACGACGCTGGCGCCGAGATAATTCGTAAGCGCCATGCGCCCGGCGGCGGCGAACCGGCTGGCCCACCAGTTGCGCGCGCCGGCGCGTTGCAGCATGGGCACAAACAATGCCGCCATGCCGACGGCCATGACGAGATCGAACGGAGCCGACCAGACCAGTGCGTTGGTCGCGGCGATCGCCGGGTTGAAGCCGGTGTGAATGGCGAAAGCGGCAAGCAACGCCAGCGGCACGGCGCACAGTCCAATCAGCCACAGCCCGAGGCGGATTGCCTGCGCTGACGGCCATTTCGCGGCGAGAAGCCCGCTCTTCCACAGCGCCATGCCGACCAGGGCCGTCGCCAGTGTGCTGGGCAGGTAAGCCAGCCCGGCATAGAGCGCGGCCTGCCACTCGGCCAGCTGGCGCGCAATCCGCTCGCCGATCGTTTCGGTGCCAGGGGCGTACCGGTCGCCATGGCTTCAGGCCGAGGTCCACTTGTCCATTGCCGCGCGGCACCGCTGCGCCGCCGCTTCGGAGGCCATGCCCTTCAATTCCATGCTCGGCACTTCAAGTTCGATGGTGAGCGCCGGGTTGTTGGCCAGCACCGCATCGGTCACGTCCCACAAGGCAAGTTCTCCCTCGCCCGGCAAGTCGCGGTTGAAGAAGCCGTGCGCGGGGTCGAGCGGGCGCGACGGCGTGATGTCGCACAGCTGAAAGCCGATGATCCGGCCGGGCTCCAGCGCCTCGATGCCGGCGAGGGTGCTGCCCGCGCGCGACCAGTGCGTCGGATCGAACAGCAGGCCGCAATTGCTCTCGCCGCAGGCACGGGCAATGCGGTCGGTCTCGGCGAGGTCGGGAAAGCCGGTTTTGGGGATCGGCTCGAGCGCGACTTTCAGGCCATGACGCGCCGCATCGCGGCACAGCGTCCCTACGCCTTCGGCCAGTTCGTCGAAACCGACCGGCCTGCCCTTGTAGTGCGCGGCATTGACCATCGGCGCTTCAAGCATTGCGGCGGCCTCGAAACAGCTCTGCGGATCGCTAGGCGGCGTGGCCGGGGCAAGGCCCGGCAGCCCGCTGACAATGGCGTCGATATAGGCGACCCGCACACCGGCGTCGGCGAGCCGCTTGCGAAGCTGCGCCGGCGTATCGCCTGCCTCGATCTGCTGGTGGACGAGCAGCGGGCCGAGCGAAATGGTCGGAAAGTCATAGCGCGCCGCCAACTCGACAAGCTCGGTGAAGCTCGCGTTGGGCAGGGTCAACCAACACATCCCGACGGTCAATTCGCGCATTCCATGTCCTCCCGGCCCTCACATTGTCGGCGCGAACCTAGTCGCGCTCGCACCTGGCAGCAATGCAATGCTTTACATTGCAGTGCAGCAACGCTAGTGGGCCGCGCCATGTCCGGACTGACGATCACGCCGACCACCATAACCAAACCGACCTGCGATCGCGGGGCGGTTCGGGGTGCGTGCAGGATCTGCCGCTAGGGCCCGGACACAGCCCCGCGGATTGCGCGGGGCGGCCCATCGAACGGCTCTGTCCCCCGCGCCTCCGAACAAGTATGGAGACGCCTTGTCATGAATGCCCGATCTTCCATCCCCGCCCAGCCCGCCGTCGGTATTGTCGGCGCGACCGGCCTGGTCGGCTCGATGATGCTCCGCCTGCTTGAGGAACGTGACTTCCCCGTGTCCTCGCTGCGGCTGTTCGCCTCGGCCCGCTCTGCGGGATCAAGCCTTTCCTTCAAGGGCAACGACATCGTCGTCGAGGATGCCGCCAGCGCGGACTATTCCGGGCTCGACATTGTGTTCTTCTCTGCGGGTGGCTCGACCTCCAAGGCGCTCGCCCCCAAGGTTGCCGCCGCCGGTGCCGTGGTAATCGACAACAGCTCGGCCTGGCGCAGCGATCCGGAAGTTCCGCTGGTGGTTGCCGAAGTGAACCCGGACGCGCTCGCCACGATCCCCAAGGGCATCGTCGCCAATCCCAACTGCACGACCATGGCGGCTATGCCCGCGCTCAAGCCGCTGCACGATTCCGCTGGACTAAAACGACTGGTCGCCAGCACTTATCAGGCGGTGTCGGGCGCGGGCGTCCAGGGGATCGACGTGCTGTCGCGCCAGCTCGCCCACGTCGGCGAGAAGGCCAGCGATCTGGCAAGCGGGGCAAGCGAAGGCTTGCTCCCCGAGGCAGAGAAGTGGGCAGTGCCGATGGCGCACAATGTCGTGCCCTACAATTACGTCCATGCCGAGGACGGCTACACCGAAGAAGAAATCAAGCTGCGAGACGAGACCCGCAAGATCCTCGACATACCCGGCCTGCCGGTATCGGGGACCTGCGTGCGGGTGCCGGTGTTCACCGGCCATTCGCTGTCGCTCAATGCCGAGTTCGAGCGGCCGATCAGCGCCGCCGAAGCGACTCGCCTGCTTGAGGCAGCGCCCGGCGTCGTCGTCACCGACGTTCCCAATCCGCTCGAAGCGGCTGGCCGCGATCCGGTCTATGTCGGGCGGGTGCGCAGCGATCCGACCGTCGAGCACGGCCTCGCGCTGTTCGTTGTCGGCGACAACCTGCGCAAGGGTGCCGCGCTCAATGCCATCCAGATCGCAGAGGTGCTGTTGGGCGTTTGATTTTGAGGTTCACTGCGTGAACCCATGCACCTCCCCCGCCCCTCCTCCCCGCCCGGCCACCAACAGTACCGTTACCTTTGGTGGCCGGGCGGGGAGGAGGGGTGGGAGGTATGCGCCAGAATCAAGTGCGATTGCGCTCACAGGCTCCCAGCTCGCCCAGCACCATCCGGTAATCGGACAGCGCCTGCTGCCGGTCAATGGCGCTGGCCGAGAGGTTCAGGCCGGAGCGCAGGGTGTTCGGCAGGAAACAGGCGAGCCGGTACCAGGCTATCGTCTCGCGCGGCGGCCCGCGATCGGCCTGGGCGACAAGTTCGGAGAAAGATACCCCCCAGAGGGGCTGGCGACCGGGCTGGTGACGCACTGTGATAGAGGCGGCCGAACCGTCGCCGGTCGAAAGGAAAATCTGTGTCTCTCCGGTCCCGGCAAGATTGCCGGGCACGTGGATGACTTCGCGAACGCCGGTAATCCTTGGCGGCGCGGCCGGTGATGCCAGCTCGTTCAGGATCGTGCGCAGCCGGGCCAGCGTGGCATCGCTGGACGGCACCTGCGAATCGCGATCCACCAGTTGCAACTCTTCCGGTCGGCCCGGAACCGCGCGAGCAAACACGATCACGTCGCGCTTCTTGATCGCAGGCGGCTTGCCGCGTGCGTCAAGCGGCAGATCGACCAGCCACACAAGCGAATCGCCCACTGCCTGATCGCCGAACAGCAAGGCCCTCGTCTTGCCCTTTATGTAAAACCGGCCCTGGCCTGGCAGGACGTCGCGCGCGCGTTCGGGCTCGACGCGCGCCAGGCTGCGCACCGTCGCATGGACAACCACGCCTGCCGAATCGGCGAGGTCGGCAAGGTCCGCATAGGTCTCGGCAAGCGGGTGGCCCGACTGGGCGTGCGCTGGTCCGACGGGCAGTGTCGCGGCCGCAAGAGCGGATGCAGCGGCTAAGGCGAGGTGTGTTCCTGACCGGACCATGTGCCTGTTACTCCTTTGATTTCCGGGGTTTCCCGTCCAAGATTCGTACAAAGACTAATGCGGTTGCCAGTAACCATAAAGCCATTGCGACTGAATTGTTTCTGAACTTGCGGACCCGCCGATAAGGCGTTGCGCGGTCCAAATATCGTCGCTAAAGCTGCCGCGAAACGGGACTCAAAATCAACGAAAGCCCCGGAACACCTTATGATCCACGGTGGATCGCGACCGGCAAGGCCGCATTCCGTTTGTGGTTAACGAATGGGTTCGCTTGCCGCGTTTGTTGCAGGCGGAAAATGCCGGGATCAGAAACCGGTAGAGTGAATGGAGTGATGCGACTGAATGGCTTACGCTGACCAAAAAATGAGCAGCAACAGGCTGATCGCCCTGATTGTGGTTGCGGTCCTTCACGTTGCCCTCGGTTACGGCCTCGTCACGGGCCTGGCTTACGAGGGCGTGAAGAAGGCGATCAAGCGAGTGACGACCGTCGATATCGAAGAGGAAGTCAAGAAGGAGGAGCCTCCTCCGCCGCCACCGAAGAAGGTCGAGAATATCCCGCCGCCGGTCGCGCCGCCGGTGAAGATCAACGTGTCGACCGCACCGCCGAAGATCGAGACGGTGGCCGCACCACCTCCGATCATCATTGCACCGCCCGCACCAGCGCCGCCGAAGCCGTCCCCGGCCACGCCGCGCGGCAATCCCGGAACGTGGGCGACACCCAACGACTATCCGTCGCGCGCGCTGCGCGAGGAGCGTTCGGGCACAACCGGATTCCGCGTGACCATTGATACGAACGGTCGCGTGAGCTCTTGCCAGATCACTTCGTCGAGCGGCCATGCCGATCTCGATGAGGCGACGTGCAAGAACGTATCGCGCCGCGCGCGCTTCAGGCCCGCGACGCTGAACGGCGAGCCGGTAGAGGGTTCCTATTCCAACCGGGTTCGCTGGGTCATACCAGACTAGGCAATTGATTGAGCGCGCCGCGCTTAGGGGTGCGGCGCGAGTTTTACGATTTTAGCTTTTGAGAGGACAATACGCATGCTGATTGAAATTCTTGCCGCGGCCGCTGAAACCGCTCCGCAGAACAAGTTCGGATTTGCCGAAGCGCTCGAACAGGGCGGCTTCGTGGCCTATGCCACCGTCGCCATCCTGGGCATCATGTCGTTCGGTTCGTTCTACATCCTGTTCACCAAATGGATCGAACAGTCCAAGGTGATGCGTCAGGCCAGAAACCTCGACCCGCTGTGGAATGCCAATTCGCTGCGTGACGGTGCCGCCAAGCTCGACAAAAACAGCGCCTGGCGTCAGATCGTCGATGACGGCATGGAAGCCGAAGAACAGGCCGCCAAGCTGATCGACGAAAACGAACGTCACGACTGGCTGCACGCCTCGCTCGCGCGTTCCGAAGCAACGATCAACGCCAAGCTCGCCTCGGGCCTGCCATTCCTCGCCACCGTCGGCGCGACCGCGCCGTTCATCGGCCTGTTCGGCACCGTCGTCGGCATTTACCGCGCGCTCATTGCCATCGGCCTTGCCGGCTCGGCCTCGATCGACAAGGTCGCCGGTCCGGTCGGCGAAGCCCTGATCATGACCGCGCTCGGCCTGCTCGTCGCGGTTCCCGCGGTGCTCGCCTACAACTACCTGCAGGCGCGCAACAAGGTCATTGCCGAAATGCTGACCGGCTTCTCGAGCCAGGTGCTGGCCAACATCGCTTCCAACGGTCAGGTCAAGCCGAAACTCACCGGCGCGCCGGCGGCCAAGCCTGCCGCCAAGCCGGCTGCTGCTCCAGCGGCGAAGGCGTAAGGCGCGCTCTGGCGCCTGCTCCGCCTCAGGGCGGCGCGGGCGCACACGGAAAGGCGGGCGGGCTTTCGCATGTGGGCCCGCCAGGCCTTTCTCACTGAAGATTGCCCACGTGAGAATTTGAAAGACAGGATGTAACCTATGGCGATGTCAGCTAGCGGATTCGGGGCAGAAGACACTCCGATGTCCGACATCAACACCACACCGCTCGTCGACGTTATGCTGGTGTTGCTGATCATCTTCCTCATCGCGGTGCCGGTCGCGATCCAGCAGATCGAGAAGCTTCGCATACCGATCTTCGCTTCCGTGGAATCGAAGGACAAGGTGGAGAACCTGCTGCTCACCGTGGCAACGACCGATTCGGCCGGACGCAGCGCAGGCGACCCTGGCTACGAGGGCTCTTCGCGGTTCGGTCAGTGCCGCGTCTATTTCAACAACACCACGCAGGTCGACGCCGTTGAACTGCAGGAACAGGCGTTCAAGCGCCTCGACGCACTGGTGAAACGTGCGGGCGGCCCCGAGGCGCTGCGCGCCGATCCGGAAAAGATTCCGCAGGTCCATATCCGCGCCGATATCAATGCCCCCTGGCGGTGCGTTGCCGGCACGATCTACAATGTGCAGATTTCCGGCTATCCGACCGTCGGCTTCATTTCGAACCCGGTTGACCCGAACGGCTGATAGCCGTTCGCGAGCCTCTTACTAGGAGAACATCCCATGGCAATGTCAGGCGGCAAGGACGATGGCAGCCCGATGATGGAAATCAACACGACGCCGTTGATCGACGTCATGCTGGTGCTCCTCATCATGTTCATTATCACTATTCCCGTCGCCACCCACTCGGTCGACATCGACCTGCCGGTATCGAACGATCAGAACGATCCCCCGCCGGTCCGACCAGACAAGAACAAGGTGGTGCTCACCCAGGACAACAAGATCCTGTGGAACGGCGAAGAGATCACCGACGGGCAATTGCTCGACAATCTCAAGTTGTCGCTGACCATGCCGGTCGAGCCCGAACTCCAGTTCGAACCTGAAGAGAACGCCGCCTACGACCTTTCGGTCAAGGTGCTGAACGTGATCAAGGGATCGGAAGTCACCAAGTTCGGCTTCGTCGGCAACGAGAAATACGCCTCGTTCTGACCGATCGCTAATTTCTGGCCTTTGCGCCGGAGGTGAAGAGGGCGGGAGCAATCCCGCCCTTTTTCGTGCTAGTCGGCGCGCATCACTTGACACGCTTCACTCTTCTTTGGGCAGATCGGGCCGCATCGCCAGGGCCGCCAGACTCTCCGCCTCTACCAGCAGCTCATCCTCGGCCATTCCCGCCGGTGTGCGCTCCCGCCCCAGCATCGAGAGCGCCGGCACCGACAGGGGGCTGATCCGGTCGAGCACGACGTGATCGATTTCGTGAGCGGCACGCTCGAGCACCTGGGCGACGCGCTCGACATCGGTCATGCGGGCGCGGGCATCGGCCCAAGCCGCCTCGATCAGCAGGTGATCGGGCTCGTATTTCTGCAAGACGTCGAAGATCAGGTCGGTCGAGAAAGTGACCTGCCTGCCAGACTTGCGTTTGCCCGGCTGTTGGCGCTCGATCAGGCCGGAAATAACCGCCACTTCGCGAAAGGCGCGGCGCAGCAAGTGCGATTGCTGCACCCAGTCGACAAATTCATGCGAGAGGATCTCCGGCGATAGCAGCGCGGCAGGGTCGGGTACGGGCTTCAGGCCCCAGACCACCAGCGTGTAGTCGGTCGCGACAAAGCCCAGCGGACCCAGCCCATTGTCCTCCATCCGGCGCGAGATCAGCATGCCGAGCGACTGATTGGCGTTCCAGCCCTCGAAGGTGAAGTAGCTCGTGTAGTGCAGTCCATGATCCGGGAAGCTTTCGACCAGCAGCCTGTCCGGGGCGGGCAAGCGCGAGCGCCAGTCCTGCATTTCCAGCCATTCGCGCACGTCGTCCGGGAATCTTCCCCACCCCGCCCGGTCGTTGAGCATGGCGCGCACCCGGTCAGCCAGGTGTGTGGTCAGCGGCAAGCGCAAGCCCATATAGCTGGGGATCTGCGCCGATTTCTTCGCCGCACGCACGACGAGATCGAGATCCTGCAAACGCTCGACTTCGAGATCGAGACCGGCAAAGCGGAACGTGTCGCCCACCTTGAGACCCGCGCCAAACATCTCCTCGACTTTGCCCAGCGACCTGCCGTTACGGAAGCGCACATTGAGCATTTCGGAATCGACGATGATCCCGGCATTGATGCGGTGACGAGCGGCGTGTTGCGGATGGGCCAGCCGCCAGAGGCCCGGCTCCTGCTCGACGATCCGCCGGAATCGGTCATAGCTCTTGAGAGCGTATCCGCCGGTCGCCACGAAATCGAGCACGCGCGCGAAAATGTCTTCGTCCACCCACGCATAGGCAAGGCATGAGCGCACCTCTGCCAGCAGTTCGCCAGCCCGGAACGGTCCGGCACAGGCGCGCGCCATGACGTGCTGGGCAAGCACGTCGAGCCCGCCCGGCCGGAACGGCTCACCGTCGCGCTGGCCCGCCTCGACCGCTTCGCTCGCCGCCATGGCTTCGAGGAATTCGAAGCGGTTGCCCGGCACGAGCAGTGCCTTGCTCGGCTGATCGAGCCGGTGGTTGGCGCGGCCGATGCGCTGCAGCAGGCGCGAGCTTCCTTTGGGCGCCCCCATCTGCACGACAAGGTCGATATCGCCCCAGTCGACACCGAGATCGAGGCTGGCGGTGCAAACCAGCGCACGCAGTTCTCCGCGCGCCATTGCCGCTTCGACCTTGCGCCGCGCCTCACGCGAGAGCGAACCGTGGTGGATGCCAATCGGCAGGACGTCATCGTTCGCGTCCCACAAGTTCTGGAAGATATATTCGGCAAGGAAGCGCGTGTTGGTGAAGACCAGCGTGGTGCGGTGGTTGCGGATCTGTTCGTAGATTTGCGGGATCGCCCAGGTGGCGGCATGGCCGGACCAGGGAATGCGCTCTTCTATCGGCAGGAGGATCGAAACATCCGGCTCCGCACCCGCTTCGCCCTCGACGATCGCCACCGATCCCGCTTCGCCATGGGGCGCGAGCCAGTCGGCATAGTCCTGCGGATTGGCGAGCGTTGCCGATAGCGCGACCCGCTTCATGTCCGGTGCGATCGCCTGAAGCCGGGTGAGCGAGAGCGCCAGCAGGTCGCCGCGTTTGCCCGACGCAAAGGCGTGCACCTCGTCGATCACAACGCGCTTCAGCCCGGCAAACAGCTCTTCGCTTTCGGGATAGGAAAGCAGCAGCGACAGCGATTCCGGCGTCGTCAGCAGGATGTGCGGCGGTCGCGCGCGCTGCCGCGCCTTGCGATCGGATGGGGTGTCGCCGCTGCGCGTCTCGATGCGGACGGCGATGTCCATTTCCTCGACCGGAGCGACAAGGTTACGCTGCACATCGGTCGCAAGCGCCTTTAGCGGAGACACGTAGAGCGTGTGGAGGCCTTCCGGCGACTCCTTTCCCTCCATGCGCGACGGACAGAAGTCCGCAAGCGTCGGCAGAAACCCGGCAAGCGTCTTGCCCGCGCCGGTATCGGCGACGAGCAGGGCATGCCGCCCCGCTTCGGCTGCCGTCAGCATGTCCAGTTGATGCCGCCGCGCTTGCCATCCACGCCCGGCAAACCACCGGGCGATCTCCGGAGGAAGGCCGGCCTTGGTCAATCCCTGACCGGAGCCAGCCCCTCGCCCTGGGGCAGGACTTCCGCCGTCTCATGATAGGCGCGGTCATCCGCAGGGAATCGGACCAGCAGGAATATCGCCAGAATTGCGCCATAGGCAGCGGCGTTCCCCCAATAGAGCATGACCGGATTGTCCACCCCCGCCGTCGCCGCGGCCAGCGAAGCGCCAAGCGGCCTGCCGAGATTGGCCATGGCCATGTAGATCGTGAACTGCGTCGCCGCGACGGCGGGCGAACACATCCGCATGCAGATCGGGATGAGGGCGACCGTGAACAGGATGCCAAGCACGTCGCCAATGAAGAAATAGCCGATGAGCAAGGAGCTGTTTGACCAGTATGCCTGGGCCAGAGCCATGGCCACAAAGGTGCCGATGATAAGCGGCAACACGATGCGCGCCGAGCGCTGCGCACCAAGTGCATCGACCACCCAGCCGCCCAAGCTCAGTGCGATCAGCCCGGCAACAAGCTGCACCGTGGACATGACATTGGTGTATTCGCTCAGCGTCCAGCCACCGGTCTGGACTGCCAGGATCGGATGGAACGCCTCATGCGAGCCTCCCGGCACTGCACGCAAGAGCAGCACCGGCAGCAGGCAAAGGCTGAGCGGCATGAACACCGCCTTGAAGCTGGCCTTCAGGAGCGGCAGCCAGGCTTCAGGCTTGACCGCTAGGTTATGGGAATGGCTTTCGCCATGGCTCCACGGCAAGCGCCGTTCGCCCTCGCGTTCGCGGATTGCCATGCCGTAGATCATCACCGCGCCGGGCACCAGGGCGGCAACGCTCAATGCCACGCCAAAGCCGAAGCGCTGCAGCAAAGCACCGGCAAGCGCGGTTGCCGCCGCGATGCCCAGCACCTGCGCACCGAACATGATCCCGCCTGCCTTGGCGCGCTCGGTCTCGGCCATGATATCGACCGCCAGGCTGTCGATCCCGACGTCCTGAAAATTGATCGCGAGATTGGCGGCAAAGCCGATGGCCGAAAGCAGGAAAACGTCCTTGTGGCTCGGCGACAGAATAGCCGCCGTCAGGAAGATCAGCACGATCGTGCCTTGCGCGCCGATGATCCAGGCGCGCCTGCGCCCCATTGGCAGGAAGGTATAGCGATCGATAATGAAGCCGTTGACCAGTTTCAGGGACCACGGCAGCGCCGCCATGCCGACAACTGAAGCGGTTGCCGCAGCACTGCTGCCATTCGCCGCCATCCAGGCGGGCACTGCATAGAAGAACAGGCCGATCGGGAAACCTTGCGTGAAATAGAACAGGAACAGCGTCAGCAATCGCAACGGCTTCGACTGCGTGAGGATCAGCGCGCCGTCAGCTGGCTCTGCTTCTGCCATGTGTGCTCCTCGCCCGGAAAACAGTGACTATGAGGCGCTTGCGGCGAATGTCGAGCACTTGTTGGCTTGGCGTCAGGGTGCCGTCTGTCGCGCAACTACATCTGATTTGGACCCATGCTTTGAAGCTCGGACCAGCCGTTTTCCGGCGATCACCGGTTCCTTCGAGGAGTAACGGGCGGATTTGGGTTGGAAACGGATCGATAGGCTTGCCGGCGCCTCAGCGGAAAAAGCCTATCCGTATTTTCCGCAAGCCTGTCGGACCCGGAGACTGCCATGAACATGCCGATCGATTCAGCGAGCCTTCGCAGCGAAGCCAATCTGCGCGGCTGGCGCGACTATTGCCGCGAGGTCGGGGAGGACGAAGTGCCCAAGACAATCCTGCATGTCTGCCAGGCGGTCTACGATTTCGCGATGCCGGGTGAAGCATTTGCCGAACGCAAGCTGGAAGTGCTCGATCTGGTTGCGCGCGGCGACTGCGATGCCGCCATTGACGCCATGCTGCAGCAAGCCGTGGAGACACGATGGGAAGCGCTGCCGCAGGGCGGAATCCGGGCCGAAATCCATCATGCCGGCACGCGCACCCGCGTCGAGGCCGACGGCAGGCATCGCGCATCGGCGATGCTCGGTTGCCTGATCGAATTTTCGCTGGCGCTCGATCCGGTCAGGCGGATCGAGGTGTTCGGCACAAATCAATGACCGGCCTGCGGCCCCCGCTCCAGCCCTGACAAGGAAAGCTGCTCGTCGATCTGGGCGAGCAGCCGGTCCAGCCCTTCTGACGTATCGCTTTCGGCGCGAGCGACCAGAACGTCCTGCGTATTCGAAGCGCGCAGCAGCCACCAACCGTCCTGCGTTGTCACACGTACACCGTCGGTATCGTTCACCTCGGCATCGGACCCGGACAATCGCAGTCTGACTTCGTCGATGGCGGCAAACTTGCGCGACTCATCGACCTGGAAGCGCAACTCGGGCGTGTTGAGCATGGCGGGCATGGCGCCGCGCAATTCGGTGACCGACCGGCCCAGCCGCGCCGATGCTGCAATCAGGCGAACGGCGGCATAAAGCGCATCGTCGTAGCCGTAGTAATCGTCGGCAAAGAACACATGACCGCTCATTTCGCCGGCCAGCGGCGCACCAGTTTCCTTCATTTTGGACTTAATCAGGCTGTGTCCGGTCTTCCACATCAGCGGCTTGCCGCCGTGCGCAGCGACATGGTCGAACAGAGCCCGGCTGGCCTTCACATCGGCGATAATCGTCGCCTTGGGTAATGTCCCGAGGAGGTCCTCGGCATAGATCATGAGCAGCTGATCCCCCCATATCACCCGGCCCTGGCCATCGACGGCGCCGATCCGGTCGCCGTCGCCGTCGAATGCCACACCGAAGTCGAGGTTCTTAGCCGCGACCAGATTCTTCAGGTCTGCGAGGTTCGCCTCATCGGTCGGATCGGGATGGTGGTTGGGAAAATGCCCGTCAACTTCGGTATAGAGGCAGATGTGTTCGCCCGGCAGGCGCGCGACCAGGCGCTCGAGCGCGGGACCGGCCGCACCGTTGCCCGCATCCCAGCCTATCCGCAGGCCGGAGAGGGCGGCAGGATCGATGCCGTCAAGGGCCTGAAGCATCCGCGCGATATAGGCATCGAGGACATCGCGCCGCTCGACCGTTCCGTTGCCCTCAAGCCAGTCACCCGCAGCGGCCATTTCGCCGAGCCGGAGAATATCCGCCCCGAAGAACGGTCGGCCCTGAAATACCATCTTGAAGCCGTTGTAGTCGGGGGGATTATGGCTGCCGGTTATCTGAATGCCGCCATGAACGTCTTCGGCTGACGCCTCTGCATAGTAGAGTATCGGCGTCGGCCCCATGCCGACCCGCACAACATCGACACCGCCTTGCGTCAGCCCCTCGACGAGAGCGGCCACCAGCATCGGCGAGCTGGTCCGGCCGTCGCATCCCACCGCCACCTTGCTGCTGATCTTTCCGTCTCTGGCCCGGCGCAGCAGCGTGGCAAAGCCCCTGCCGATGGCGCGCGCATCGTCGGGGCCCAGCGTCTTTCCGATGACCCCGCGAATGTCATATTCGCGCAGCACTGTCGGATCGAAACTGTGAGTCATCTATTCTTACTCCGGTCTTCCAAATCGCCGAGGAGCGTGTCGCGCGCCTCGTTGGCTTCGTGGACGCCGCTATTGCTCCCGCCGCGATCGGGATGGACAAGCGCGACGAGATTGCGATGGGCTTCGAGGATTTCCTGCCGCGAGGCACCAGCGGAAACGCCAAGCAAGCGCCTCGCATTGACGACATTGGCAGACGCTCCGCCGCTGCGGGAAAGGTACTGCCAGGGCCAACGTCCAGCAATCAGCCGGCACGCAAGGCTGGCGAGGACGACAAGCCAGACAAGCTTCATCATTGCAGTGCCATCGCCGCCTGCCATGGCGCGCTGGCCGATGCCGGCAATTGCAGGGCCGCGAGCAGGCCACGCAATTCCTGCCGTGCGACAAGGTGGCTGGTGCCCAGCTCGCCGAGCTGGCCCTTGTCGAGCAGGGTCAGGCCGGACGGGAACAGCTCGCGATAGATCACGCGCTCGGAAAGCCCCGCAGCGACACGGAAGCCGACCCGCTGCGACAATTCCTTGAGCGCCTGTTCGATCCGCCGCATGTTGCGCGCTTCGACATATTGCAGGCGGTTGCGCACCACCACCCAGTCGAGCTCACGACGCTGCTGTTCTATCGTGGCGCGGGCGCGCTGCTTGCGCGCTTCCCAGATTGCTTCGGCATAGAACGATAGCTTGCGAATCTTGAACGTCTCGCCCTCCACCTGGCCGATCAGGTCGAAATCGACGAAGCTGTCGTTCATCGGCGTAACCAGAGTATCGGCGCCCGTAGCGGCGTGAAGCGCGTAGGGATCGTCACGCCCCGGCGTATCGATGATCAAGAAATCCTGACCATCGGCGATTTCTTCGCACAATGCATCGAGATCGTCCGTATCAGGCCCGTCGAACACCGCAAAGCGCACGCCAGGAAGCCTGATGCCGCGCCTGCGCTCGGTCTCTGCGCGGTTTTCCAGATAGCGAAACAGCGTGCGCTGGCGGAAATCGAGATCGACCGCAGCAACCCTTGCGCCCTGATAGGCGAGCGCGACAGCCACGTGAATAGCGGTCGTCGACTTGCCGGTCCCGCCCTTTTCATTCGCGAAGACAATACGGTGCGCGGTCACGATCCCTGCTTTTCGCCTGTCCAAATGGGTTGCCGCCCGGTCCGCCGACAAGCTAGGCAGGTCGGGCCGACGGCCTGTGCCCGGCTCTATCGAAGGGTGTGATTCCATGCAAACGATAGCGCGGCTCGATCCACTGCGCAGTGCCGTATCGTTGCTCCGGGGCGACGGAAAGGTGGCGCTGGTGCCGACCATGGGCGCGCTGCACGAGGGGCATCTGACCCTGGTGCGCGAAGCAAAGAAGCTCGCCGCACACGTGATCGTCTCGATATTCGTCAATCCGCGTCAGTTTGGCGCGGGCGAGGATCTCGATGCCTATCCGCGCCAGCTGGAAGCCGATTGCGCCCTGTTGCGCGCCGAAGGCACGTCGCTGGTCTGGGCACCTGAGCCTTCGGCGATGTACCCCGAAGGCTATGCCACGAACATTTCCGTCGCCGGGGTCAGCGAAGGGCTATGCGGCGGCGACCGGCCGGGCCACTTCGACGGGGTGGCGACCGTGGTATGCAAGCTGTTCAACCAGGTCATGCCCGACCTCGCCCTGTTCGGCGAGAAGGACTGGCAGCAATTGGCCGTGATCCGGCGCATGGCCCGCGATCTCGATCTTACCCGGCCGCTTGCAGACAATATTATCGGCGTGCCGACCGTGCGCGAAGCCGACGGGCTCGCGATGAGTTCCCGCAATGCCTACCTTTCCGCGGACGAACGCGCCAAAGCTGCTGCCCTGCCGCGCGCCATGCACGAGGCGATTGCCGCGATCGAAGGCGGAGCGCCGGTCGCCAAGTCGCTCGCTAAG
>CAZRVW010000033.1:0-19154 GCA_964603645.1 uncultured Novosphingobium sp. | reverse complement strand
GCTCGAAGATCGCCAGCTGGACGCCAAGATTGCGCTCGCGCAGCGCCGCGAAGTCGTCAGCAATCGAATCGAGCGAATTGGTGTAGAAGTAGCCTTTGGGGATGCCCTTCGGATCGAGCCGCGCGAAGGGCACTCCACCGGGATCGACGCAACCGAAATGCATGCCGATCATGTCGTCGAGCGCGAGGATGTGGCCGATCTCGCCGCCCAGCTCGCTGGTCAACGTGGGATACCACACTGCGCCCGGCCGCGCCTCGCGAATGGGGCGCCATGCCTTGAGGTAGTCCTCGGCAGCCGCCTTGCCGGTGTTGGCCCTACTCAGCGGATGGGCATGGACGATTGCCGCTCCAGCATCGTAGCAGGACAGTGCACAATCGATAATCTCAGCATCGCTGCGCGGAACGTTCGGGTTGTCGTCTTTAGACCGATCGCCGTTGATCGAGGCGACGATCACCAGCGGGTCAAGGCCCTTCACTTCGCCCGCTGGCCGACCAGTTCCGGCTGCTTGAAGAGCACATAGAAATCCGGATCGTAGGCGCTCTCGGGATCTGAACGGACCAGCGAGTCGAGCTCGTAGGCGTCCTCGCCGACCAGCACACGCCATTGTCCGGCCCTCACGGCGTCGAGAATGATGGTCGCGGCTTCGGCTGCTGAGGTCGGAGCGGTAGTGCGGTATCCGTCCGACATCTTGCGCTCATATGCGATTATCTCAGCATCGCTCATCGATGCCTCGTCCATGCCGCGCTTGGCGGTCCGCGCGCGCATCACGCTCAGCTCGGCTGCGCTGGGCTCCTCATCGTCATCGCGTCCTTGAGAGATGCGATAAGAATTGGCGAGAATATCGGTGCCAATCACGCCAGGCATAACCAGCGAGCAACCGACATGCGGCGCGTTGACCCTGAGGTCGCAGACCAGCGATTCGGTGAAGCCCTTCACCGCAAACTTGGCAGTGCAATAGGCCGAGTTGGGATTGCCGCCGCCCGATGTTGCCCAGAAGCCGTTTACGGAGGAAACGTTGACGATCCAGCCTTCGTCCGATGCCACGACCGGTGGCAAGAACACCCGCGTGCCGAGGTAGACACCCTTGAAGGTAATATCGAAGGTGCGCTCCCATTCCTCGCGGCTGGACAGAAACATTGACGCGCCCGCGCCGATCCCGGCATTGTTGATCAGCAGATTGATGTGATCGACGCCGAATTCCTGCGCTATCCGCTCTCGCGCCGCCTCTAGCTGATCCTCCTTTGAGACATCGGCGAGCACGGAAAGGATGCGCGTGCCCTGCGGCATGCCGTCCTCGCTGCACAGCCGTTCGGTCTCTGCCATGCCCGCAGCCGAAACGTCGACCATGGCGACATGGCAGCCTTCGGCGACAAGCTGGCGCACAAGTTCGCGGCCAATCCCCGAGCCGCCTCCTGTAACAACGGCAATCTTTCCCGAAAAATCCTTCACGGCGTGCCGCAGAACTTGTCGAGCATCAGGTGGAAATGCCTGATCTGGGCTTCCTGGCTGGGATTGAATACCGCTCCCCGGAAGCCACGCGATTTCATGCCCTCGTTGACCGCTTCCATGTTTTCGAAGTCTTCCTCGAGGAATGGATTGTTGCCCTTGAAGGCTTCGAAGCCCTCGAAGCAATCCGGCTCTGCCGGTCCTTCATAGTCATCGGGGTAGCGACCCAGCGACCAGATATCGACGGAGCAGCTGTCGCGATCCTTCGGGTCCGGCATGGCGCGATAGACAAGTGCGCCATCAAACGATGGCAGGATGATGAAATTGGGGAAGATGTGCCAGTCGGTCCCGGCCTTTGCCCAAGCCTCGATTGTCAATTCCTTGGGAAATTTCGCGCCGGTCTTTTCGGTTTCCTCGATGATGAATTGATAGAAGTGGCCCATCACCGCCTCAGGCTGCGTGTCCTCCGGAAGTTCCAGTATCCTGTCCGACGCCTTCATCGTCGGATCGAGGGTAAGCGCGAACAGGGTATCGTATTGGTGCGCCATGTTCGCCCAGAGATGCTCCTGCATCGTTTCGGCAACCTTCCAGCGGTTGCCGCCGCGAACCTTGTATTCCGAGAAACCGCGCCCTTCCGAATAGAACATGCCGTGCGCGCCATGCGCGACACCGGGCGACTTTCCGCCCCGGTAATTGACCCCGATCTTGTGAGTCTCCCCGGCGTGATAGCCCTCGTTGAAGGCCTCAATGTAAGTCTTCCAGTTAACCGGAGCGTGAATTTGCGCCCAGAAATGGGGCTTACAATCCTGCAGGTGGAATGGACCAAGCGCATCGGCAACCGGCGCAAGCCAGCTATCCAGAGGTTCGGCGTCGGTATCGAGATTGACGAAAACGAAGCCGCCCCAGCGCCCCACCTTGATTTGCGGGATGGCGAGCTTGGCCTTGTCGAAGGCTGAACAGCCCTCCCAGTCATCCTCGTCCGTGGCCGTCTTCAGCGAACCATCCCAGCCATACCGCCAACCGTGAAAACGGCAGGGAATTTCATGGCCAAGGGTTCCGCTCCGGCGATCGACAAGCTTGCGGCCGCGATGCTGGCAAACGTTGTAAATCGCCGACAGGTCATCCGGCCCCTCACCGGTACGGATCAGGATGACAGGATCGTCAAGGATCTGATGCGTGTAGAAATTGCCGACCGAGGCGATACGGTCTTCGCGGCAGACCATCTGCCAGGTCTTCGGCCACAGCTTCTCGCGCTCGGCAGCGTCGCGCTCAGCACTTGTCCAGCGATCTGCCGGCACGAAAACGTCAGCCTTGAACTTGTCTTGCCCTGACTGCTCGGTCATTTATCCTCGCCTCTTGTCCAACAGTACGGGAGCGCACACCAAGGCGCTCTCCCGCGATGTCGCATTGCCTGCGGAATTAGCAATTGATTCTGCGCAACTGCGGCTGCCCCAGCATCAGTCCAGCTTGTAGAGTTCGCGCACATTGTCGCGCAGGATCCAGCGCTTCTGGTCCTCGGTCAACCCGGCGAACTGTTCGGCAATCACGTCCTGGCTCCACGGCCAAGTCGAATCCGAATGCGGGAAATCGCTCGCCCACATCAGACGGCGCGGGTTCATTTCATCGACCGCGCGCAAGGCGGAATAGTCGTCCTGGAACGTGAGGTAGATGTTCTCGCGGAAGAACTCGCTTGGCATCTTGGAAAGCTCCTCGCACTTCTGCCAGAACCGGTGCCGCTCATAGGCGTGGTCCATCCGGTACATGAAATGCGGCACCCAGCCGGCATCGGCCTCGACGCAGACGAATTTGAAATCCGGATTGCGATCGAAGACTCCGCCATAGATGAACATGCCGATGATGTCCTGACAGCCGCGGATGATTGCCTGGAAGAAATTTAGGCGCGGCCCTCGCACGTTGGTGCCGGTATCGGTGCGCGCGGTCAGGATGTGGAAGCTGACCGGCAAATCCATGTCGACTGAGGCCTGCCACAGCGGATCGAAACGCGGATCGTCATAGTCGAATTCGGTTGCGGGATAGCCGGGCATCATCACGCCCTTGAAACCCTGGTCCTTGATTTCACGGAAATCCGCGATCGCCTCCTCGACCGAGCGCACCGCCGTCTGGCCAAGGCCGTAAATACGGTCAGGCGCTTCACCGACATAGGTTTGCAGCCAGCGGTTGTAAGCCTTCATGCAGGCATTCTTGTAGTCTGCATCCATCAGGTTACAGATCAGCATGCCGATAGTCGGGTAGATGAATTCTGCGGCGACCCCGTCCTTGTCCATGTCGGCGAGACGGTATTTCGGGTCCCAGCCGCTACGGTGGAGTTCGGAAAACCTGTCGCCCTCAATGCGGATGTCTTCGGGCGCCTTGCCGGCCGCAGCAAGCGAGTTGAGCCCGATAGGATTGGGGAATCCCTCGATCAGGTACTTGTCGCCGCCGCTTTCCTTGTGATCGATGATGTGTGGCGCACGATCACGATAGGCTGGGTCGATGAAATCGACATAGCAGTGCGGTGGTTCGACGATGTGCGAATCCGCGGAAATCGGGGCCGTAGTGACATCGACCGCGGGAACCTTGCTCATTTCGTTCATGGCTGTCCTCTCAGGGTTCGCGTTCTCATTGGACGGGTCTGATCGCCGACGCGAAGCGACAAATAGAATGTGGCGCGTCCGGCGGCTTGTCAACGCAAAGGCACGCCGCGGACCCGGAGCCTGCAAAAGATGTTATTCTATTGCTTTCGCGATGCGATCCGTGTTGGAGCTTTGCGCCATGGCAAGAGACCTTCCAGGATCATGAGCACGACTGTTCCCGATGCATCGGCCGACAGCGCAGGTTCGGCGCCGCCGCCGGAAATGAGCGCCGCCTATCGCCGCTACGCGATGTTCCTGCTGCTGCTGATCTGCATCATGAATTACCTCGACCGGCAGGTCGTCTATATCCTCGGCGAGCCAATCAAGGAGGAACTCGACCTCGCGGACTGGCAACTCGGCCTGCTGAGCGGCCTGGCCTTTGGATTTCTCTACACGTTCCTCGGCCTGCCTATCGCGCGCCTTGCCGAACGCGCCAACAGACCGCTGATCATCGCTTCGGCAACCGGCATCTGGAGCATTTTCACGGTGCTCTGCGGCTTTGTGACGAATTTCGTGCAACTTGCCCTCGCCCGTGTCGGCGTCGGTGTTGGCGAGGCCGGCTGCACGCCGCCTGCCCATTCGCTGATCGTCGACTATGCCGAACCGGAAAAGCGCAGTTCTGCACTGGCATTCTACGGGCTTGGCCCGCCGCTCGGGGGACTCCTCGGCATGGCCTTCGGCGGCCTGATCGCCGACGCATACGGCTGGCGCATGGCGTTTCTACTTGCCGGCGCGCCGGGTCTCGCTTTCGCCGTGCTCGCTGCGCTCACGCTGGTGGAGCCACGCAACCGGTTGAGGCAAGCCGCCGAGCGAGTTCGCGAAGTCACGCCCAGCCTGGTCGCAACGCTGAAATACCTGTGGTCGAAGGAGAGCTATCGCTTCATGGCGTTGGCCCAGATCCTCAAAGTGTTCATCCAGCTCGGCTATGCGCCATTCCTCGCCTCGTTCTACCTTCGCAACCACGCCGTGGAGCTTCAGGCTACCGCGACGAGCCTGGGCGGCTCGTTCGGCTACAATCTTGGCGCGATTGGATTACTCGGCATTGTCCTCGGGGTCAGCAATGGCCTGGGCGGCGCGCTTGGCGTATCGTTCGGCGGCATGATGGCGGACCGTTACGGCAAGAGCGACGTTCGCAATTACGTCCGCATCCCCGCGATTGCCGCAATCGCCGGGATACCGGTATTCGTGACCGCCATGCTGGTGGACAGCGTGGTGCTTTCGCTGCTGCTCATCTTCCTGCACGGCTTCATCGTATCGATCTGGTACGGCCCCGCCTTCGCGGCGGCCTACAGTGTGTCGCCAGGCAACATGCGCGCGACCAATTCGGCCCTGCTGCTTTTCCTGTCCAACCTGTTCGGACTGGGTCTAGCGCCGCTGGGCGTCGGCATCGTCAGCGACGTGCTTGGCGCGGACATGGGGGCGAGCGAAGGGCTGCGCTGGGCGCTGATTATCCTGGCCATGATCGGCTTCCTCACCGCATGGTTGTTCTGGCGCTCGGGTCGGACCTTGCGCGAAGACATGGTCCCCTAACCGCTACCGCCCTTTTTCGTCCCTGCCATGCCTGTGCGCGTTGGGGTGGGCATAGGGATGGTGCGCGTAATTCTCATGAAGCGAGCGGAATTCGACTGCCTCCACCTTGGCGACATAGTCTCGCCAGATGGCGATCAGCCTGTCCTCCGCCTCGTAATCGAACACGTCAGTGCGGCGCTGTTCGTATTCCCCGCCATATTCGAGCGGGTTGTCGCGATACCACAGCACGGTGCGCGCGATCGCTTCGGGCGCGGGAACGAGATCGCGATAGCCGAGATCGGTGCGAATGGCCGTGACGTCCCCAAGGAAGTGATAGGGGACCGGCTGGATCAGCGCGCGCTGCGCCTGTTCGACATGCGGTATCGAAATGAGTTCCATCTCCACGCTAAGCGCCTTCGCACCAATCTCGATTAGCTGGCGCTGGTCGACCTGCTGATCATCGGCACAGTTATAGGCCTTGCCCGCCGCCACATCCGGCTTGTCGGCTGCGAGCAGCAAGGCATGCGCGGCGTTCTCGGAATAGATGTGCGAAAACAGCGTCATACCGCCGTGCATCACAACAATCGCCCGCCTGCCATCAAGCACGCGGCGCACCAGCGACCATTCGCGCGGCGTCACCTGGCGCGGGCCATAGACGTAGGGGTAGCGAAACAACGTGGCCTGCGGCTGCGCCTCGAACAGGGCGGATTCGGCGCGCGCGACCTGTTGTTCGAACGCGTGATCACCTTCGCCCGCCAACGTGGCATCTTCGGGTACGGGCAACATCATGCCTGTCGGGAAGTTCTCGCGCGGATCGACAAAGCCTCGATAGGCGACCGTCCCGCCCACCGCGATGAAATGGCCGGTGCGTCCCCGCATCACTTGCGAGGTAACGCGAAGACGGCCGTAGGTCGCCACGGTGACATCGAAGCTGCGGCCGCCCAGCGCCGCTTCCAAAGGTTCGGCGAAGTGAGGATCGCCCACCAGCCGCTCGACATCGTCTGGAAAGGGGTAGGGATGCACACCGCGATTCAGCACGCTCACCCGGTATCCGCGCGCGCGCAGGCCTTCGACCACGTGTGGTCCGGTTGGGCCGGAGCCTCCGATCACCAGCGCGGTCTCGGCCATGACGGGCATCCTTTCGTCCCGCGTCAAAGCCAAATGCAAAGGGTCTGTCAAACCTTCGGGTTGCGGTACGCACGGTTTCGCGCAAGGGCTTGCAACCACTTCGGCAGGCAGGGGCAAGATGACACAAGGCGAGGGACTGTCGGCTTTGCTGGACCTATTGCGGCCCGGCATGTCAGTTTATCTACCAGGCGCAAGCGGAGAGATACTTGCGCTGGCCGCAGCACTCGCTCGCGAGCCAGAGAGGGCCGCAGGAGTCCACTTCACCAGTTGCCTAGTGCCGGGCATCAATGAGACGCTCGACTATGCAAGCCTGACCGATACGAGCCGCGTTTCCACCTTTATGCTGCCAGCGGTCTCTGCCCCAAGCCTCGCAACTAGACGGCTATCGCTCCTCCCGCTCACCTATCATGGCGCGGCGCGCCATATCGCGGTCCAGACCTTCGACCTGGTCCTGGCCCATGTCGCACCGCCAAATACACAGGGCCGCTGCTCGCTCGGCATCGCCAGCGACTTTGCAACGATAGCGTGGAACAGGGCAAAGCGCCGTGTGCTGGTTGTCAATCCGTCGATGCCCAGCCTGCCTCGGGCACTCTCGATCCCGGTCGGTGAAGCCCACGCGGTCATCACGGTCGACGGCGCAATTGTCGAACAGCAGGAACGCCATCCCAACGCCAGCGCAGAGGCCATCGCCAAAGGCGTGGCCGCGCTCGTGCCGGATGGCGCACACATTCAGGCCGGGATCGGCGGCGCGCCCGGTGCGATGTGGGAACAACTGACCGGCCATTGCGGCCTGGTGCTGCGCTCGGGGCTAGTCACACCGGGCTTTCAAACACTCGCTGAGGCAGGCGCTCTGGCAGGAGGCGACGATCATCTGGCCGGGATCGCGCTTGGGCCTCGCAAGTTCTACGACTGGCTGGCCGAAACCGATCTCGTGCGCTTCGCGTCGACGCTTGAAACGCACAGCCACAGCGACCTGTCAGCCGTGCCGGACCTGATCAGCGTCAACAGTGCGCTCGAGGTAGACCTGTTCGGTCAGGTCAATGTCGAGTGGCAGGGCTCATGCCTGTCGAGCGGCATCGGTGGCGGGCCCGATTTCATGCGCGCCGCGCAGGTCTCGGCAGGCGGACGGTCCATCATCGCCCTGCCCTCCAGTGCGAAGCAGGGCGCCGTCTCGCGTATAGTGCTCAGGCTGGATCGGCCGAGCACGAGCATAGCGCGCTCCGACATCGATACCGTCGTGACCGAACATGGCGTGGCTGAACTGCGCGGCAAGGGTCTCGACGAGCGGGCAAAGGCGCTGATTGGCCTCGCCGCGCCTGCGTTCCGCGATGGCCTTGCCACCGAATGGGAATCGCTTCGCCAGGCAATGTAATGACCCGCTACGCACGTTCCGCGTAATTATGGAACATCCGCGCCTGGTTGCCATCAGCGCTGCCTGCGCTACCAAACACATGGGAGACAGATCGGAGAGGAGAGGCTGCCGTGAGTGCCGTGCGTTTTCATTTCGCCGAGGCGATGACCGATATCGAATATTACCTGCCTCTGTGCAGAGCGGCGGAGGCCAACGGATTCTCCGGCACGCTGATCCCTGACAGCATCTGCTACCCGCAGCATTCGGACACCAAATACAGCTACAATTCCGATGGCAGCCGGGATTTCCTTGAGAACAAGCCGTTCATCGAGAGTTTTGTGCTTGCTGCGGCGATGGGCGCGGCGACAGAAAATCTCGAGCTGACAACCAATGTCGTCAAGCTTCCGATCCGCCCGCCGGTCTATTCGGCCAAGATGGCCGCCTCGCTGGCGGCACTCACCCATGATCGGTTCAACTTCGGCGTGGGACTCTCCGTCTGGCCCGAGGACTATGAGATCATGGGCCTGCCCTATGAGAAGCGCGGCAAGCGCTTCGATGAATGCATCGAGATTGTAAAAGGCCTGTGCGCAGGCGGATATTTCGAATTCCACGGCGAGTTTTACGATTTCCCGCCGATCAAGCTCAATCCTCTACCGGGCAAACCCTTGCCAATCCTCATCGGCGGCCATTCGGAACAAGCGTTTAAACGCGCCGCGAAGCATGACGGCTTCCTTGTCGCGGGTGGCGACATCGATGTCGTTCGCCCGATCGCGCAGTCGATCCACAAGTATCGTGAGGAACTCGGCACGCTCGACAAGCCATTCCGTCTGTTCGCGCCCTTCTCTCCGGACATGACTCCGGAAATGTTCTCCGAATATCTCGAACTCGGTGTGACAGATATGATCACAGGTTTTCGAGATCCCTATATCAACGAGCTCGACAGCCAGCCGCTTCAGGAAAAGCTCGACATCATGAAGATGTTTGCCGACGCGGTGATCGGCAAGTTCTAGGAGAGGAGCGGCACGATGACTTCGAACGCCTTCCCGCACCTGCTTTCGCCCGGCCGTATCGGTTCTATGGAACTGAGGAACCGCATCGCCACCACGGCGATGGGCGTTTCCATGGCCGAGGAAGATGGATCGGCAGGCGAACGCTTGATCGCCTATCACGAGGAGCAGGCCAAAGGCGGTGTTGGACTTATCATTCTTGGCGCAACTGCCGTCGCCTGGCCGGTCGGCTGTGTGCAATGGCAGCAGGCTGCGATATCGGAAGACCGGCACATTCCCGGCCTCAAGCAACTGGCGGACCGGGTCCATGCCCATGGTGCGAAGATCGCTGCACAATTGCACCAGGGCGGACAGGTCGCGGGCTATTCCGCCCAGCAATGGGACCTGCCGCTCTGGGTACCTTCGATCCCGCCACCGCCGCGCGGCGATTTCACCCAGTACTTCCTGATGGAAGAGTTGGCGGGGATGGCGGGCTACAAAATGCCCGAGTTCAAGATCCTCGAACAGGAAGACATCGACCTTGCCGTCCGCCAGTTCGGCGAAGGCGCGCGCCGCGCCAAGGAAGCAGGCATGGACGGCGTCGAACTCCACGGGGCGCATGGCTACCTGATCCAGTCGTTCCTCTCGCCCGTCAGCAACACCCGGACCGACCAATATGGCGGCAGCCGCGAAAACCGCGCCCGCCTGCTGCGCGAAATCATTGCCGAAGTGCGCCGCGTGGTCGGGCCAGACTTCCCGGTCTGGGCCAAGCTCGACTTGCGTGAGGAAGGCCGGATCGGCGGTCTCACCATCGAGGATGCGGTGTTCAATGCCCGCGCCGCCGAAGAAGCAGGATGCGATGCGATCACCTGCACCGCCGCGCACGAGACCGGGCAGGCCAAGCTCCACACCCAGTCTCACACTCCGCATGAAGATGCCTTGAACCTTCCCGGCGTTGCGGAAATCAAGCGCGCTATTTCGATTCCCGTTATCGGTTCGGGAAAGGTCGAACCCGAGCGCGGCGATCGCGCCATTGGCGCTGGCGAGACGGACTTCATATCGATGGGCCGCAAGCTGCTCGCCGACCCGCATCTGCCGCGCAAGCTCACCGAGGGCCGCCGCGACGAAGTGCGTCCGTGCATCTATTGCTACACCTGCATCAGCGCGATCTACAACGGTGTGGACACGCGCTGTGCGATCCGGCCCGAGACCGGGCGCGAGTTCGAGAACCCTCCTCTGCCGCCTACCGATACGCCGCGCCACATCGCTGTCATCGGCGGCGGTCCGGGGGGCATGGAAGCGACGCGCCGCCTGCGAGAGATCGGTCACAGGGTTACTCTAATTGAAGGCAGCGAGCGGCTTGGCGGAACGCTGCGCTTTGCCGGTCTGGCCTATGAGCCGAACGAACGGCTGCTCAAATGGCTGATCCGCGGGGTCGAGGAATCGGGGGCCGACATTCGCCTTTCGACGCAGGCCACCCCTGCCCTCCTCCGTAAACTCACACCCGACGCCGTGATCGTCGCCACCGGCGCGCGACGCGACATGCCCGATATTCCCGGCGCGGATCAGGATCATGTGCTTTCTGGTGACGACCTGCGCGGGATGATGTTTGGAGAGACCTCCGAAGCCATCAAGCGCAAGACCAGCCTGTTCACCCGCATGGCCACCAAGGTCGGCGCGGCGACGGGCGCTTCGGCCAATATCGATCTGGTCCGCAAGGCGACCCACGCGTGGATGCCACTCGGCGACCGGGTCGTCATTATTGGCGGCGAACTGGTCGGAGTCGAACTCGCCGAATTCCTCCACGAACGGGGCCGCAAGGTCACAGTCGTCGATGACGCGCCGCGCTTCGGCGCGGGCATGACATTGTTGCGGCGCATGCGGATTCTGCAGGAGCTTGAGGAACACGGCGTGCGGCTTGCGCCGGGCGCTTCGGGCATCTCCATCGGCGAGAATTCCGTCACTTGGACCGATGCCGAAGGCAACACCCAGCAAGCCGAATGCGACACGGTGGTCGTCGCCAAGGGCGCACATGGAGACACCGCGCTGGCCGATGAATTGAGCGCGGCGGGCTTTGCCGTCCATACGATCGGGGATGCCACGGGCGTCAGCTACATCGAAGGGGCAATATGGGGCGCGGCGAAAGCCGTGCGCGAAATCGCAGAAGAGAGAGTGGAAGCTGCATGATCCTGAAAGACAAGGTTGTTATCGTCACCGGCGCAGGGCCGGGCATGGGCCAGGCGATGTGCCACGGCGCGGCGGCGGAAGGCGCCAAAGTCGTCGTCACCGCGCGTTCGAAGGACCGCATCGACGAGATCGTGAGCACCATCACCGCCAATGGCGGCGAGGCCATTGCGGTACCCTGCGATGTCTCGAAGATGGAGGATTGCCAGGCCACCGCAAAGGCCGCGCTCGACAAGTGGGGCCGGATCGACGGGCTGGTGAACTCTGCCTATTTCCATCCGGACTGGAAGCCGCTTGAGCATCACTCGATCGAAGAGCTGACCACGGCCTTCGACGTAATCGCCACCGGCGCGCTGCGCATGACGCAATCGGTCTTGCCGGCCATGCGCGCGCAAGGCTCCGGTTCGATTGTCAACGTCTCCACCCTTGCCTCTCGCAAGCCCTACCCCAACGAGGGCGGCTACGCGATGGCCAAGTCGGCGCTCAACCAGATGACGCGGCACATGGCGGTCGAACTGACCGGCTCGGGCATCCGCATCAACACCACGGCGATGGGCTGGCTGATGGGCGCGCCGCTGCAATCCATGTTCGATTCGATGGGCGAGGAAGGCGAGGCGTTCCGCAAGCAGCGCGCATCCGAAGTGCCTGTCGGCCACATCCCGCCCGAGGAAGATTGCGCGAAGGCGATTTACTTCTTTCTGTCCGACTATTCCTCCGAGATCACCGGCGCGATCCTCGACGTCAATGGCGGCGACTGGGTGGCTCCCTAGGAGATTGGTGCCATGGCCTATACTCTTCAGCAACTGTCCGACATTGAGGACATCAAGCTCCTCAAGCACCGTTATTTCCGCGGCATGGACACGGCGAACTGGGACCTGCTTGGCACGCTGTTCGCCGAAGATGTCACAGTCGACTTCCGTGGCGGCGGCTACAAGGTGCAGTTCACCGGGCGCGACAATTACATGATGTTCCTGAAGAACAGTTTCCATTCCGATGCCGTGGCGATGCATTATGGCTCGATGCCCGAGATCACCCTGACCAGCGACGACGATGCGGAAGGCTACTGGTATCTCTACGACATATTCATCCAGGCCGACTCTCGCTCGCAGACCACCGGCACCGCGCTTTACAAGGACCGTTACCGGCGGATCGATGGCGCATGGAAGATCGTCGCGACCGAATACGACCGGCTGATCGAGTTCGTCGGCCCTATGGACTCCCAGACCCAGATCACCGTGCAGTATCTCGCGACGCGCGGCCTCAAGCCCGAGGAGCGGGAAGACATCCGGCATCTCATAAAGTTCCATGGCAGCCATGGTTGATCTTTCCGGCAAGACCACGCTCATCACCGGTGCGGGACAAGGTGTAGGCTTCGGCATTGCCGTGGCCTTGAGCGCAGCAGGGGCGAACGTGGTGCTCGCCGGACGCACGTTGGCCAAGGTTGAAGAAGCCGCCAAGGAGATTGAAGCACGCGGCGGCAATGCGATCGCCGTGCATTGCGACGTCAAGGACGCGGCCTCGATGCAGGCCGCGCTCGACGCCACGATCAAGCAGTTCAGCGGGCTCGATATACTCGTCAACAATGCGCAGGAAGTGCCGCTCGGCACCCTCGATGATGTGACCGACGAAGCCTTCACTGCAGGCTTCGAAAGCGGCCCGCTCGCCACCTTCCGGTTCATGAAGCTCGCCCGCCCACACCTCGCCGCGCGAGGCGGCGGCACCATCATCAACATGTGCTCGTCGGCAGGCATCCGTTGGTACATGGCAGGATACGGCCCGTATGGCGCGGTCAAGCAAGCCATCCGCGTGCTGACCCGTGCCGCCGCATCCGAATGGGGTGGCGAAAACATCCGCGTGCTCACCATCGCGCCGCATGCCGAATCGCCCGGCCTCAAATGGTGGATCGAGACCAATCCCGATGAGGCCGCCGCCTTCTTCAAAACGATCCCGCTCGGTCGCATAGGCGCGCTCGAAACCGACATCGGACAGGCCGTCGCGGCGCTGTGCGGCCCGGAGTTCGCGTACCTCACCGGCGCGACGATCCCGCTCGACGGCGGGCAGGCGAATTTCGACTGAACCGGACAGCACGTCGACCGGCATGGCCATGAGGGTGACACAAGTGACACCTTGTCCGGGCCTGTCCGCACCTCACAGAGCCGCGGAAGAGTGCCGCTTTGCGGGGTCGAGGTGACACATTTCCCCCTAGGAGAAAATCGCACATTGGCGGCGGGGAAAAGGCGACAGCCGATCACTCTCGAAGCACTACGGACCGACCGCGAAGTAGGAAAGGCAGTGACGAAAGTGCGGGCGGGCGTCTAAACCGAGGCGCACATCCTGAAGGAAGTTCCCGGTGCCTAAGCAGAACTGGCAAGGCAAAGTCGTCATTGTCACCGGCGGCGCGCGCGGCGTCGGCGCAGCGACCTGCACCCATTTCGCGCAGCTTGGCGCGCGCGTGATCTCGACCGACATTCTGGCAGAGCAGGGCCAAGAGCATACCGCCCAGCTGGAAGCGAATGGCCTGAGTGCGCGCTTCATCCCCGGCGACATTGCCAGCGAAGAACACGTTCGCGCGCTCATAGACGAGACCGCGAATGCCTTCAGCCGGATCGATCTGCTGGTCAACAATGCGGCGATCCTCACGGCGCATGAGTGGCCGGAGCAATTCTCGTCGGCCGAACTGCGCCGCGTCGTAGAAATCGATCTTTTGGGACCGCTGATGACGACCCACATGGCTGCGCCGATCATGGCGCGCGGAGGCGGCGGTAATGTTGTCAATATAGCCTCGACCGGGGCGATCATGGAAATACCCGTGTCACCGGTCTATTCCGCCGCGAAGGCGGGCATCCTTGGGTTCACCCGCTCGATGGCGGCAGCC
Source organism: uncultured Novosphingobium sp. (assembly GCA_964603645.1). Taxonomy (GTDB): domain Bacteria; phylum Pseudomonadota; class Alphaproteobacteria; order Sphingomonadales; family Sphingomonadaceae; genus Novosphingobium. The sequence goes on along the minus strand of CAZRVW010000033.1, from coordinate 5,042 downwards.
CTCGCCGCATCGAAAGTGCGGGTGAACGCCCTTGCGCCGAGCCTGATCGATACGGCGATGACCGCAGGCTCGGAGCTTCACACCCGCAAAGCGGCGATGCAGCCCGCCGACATTGCCCGGGCAATTGCCTGCGTGGCGGGCGAATTGGACGTAAGCGGCGCGTTCTTCACGGTCCGCAACACGCCCGACGGCGTGCGCCTTTCGCGCCTGATCGATCCACCCGCCGAACAGATGCTCGACATATCCGTGTGAACCTGCGCACCGATCCAGCCCCAAAGCGGACATGCGACCTTCAACTATCGATGTTCTGGCGCAATTTTGCTTGACCGCCCGGCCGCCAAGGAAAAATGTCCCAGTTTACAAACAGAGAGATGAGGGATGACGGGAAAGCTTGAAGGCAAGGTCGTAATCCTGGCAGGCGCAGGCGGCATCGGTGACGGGCTCGCCGAACGGTATGCCGAGGACGGCGCAAACCTCATCATCGGCGATATTAACGGCGATCATGGCGCAGCTCTGGCAGAGCGCCTGGATCCGAGCGGCAAACAGGTAATCGGCCTCCACCTTGACGGAGCCGACGAAACCTCAATTGAATCTGCCGTAAAGCTCGCGGTATCTGAGTTCGGCAAGCTCACCGGCTTTCATGCTAATTTTGCGTGCGGCGCAGACAGCGTGCACCCTGAAGGATTGCAGATTCCGATGGAGCTTTTTGACGAGGTCATGCGCGTCAATGTCCGTGGGTTCATGCTTTGCTCGCGTCTGGCCGTGCCGGCGATGATCGACGCGGGCGGCGGGGCCTTGGTCTATACTTCATCGACGGCGGCAACGACGGGCAGCGCTGTGCGCTTCGGCTACGGCATGGCCAAGGCGGCTATTCAGGCGCTGGCGCGTCATGTCGCCTTCGCGCATGGCAAGGACGGCATTCGCGCCAACGCGATAGCACCGGGTTTCATCTCACATCCGAAGATCGTGGCCAAACTGCCCGGCGTCGCAGAGCAAGCGATGAGCCGCGCCGCCATCCGCACGCGTGTCGGCCAGCCGTCCGATGTCGCGGCTGTCGGTTCGCTGCTGTTGTCCGACGACGGCAGCTATATCACCGGTCAGGTGATCACCGTCGACGCCGGTATCACCATGCGTCCGTGAATAGCCACAAGCGAACGGGTTTGGGTGAGGAAATCGTGCCTTCCGATGATAAGTTCCTGGCACGTACTTGAAAGGAATGAGCCATGGACCCGACAATCAAGCGCCTTCTCGATGAGGCCGCCATCCGCGATTGCATGGCGTCCTATGCGCGGGGCATCGACCGGATGGACAGGGCCCTCATCCTCGGCGCCTATTGGGAAGACGGCTATGACAGGCACGCGCATTTCGGGGGGACCCCAGCCGAGTTTACCGACTGGGTCATGGACCTGCTCGCCGGTGACAGCGCCTCGTCGCACTTGCTGGGCCAGTCGCTGATCCGGTTCAAAGGCACGCAGGCCGCCGTCGAGACTTATTATTTCGCCCGACACGTGCGCATGGAGGACGGCGTCGAGAAAGTGCTTCTCGCGAACGGTCGCTATGCGGACCTGTTCGAGGAACGGGCTAGCGAATGGCGAATTCTGGAACGCGAAGTCATTGTCGACTGGGGCCAGATCGTTCTCATGGGCGAGCGACAGTCCGACGATTTGCTGCTGGACATGCGCGCCAATGGGCAAAGATCGCCAGACGACTTTTCAAATTCGCTGCTTGGCGGTGTCCTGGATCGACCGGCATCGGCGTAGTTGTCGCGTTTCCGCAAAGCGACCGGATGCCTGCTACCCCACCCCGCCTCTCAGCAGCACGCCCGAGTGCCTGCCCGTCTGCCGGCCGTCGTCTATCGTCACCTCGCCATTGACCAGCACATAACGATAGCCGGTTGCGTGCGAAACGCGCCGCCACTCGTTGGCCGGCAGATCGTGCGCGACTTCGGCATTGCCGTAGCCCAGCTTGTCGAGATCGTAGACGATGATGTCCGCCGCCGATCCCACGGTGAGCGTGCCGCGATCCCGGAAACCGGCCAGCAGCGCGGGCAGCGCCGATAGCCGCCAGTGCACTTCCTCGAGCGTCATCCACGCCCGATCGCGCACGAAATTCATCATGATTTCGGTGGTGATCACGCCGCCAATCATGAATTTCGCGTGGGCCCCGCCGTCGGAATCGAGCAAGATGAGCAGTGGATCGTCGACCACCTCGCGAAGGTTCGCCATGTCGTTGTTGACCGGCTGCGGCGCGGTGAACACCGTTTCGAGATTCTCTTCGACGGCAACGTCTAGGAACAGGTCGACCATGTGCTTGCCGGTCTCCCCGGCAAGCTCGCGCAGTGGCTTGTCGACGAGGTTGCTGTTCTTTTCGAGCATGCAACGCTCAATCTCGATCTTGCCGAAATCAAAGGCGACCATCGGCACGTTGGCCTTTAGTCCGTCGCGCAGCTTCGGATCCGCCATCTTGGCGAGCTTCTCCTCGCGGGTGCCGACCGTGATGTCCTTCCACAGCGGCTCGGCGTCGAACAGATTCCAGTCCTCCATGGTGAAGGTGTATTTCGTCTTGGTGACGAAGGCCTGCGCCGAAATGCGCAGCCCCCGGCTGCGACAGCTTTGCAGCCAGGCAAGCTGGGCGCGGTGCCCCTCCGGGCTGGCGTCCGAACTGGCGAGCGTGTTCCACAGCACCGGGGTTCCGGCGATCTCGGCGATCCTTTCGGTGATCCGCCAGCCAGCCGGTTCGTCTTCGAGGAGCTGCAGGAACTGGATCAGGCCAGACCCATGGTCGCGCATGGCCTCGGCAAGCTGATAGAATGTTTCGGGCGGGGTCGTGTCTGTAACCATCGGCGTCCCGTCGAAATCGCGCTGCAGGCACATATTGCCCTCGGGCGGCTGATATTGCGAAGACCAGCCGAGCGCACCGGCCTCCATCGCCTCGACGACGACGCGGCGCATTTCGGCCATTTCGTCATCGCTCGGCATGCGGCCCGTTTTCGCCTCATCGCGGCCCATCGCCCAGATCATCAGCGGGGTTGCCGGCAGATAGGCCGAGAAATTGATAGCCTTGGGCGTGGCATCGACCGCGTCGAGATATTCCGGGAAAGTTTCCCAGGACCACGGCAGGGCTTCCTTCATCGACGCGTAGGGCACTGCCTCGATCCGGCTGATCGATTGCATCGCTGCATCGCGGTCCGTAGCGCGCACCGGGGCGAAGCCGATGCCGCAATTGCCGACCGCGACGGTGGTAACGCCGTGCCAGCTCGAAATGCTGCAGTAGGGGTCCCAGAAAATCTGCGCGTCGTAATGGGTGTGCAGATCGATGAAGCCGGGCGCGACGGTCAGCCCGGTGGCGTCGAGCACCTCGGCCGCATCTGCCGGATCGAGCTTGCCAACCGCGGCGATCTTGCCGTCCTTGATACCGACATCGCCAAGAAACCGCGCCTGGCGCGTGCCGTCGACAATCATGCCGTTGCTGATGATGCGGTCGAACTTCATGCTGTCGCCCTCTCTCCCGCCCGAACCTAGACCGCGACCGATCCTCCATCGATCACCATCGGATGGCCGGTGACGAAACTGGCCGCGTCGGAGCACAGCCAGACCACTGCCTCGGCTATTTCCTCCGGCCTGCCGAAGCGGCCCATCGGCGTCATGCTTTCGACGACCTTGCGCATGTCGGAGTTCTCGAACAGCGGGGTGGTCATGTTCGTCTCGATCACGCCGGGGCACACGGCATTCACCCTGATACCCTGCGTCGCCCAGCGCAGCGCGCCATGGCGCGTGAGGCCAACGACCCCGTGCTTGGCAGCGGTATAGGCAGGCTGCGCCGGGTTGCCGATCAGGCCGTTGATCGAAGCGGTGTTGACGATCGCCCCACCGCCGGCGGGTAGCATCACCCGCGCTTCCTCACGCATGCAGCGCATCACGCCGGAGAGGTTCACGCCGATCGCGCGCTCCCACACCGCGTCTTCGTATTCGTCGTCTTCCAGCCGGTTGATCCCGGCATTGTTGAACGCGCAATCGAGCCTGCCAAAGGCTGCCACCGTGCCATCGACCAGCGCGGCGATATCGTCGCCATTGCCGACATCGCAGCGCATGAACTTCGCCGTGCCGCCCGCGTCCTCGATCATGGCGACGGTTTCGGCACCGCCCTCTTCGTTGACGTCGCTCACCATCACGCTCGCCCCTGAACGCGCAAAAACAATCGCCGATGCCCTGCCAATGCCGCTTCCCGCACCAGTGACGAGCGCGGCCTTACCATCGAGACCATAATGAATCATGCCGGTAATCCTCTCCTTTTCCTTACCTTAGCGCCGGGCGCCACGATGGCCATTGCAAAACTCGGTTGCTTGGTGTAATTCCAAAGATGTTACACAGTGTAACACACCCCGAGTCGGGAGTGAGCGCACCAGCTCCGGCCGGGAATTCTGAGGGAGAGCGGTAAATGGCAGGAGCACTTTCGGGTCTGAAGGTTCTCGACCTATCCTGGGGCATTTCCGGGCCGATGGCCGGGATGATGCTCGCCGACCAAGGCGCGGATGTCGTCAAGATCGAACCGCCGGGCGGCGATCCGTTCCGCGACAACGACCGCACGCGGCTGGGCTATCGCACGTGGCAGCGCGGCAAGCGCAGCGCCATTCTCGACCTCAAGAATGCCGACGACCTAGAAACATTCATGGCGCTGGCGACACACGCTGACGTGCTGATCGAGTCCATGTCTCCCGGCACGACCTCGCGGCTCGGCATCGACTACGAGGCACTCAGCAAGCTTAACCCGCGCCTCGTCTACGCCACGGTTACGGCATGGGGCAGCGACACCGAACATGCCGACCGCCCCGGCTACGACCTGCTCGTCGCGGCGCGTTCGGGCCTCAACTGGGAGCACCTCGGCAGGCCGGAGACCAGCAACATTCACATGTCGGGCGGCGACGATCCGATCGAAGGGCTTGAGACGCCATGGGACTGGCTGCAAGGCCCGCCGCGCGAAGGTCCGATGACCACCGGCATGCCCGCTCCGTCGATGGGCGCATTCTATGCGCTGATCTGCGG
>CAZRVW010000032.1:0-19330 GCA_964603645.1 uncultured Novosphingobium sp. | reverse complement strand
GCGACACGCTGATCGTCGCGACCGAGCCGCACATCATCCACCAGATGGAAAAGGCCTTGCCGGAGAAGAATTTCATCGGCGCACCGGGCGCGGACGGTCAGTGCGCCTGCAACATCTGCCCCTACATGGCGCTCAATACGCTGGAAAAACTCTACCTCGCGCTGCGCGACCTGCAGCCGCGCATCGAGATCGACGAGGAGCTGCGGCTCAAGGCCAAGGCCAGCCTCGACCGCATGCTCGAAATGGCGAGCGATACGGTGGGCAAGGGAGACATCGGCAAGGTCCACATCGAGGACGTACCGAAGGAAGACGTGCCGGACGGCGATTGATAGGGCGATCCGACCCGCCTCAACCCGCAACAGTTGGTCACTCGACGTGCCGGCCCTTCGACCTGGCTCTGTACATGCTTGCGCTGCGATGACGGCACAGGATTAAACTCAGTTTCCTACCGGCCGGAAACCTGTCAGCCTGCGTGCAGCCCATTCCCTTCCCTGCGTGCAAAGCCAATGATCCCCCTGAATCTGGTCAAGTGTCACCCCGAGCCATTTTCACGACTGTTTCTAGATGCTTGTTCTGCGGACACGGGGGCGGACAGGGTGTCACTTGTGTCACCCTCGCAACGTGGCGCCGTTCGATGCGTTATGTGTACGAGTAACACAGGGGAGTGCCCTCGATGACGCGGCTTCGCTCAATCTGGGACGATATCAATTCGAACTACTGGTTCTATCCGGCGCTGTTCGCACTGACCGCTTTCCTGCTGGCGACGTTCACTGTCTCGCTCGACCGCAGCGGCTGGTCGCAATGGCTCGCCAGCGAGGAATGGGCGCATCCGGCCCGCCCAGAAAGCGCGAGCAACATGCTCACCATCATTGCCGGATCGATGATCGGTGTCGCCTCAACTGTGTTTTCGATCACGATCGCCGCAGTCGCCTATGCCAGCGGTAACTGTGGCCCGCGCCTGTTGACCAATTTTATGGAAGACAAGGGCAATCAGCTGAGTCTGGCGACTTTCCTCGGCACGTTCGTTTTCGCACTCACCGTCCTGCGTTCGGTGCGGACAAGTAGCGAGCAACCGATGATCGAACTGGCGGGCGTGGGGACGCAAATTTCTGGCTTCGTGCCGCAGCTATCCCTGCTGGTTGCCTACGGTTTGATGGGACTTTCGATTGCAGTGCGGGTGTTCTTCCTCAACCATATTCCCGCATCGATCCGAATAAACACCGTGCTCGAAGGGATCGGCACGCGCCTGATCAACGACATTCGGGAGATGTTCCCCGAGCCCGCCAAGGGCGAAGTTGAAATGCGCACTGCAAGCGGCAAGGCCGTGGAAGCGATCGACACGGGTTATGTGCAGGCGATCGACCTGAAACGCCTGACCCGGGCTACAGAGGAAGCGGGCGGTTGCCTTGCCGTTTCGGTGCGCACCGGCGATTTCGTCCATCCAGCCGTGCCGCTCGCGCACTGGGGCGAAAGTCAGCTGCCCGAGGCCCTGCATGATGACGAGGTTCGCGCCTGCTTCGTGCTCGGCGGCATGCGCACTCCGGCGCAGGACCTGCATTTCCTGTTCGACGAGCTGGTCGAGATCGGCCTGCGCGCACTTTCGCCAGGAATCAACGACCCGTTCACGGCGATTACCGCGCTGCACTGGCTGGGAGCGGCCGTGGCCGAGCTTGGCCAGCGCGACCTTGCCCGCACTTTCGCAGACGCCGATAGCGAGTCCGGTGAGAGTCTGGTCCTGCTACAGGGCGATTATGCCCATTTCGTCGATAGAAGTTTCGGAGCGATCCGCACCGCCATCGCGACGAGCCCGGCTGCGGCCACGGTTACCCTGGAAACCATGATCAATGCGGGCCGCACGCTTGAAGATGAAACGAGAGGGAAAGTGCTTCTGACGGAGATGGATCAGCTGGTCCGGCAAGCGCGCTTGAAGCTGACTGGCCCCGATCTCGAAAAGGTAGAAGCCCGATATCAGGCCATCAGGGCAAGATCCTAGCGGGAAACTGCCCGTAAACCTATGCCTGCCTATTTGTCCCGGAGCCGGACGACTTTGACGACCCGCGCGCGTCCAGTCGAAATTTCTGCGAGAATAGAGCCATGATCCAGCGCCTTTTCCCTTTGCTTGCCGCAACCGCCGGTTTGGCGCTTTCGGCTCCGTCCGCCGCCGCACCCGCTCGCTATGCCAATGGCCTTGCGCCTTACACCGTCGTCGAAACCGGGCGCATCTATGAACGGCTCCAGGACGCGGTGAACGCGATTGGCGGCGGGAAGGGCACGATCCGCTTCGCCTCGATGCGGTTTGCCGACTGCGCCGTGCAGAAGGCGGGCGACATCACCTATAAAGCCGCAGTGCCGGGTGAGGCGATCCTCGAAGGCGTGACCTGTGAAGACAAGGCCGCACTGGTGCTCGGCGGGCGCAGCGCGCGGATCGAAGGCATGGTCTTTGCGCACATGCGGGTCCACGACAAGAACGGTGCGGGTATCCGGCTCGAACGCGGCAACCTGACGGTCGTGCAGTCATGGTTTCGCGATAGCGAGCAGGGCATCCTCACCCATGACGATCGTTCCGGGGCGATCGTGATCGACAAATCGACCTTCACCCGGCTCGGCACCTGCGAAGGCAGCGGGTGTGCCCATTCGATCTATATCGGCAATTATGGCTCGCTCACTGTGACCCGCAGCCGTTTCGAGAAAGGCTCGGGTGGCCACTACGTAAAGCATCGCGGGGCAAAGGTTTCGATTACCGATTGCAGCTTCGACGATACCGGCGGCAACTACACCAATTACATGATCGACCTGCCCAATGGCTCGACCGGACGGATCGCGGGCAACCGGTTCGTCCAGGGCATGAGCAAGGACAACAGGTCGGGCTTCGTGGTCGTGGGCGCAAACGATAGCCGCCACACGTCGGACGGGCTCACCATCGAGGACAACGATGCCCGCCTCGCGCCTCAGGCGGACTGGTCGAGCAACTTCGTCGCCGATTTCACCGGGCAGAAGCTGGTGATGCGCCGCAACGCGCTTGGCGCTGGCCTGAAACCCTACGCGCGCTACTGACGGCGTCAGCCGAAGGCAGAGGCATAACGCAGCGTGCCGCTGGGTGGCTCGCCGGCCAGCACCATCGCCCGGAAATAGGGCGCGTCATGCTCCGAACGAGGAGACAAATTCGACAATTTGGTGAACCCGAACCTCTCATAGTATCCGGGATCGCCGACCACCGCGACACCAAAAGCGCCACGTTGGCGCAACTGCTCGATGCCTTCGCGGATCATAGCGCTGCCGATGCCCTGACGCTGAAAATCCGGCTCAACCGAAACCGGGGCCATCTGGAACCAGCCGCAATCCGACTTGTCGATTGCCGCCGGACTGAATCCGATATGGCCGACAATCGCTCCGGTCTCGTCGAGCATGACCAGCGATAGCACCAGTTCGCCGCGTTCCCGCAGCAGGTCGACAAGGTCCTGCTCGTCACCGTCCGAGAACGACATGGGGGCGAAGGCGCGCTCGACAAGCTTGTGGATGGCGCGCTCATCGCCCGGCGCCTCTGGCCGCATCGTCCAGCCAGACATCAGAGCAAATGCCCCGATCGATCCCGTTTGGTTTCGAGATAGCGTTCATTGTGAGGATTGGCGGGCAACTGGTGCGCGACCCGTTCGGCAACAGTGACCCCTTCGACCACAAGCGCTTCGACCTTGGCTGGGTTGTTGGTCATCAGCCGGATCGTATGCACACCCAGCAAGTTCAACATTCGCGCGGCGACTGGAAAATCTCGCGCCTCGGTTGGCAGGCCGAGCCGGTTGTTCGCGTCCACGGTGTCGAAGCCCTGATCCTGCAGGCGATAGGCCCGCAGCTTGTTGATGAGGCCGATGCCACGCCCTTCCTGCCTGAGGTAGAGCAGCACGCCCCAGCCGCCCTTTGTCGCCTCGTCGGCCATCGCGTGCAGCGCCGCATCGAGCTGCGGCCCGCAATCGCACTTGAGGCTGCCGAGAATGTCGCCGGTGAGGCATTCGGAATGAAGTCGCACCAGCGGCGTCCGGTCGCCCCGCTGCTCGCCGATCACGAGTGCGACATGCTCGCGCAAGTCGTCGGAGGAACGGAATGCGACGATCTCGGCCTCTTCACAGGCTGTAACCGGCAGCCGCGCGCGCGAGGCGATCTTTAGCCGGGCCGGATTGCGCCAAGCGGCAAGATCGTCGGACATGACTGCCTGCATCTCTCCAGCCGGCGCGAAATCGACCAGATAGGCCGGGAGCACACCCGCCAGCCGCGCAAGTTCCATCGCGGTTTGCGCTGCGTCTGGAGCATCGATCGGTTCGGCCAGAAACGGCCCCTTCATCGGGAATTGCAGATCTAGCGCGGGGTCGGCGAGCGCACGAGCCAATTCCAGATCGAACGGCTCCGGCCCGCGGATCAAGACCGGAGCATCGGGCTGCGCTGCCTCCCGCTGATTGGCGAGTTTGAGCGTGGCCGCGCGTGCTGCCGAGATCAGCATGCGCGGAGCACTCGTTCCCGGCCCGAAACCGGTTTCGGCGGGCAAAAGGCGCAAAGCTCCATCGACCTCGATCGCCCAGCCGTGTCGCAGTGCGTCGATAGCCAGCGCCACGCGCCGCGCCGGGCCGGCTGGCGGGCTCTCGCTCAGAGGTCGAACTCCGTAATCAGCGGCACATGGTCGCTCGGCTTTTCCCAGCGCCGCGTCTCCTCGACGAATCGGTGCGCGCGAGACTGCGCCGCCAGTTCGGGCGAGGCCCACATGTGGTCGAGCCGCCGCCCGCGATCCTTCTCCTGCCAGAATGTCCGATACGACCACCAGGTCCAGTTGCGCTCGGGCGCCGGGATGTGCTTGCGGCCCAGATCGACCCAGCCGTGCGCGTCGCGAAACCTGTCAAGCGTCTCTACTTCGATCGGCGTATGGCTAACTACCTTGATCAGCGCCTTGTGGTCGTAAACGTCGCATTCAAGCGGGGCGATATTGAAGTCGCCCGCGATCAGCGTGGGCCGGTCGATCTTTTCAGCCCAGCGGGTCATGCGCCCGAGGAAATCGAGCTTCTGGCCGAATTTGGGGTTCACCTCGCGGTCCGCCACGTCGCCACCCGCCGGGATGTAAACGTTCTCCAGCACCATGCCATTCCCGGCCCCGCCGAGCTCGACACCCACGTGGCGCGCCTCACCATTGTCCTGCCAGTCATGGCGGCTGAACTCGGTTGCCGGCAGGCGGCTTACCGTCGCGACGCCGTGGTAGCCCTTCTGGCCATGGACGAAGCGGTGCGCATAGCCGAGCCGCTCGAATGGTTCGTGCGGGAACTTGTCTTCGGCGCACTTGATTTCCTGAAGGCACAGCACATCCGGTTCATGCTCGGTGAGGAAGCGTTCGACCTGTTCGATGCGCAGGCGGACCGAATTGATGTTCCAGGTGGCGATCTTGACCATGGGTCATGGCTTTAGGCACGCAAGGAGGGGATTTCCAGTGCGCAGCGCGGTCGAAGGTGGCTATGACGGCAATGGCTAGCCGCTAAAGAAAACCCTCGTCCCGGGGGCAAGTGGGACGAAGGTTCCTTTGAGCGTTCGTCACGCTTGTCCCGAAGCGACCTCTTCTAGGAGGCGCGGGCAACAGGGGGGAAACCCGCCTCGGCCGCTCCGGTATCACACAATTTAGGGATTTCCCGCTGTCTGCCAAGTGAACGCGTGCGATTCAATTGTAGTTATTTGTCGCAAAACCGGCACATGTTGCGCCGACTTGCCCCGCATCATCGACGAACCTTCGGACGCGGGTCACGCCACCTGAAAATGCTGTTGGACACGGGCGACCCATAACGGTGATTCGCCAGCCGAATCGTAGTGCGCCTGTTTTGCGAGTCGAGCGCTACCCAGCTCGCCAGTTCAAGGCCGCCGGGTGCCGACCCCTTGCGCGTGAAGATGAGGGTGATGATCCCGTATTCGGGATGCTTGCGATCACGCACCTCCACGCTGACGACATCGGGATTCCCGGTCGGCCTGAGCGTGCCATAGCGCTTCACGTCGCGACTGGGATCGAGCAAGGCACCAAGCGGACTGTTCTTTATCGGCCAGCGCTGCACCTGGCGCACGTCGTAGTCGACCATGGTGAGCGACCTGCCGTCGCTGACCACCACCATGTTGACCGACTCCTCGTACTTGAAGAGGATACGGCCTGGACGCTTGAGGGTGAGCTTGCCGCTGACGACCTGGCCGTTGCGGTCGGCCTGGGTAAAATCGGCGGTCAGCGTCGAAATACCGCGTAGCGCAGCCACCGCCTGATCAAGCGTTGCACTTGTCGTCGCAGCGGCTGGAGCCTGGGCGAGCGCCGACACAATCGGCATCGCAATACCGCCGAGCACCAGCGCAGTGACGACAATAAAGGCGAAGATTAGTCTCATCGGTTTCATGACCTTTGCGCTACCAAAGCGGCCTTGAACCGATAGTGAACCCGATCAGGTTCCAGCAAGACCGGCGATCCCGGTCATGCCCGGATTACTTGATCTTGGCTTCCTTGAATTCCACGTGCTTGCGCGCGACGGGATCGTACTTGCGAAAGCTCATCTTTTCGGTCGTGTTGCGCGGGTTCTTTTTGGTCACATAGAAGAAACCGGTGTCGGCAGTGGACACCAGCTTGATCTTGACGGTTGCGGGCTTTGCCATTGCTGAAGTCCTGAAAACACCAAGAGCGGCGAAATGCGCCGACCTTCAAGGCTGCGGCCATTGCGTCAGACAGCTGCGAAAGTCAAGCGGGAGCTTGGCCGGCCGCTTTCAATCCACGCGATAGGGCGCGATCGGCTCGATGACTGTGTATGTTTCGTCGAGAGGCACATGTTCGAGCGGCGGAAAGTCGATTTCAGCCTGCTCGACATGGGTATCCGGCAGCCGGTCGAGCAGATTGCGGACCAGCGTCAGCCGACCGACCCGCTGATCGTTAAAATCCACCAGCGTCCAGGGCGCATGCTTGGTGTGGGTTGCTGCCAGCATGGCCTCGCGCGCCTCGGTGTACTCGGAATATTTGCGCCGCGCCTCGACATCGATGGGCGACAGTTTCCAGCGCTTGAGCGGGTCTTCGAGCCGCTCGGCAAAGCGCTCTTCTTGCTGCTCCCGATCGCAGGTGAGCCAGCACTTGAACAGCAATATGCCATCGTTCACCAGTTGCCGCTCGAAGGTCGGGACCTGTTCTAGGAACGCTGACACCTGCGCGGATGTGGCGAAACCCATCACTTTCTCGACGCCCGCCCGGTTATACCAGCTGCGGTCGAACAGCACGATTTCGCCCGCGGCGGGCAGATGCTCGACATAGCGCTGAAAATACCACTGCCCCAGTTCGCGGTCGCTGGGTTTGGAAAGCGCCACCGTCCGGCATTGGCGCGGGTTCAGCCGGTCCGAAATTGCCTTGATCACGCCGCTCTTGCCAGCCGTGTCCCGGCCTTCGAGGACAACGAGAATCCGTGCGCCGCTCGCCTTGGCCCAGCGCGCCATGCCGACCAACTCGTGCTCCAGCGGCTCGAGAAGGTCCTCGTATTCCTTGCGTTTCAGCTTGCCCATCGCCCGGAACCTAGAAGAACACCAACAGTGCGCAACCCATCGCAACGCGATAGATTACGAACACAAGCATCGACGCGCGCTGCAAAAACTTCATCAGGAACGCCATCGTCGCAAAGGCTGTAAGGAATGTCAGCGCGCCGGTGATCAACGCCTCGAACGCCAGCGCACCGCCCGCCTCGAAAATTTCCGGTACGATCAGCACGCCTGCCCCGGCCACGGCGGGGATCGACAGCAGAAACGAAAAGCGCGCGGCTTCGACGCGTTTGTAGCCCAGGGCCCGCGCCGCAGTCATCGTCACACCAGAGCGGCTGGTCCCGGGGATGATCGCGAGAGCCTGCGCGATCCCTACGAGCAGTCCGTCACGCCAGGTCATGTCCTCGAAACTCTTCTCGTCGCGACCCAGGAAGTCTGCGAGGCCGAGAAGAAGGCCGTAAACAATGAGGTTGACCGCGATCAGGTCGGTAAAACGAAGAGAGGCCATCAAGTCTTCGTCGGTTACGGTGATGCTAAACCATGTCTCGGCGACCTCGTTGAAAACGCCAAGCTTGATCGCAAGCCCGAAAGCCACCGCCGGGATCGTTCCCAGTACGATCCACCAGAAGAGCCGGCGCTGCTCTGGCGCCGTGCCGATCCCGACTGCGGCGAAGCCACCGCGCGCCAGCATCACGACGTCGCGAAAGAAATAGGCGACGATTGCCAGCAACGAGCCGACGTGAACCGCGACATCGATAAGCGGTCCCTGGTCGGGCAGGTCGGTAAGGTAGGGGATCAGGATCAGATGACCCGACGAGGAGATCGGCAGGAACTCGGTGATCCCCTGAACGACCGCAATCAGGAGCTGTTGGAGGAACGTCATGTCGGGCAGCAGATCCGTTGGCGCTTCCGGGCAGGCCGCAGGACAAGCCGGACGAGCGCTGGCAAGTCAAGGCATGCCGGGCGTTTTTGCCGATTTCCTACCAGATTCGCACGCGCTGATCGGGCGGCAGATACAACGCATCGCCCGGTTTCACATCGAACGCGGCGTACCATTCGCCAAAATTGCGTACGATGCCGTTAATACGGTATTTCGGCGGCGAATGCGGATCGGTGGCGAGGCGTTCGCGCGCCATTTCCTCCCGCATCTTCGCGCGCCACATTTGCGCAAACGCGAGGAAAAAGCGCTGATCGCCCGTAGTGCCGTCGATCACGGGTGCTTCCTTGCCGCCAAGCGAAAGCCGGTAGGCGCGATAAGCGAGGCTTAGACCGCCCAGATCTCCGATGTTCTCGCCCATGGTGAGTTCCGGATTTACGCAAGTCTTGCCCTCGTCGAACGGACAATAGGTGGCGAACTGTGCGCCCAGCCGCTGCTGGAGCTTCTCGAAATTGGCCTTGTCGCTGGCAGTCCACCAGTCGCGCAGGTTGCCCTCGCCATCGGACTTCGAACCCTGATCGTCGAAGCCGTGGCCGATTTCGTGACCGATAACCGCGCCGATTGCGCCATAATTCACCGCCGGGTCGGCAGTCAGGTTGAAGAACGGGGGCTGCAGGATCGCAGCCGGGAAGGTGATCGCGTTGGTCAGCGGATTGTACTGGGCATTCACCGTATGGGGAAACAGGCCCCATTCTCCGTGATCGACGGGCTTGCCGAGCCGCGCCATGTGGAAATCAATTGCCCATCGCCCTGCCGCCATGGCGTTGCCCAGTGGATCGGTTGCCGACGGCACCAGGCCGTCATATGTCTTGTACGCGTCCGGTGTGCCGATTCTCGCAGTGAATGCGTCGAGCTTGGCCTTGGCCTCCTTTCGGGTTTCCGGACCCATCCATGCCAGGTCCGCGAGATTGGCATGCATCGCGGTCTGGAGGTTGGCAACCAATTGCTCCATCGCCGCGCGCTGCTCGGGCGGATAGTGCTTTTCCGCGTAGATCTTGCCGAGCAGCTCGCCGAGCTGGCCCTCGACCGCATTGATCCCGCGCTTCCAGCGCGGGCGCTGCTCCTCCTGACCTCGCAGGGACTTGCCGTAGAATGCGAAGGTCGCATCGTCGATGTCCTCAGGCAGAATTGCGGCATGGTCGGAAAGGAAGTGCGCAACCAACCAGGCCTGCCAGGTGGCCAGCGGAACCTGTTCGATCAGATCGACCATCGCCGGAGTGCCGCCTCCGATCAGCGCCTTCGCGTCAGTCTCGCTCATGCCCACGCTGGCCAGCTCTTCCGGCGTGGGAGGCAAGTCATAGACAATGGCGTAGTCCGCCTTCGCGCCCAGCCCGTCAAGCAAGCGTGGAAGCAATCCGTCCGAACCGTAGTTTGCCAATTCGGTCACCGGCACCTTGCTGTAAGTCAGTTCCCTGACACGATAGGTCGCCCGGTTCCAATGGGTGCGCGCCATGCGCGTTTCGAGCGCGAAGACTGCTCCGGCCGCAGTGGCCGGGTCTCCGTAACCCGCCCTGCCCAGCAGGAATCCCAGATATTTCTTGTACTTATCGCGAGCTTCGCGAAATGTCTCGGTATCCTTGAGATAGTAATCGCGGTCCGGCAGGCCCAAGCCGCCGCCCGAGATGTACAGCGCGTAAATCTCGCTGTTCTTCATGTCGGCGATGACATCGAAATCGACAGGCGATGCATAACCGGGACTGGCGAACAGATCGGCCAGGTCTTGCGGGGATTTCGCATCCCAGATTCTGCGCAAATAGGGCTGTACTGGCGTCAGCCCCGCCGCCTCGATCGCGTCGGTATCCATCAAGGCCTTGTAGGACGCGGCCAGTCGCGCCTCATCCGATCCATCTGCATGGGCTCCACCGGCCAGCCCCTCCAGAATTTCGCGAAGCCGGTCCTGCGACCGGTCGTCGAGCAGGTTGAAAGAACTGATCCGCACCTTGTCGGCGGGAATTTCGAAGGTCCGGTTCCACACGCCGTTCACATAGGCGTCGAAGTCTTCGCCTGGCCTGACCTCGCTGTCGATCCACTGCGTCTGGACCCCAAAGCTACCCCATTCCGCATTGTCCCCATCGGCTGCGACCGTGGGCACTGCTGTGCAGACTAGGCTCAGGGCAGGGGCTGCAGCAAACAGCAGGGAGTAGTGAGAGGAAGCACGGCTCATTGGAAATCCTTGGTTCATTGTCGCTACGCCTAAGAAGATCGTCGCTTACCCATAATCTAGTAAGCAATTGCATCGGCGTGAACAGACGCCGTGCGACCGGCCGGTATCAGCCGACACTGTCGTGAGCCGGCATATCAAACTGGAGCGAAGCCAGCCTGCCATAAAGGCCGCCCGCAAGTGACAGTGCCTCGTGCGTGCCCTCCTCGACGATACGCCCGGCATCCATCACCACGATCCGGTCGGCGTTTCGCACCGTAGCAAGCCGATGAGCAATAACCAGTGTGGTGCGATCTTTCATCATCGCTTCGAGCGCGGCCTGGACGAGCCCTTCGCTTTCGGCATCGAGCGCGCTCGTTGCCTCGTCGAGCAGCAGGATCGGTGCATCCCGCAGGATTGCGCGGGCGATCGCCATGCGCTGACGCTGTCCGCCGGACAGGCGGGCGCCATCCTCGCCAAGGAACGTGTCCAACCCTTCGGGCAGATCGCGAAGGAACCGCTCGGCATTGGCCGCACGCGCCGCGGCCCACAGTTCATCCTCGCTCGCATCCCAGTTGCCGTAACGCAGGTTGTCGCGCGCGCTCGCAGCGAACAACACACCCTCCTGCGGAACCAGCGCCATCCGCTGACGAATGTCGGCGGGATCGGCCGAAGTCAGCGGAACGCCGTCGAGCTTGATCGCGCCGACTTGCGGATCGTGGAATCGCTGGGCCAGGTGGAACAGCGTCGACTTGCCCGCGCCCGACGGCCCGACGATTGCGACGGTCTCGCCCGGCTCGACCTTGAGCGTAAATTCGGCCAGCGCGGGAACCTCGGGCCGCGAAGGATATCGGAACGTCACGTTTTCGAAGGATATCTGCCCGCGCGGTGGCTCAGGCAAAGCTACGGGCCTTGCCGGTGGCGCAATGGTGGGGCGCTGCGCGAGAAGCTCGCTCAGGCGGCTGGCCGCGCCCGCACCGCGCACAAGATCGCTGTAGACCTCCGCCAGAACGCCGAACGATCCGGCTACGAGACCCCCGGTAAGCACGAAGGCGGCAATGGTACCGCCGCTGATCTCTCCGCTTGCGACGCCGAGCGCGCCGCGCCACATGAGCAGGGTGATCGCTCCGAAGACCATGAACATGGCCACGGCGGTCATCACGGCCCGGACGGTGATCCGCCGCTTGGCGGTAGCGAAGGTCCGCTCGACCGCTCCACTGAAACGATCGGCCTCACGCTCCTCCTGATTGAAGGCCTGGACGACACGCAGCGCGCCAAGCACCTCCGTCGTGAGCGCGCCGATGTCGGCAACCCGGTCCTGGCTAGTGCGTGAAACCGCCTGCAGCTTCCGGCCGAACAGCACCATCGGCACGATCACCACGGGAATGCCCGCGAACAGGCCCAGCGTCAGCATCGGGGCCAGGGTAAACAGGTAGATCGTGCCGCCGATCGCCATGATAATGTTGCGAAGGGCAACCGAAACGGTGGTGCCCACGACCTGTTCGACGATTGCCGTATCGGCAGTCATCCGCGAAGAGATTTCCTTGGGACTGTTGGCCTCGAAGAAGCCCGGCGAAAGTCGAAGCAAATTGCGGTTAACCGCGAGCCGCACGTCGGCGACGACGCGCTCGCCTATCCATGAAACCGCGTAGAATCTCACCGCAGTGCCTAAGGCCAGCACCGCGACGATAATAAACAGGTATTGGAACCAGCGGCTAATGTCCGCCGGATTCCCGCCCGCAGCAAATCCGCGATCGATTACGAGGCGGAAACCCGCCGGAATCGCAAGCGTAGCGAGCGCGGTTACGACAAGGGCAACGCCCGCAATGGCTACCCGTCCCGGATATTGCGCGGCAGCTGAAAATATCATCCGCAGCGGACCGAGACTGCGCTTCGGCGAGGCGTCCTCCGTCTGGGGGCCCTCATCTATCGATGCGACAGTGATCTGCTCCTTGGCGTCGTCGGCCAAGTCGCGGGAGGGATCGTGCGCGTTCATCGCGCGGCCTCTTACATGCACGCCCTGCGAAGGGGAAGCGGTGACGGCCTAAGGCCCGCGCTCATGCACAGCCCAGTCGAAAAAAGAGGTTATTGTGCATTGCACAATTTTTGTTCACGCGTAAGGTGCATAATCAAGCTGGAACACCGGAACGTCGGGAATCGCAGGCAGGAGAATTCGAGTGCTTTACAATACATACGAGTTGCAGCGCACAATGTTGAGCGGTGCGGCCGCATGGGCCTCGATCACATCGGAAACACTGACAAACCCGTCTCTGCCATTCGGCTATTTCGGGCTCGGGCCGGTCATGGCTTCGGCGCTTGACGTTTTCGCCCATGCCACGGCCCCGCGTGGCAAACCGGCCTTCCGTATCGAAACGGTCGAAGTCGGTGGCAAATCGCACAGCGTTACCGAAGCGATCGTGATGCACAAGCCGTTCGGAAACCTGCTGCGCTTCAGTCACAAGGGCCTGCCTGAAGACGCACCGCGCATGCTTATCGTCGCCCCGATGAGCGGTCATTTCGCGACATTGCTGCGCGGCACGGTCGCGCGGATGCTGCAGCACACCGTCGTCTACATAACCGACTGGGCCGACGCGAAGATGGTCCCCCAGGATGTCGGCCGTTTCGATCTCGACGATTACATAGATTATGTGGTTGAATTCTTGGAATTTATCGGGCCAGGCGCCCATGCGCTTGCGGTGTGCCAGCCTTCTGTCCCGACGCTCGCGGCCACAGCCGTCATGGCCGGCCAGGACAATCCCTGCCGCCCGGTAACGCTGACCATGATGGGCGGCCCGATCGACACTCGCGAATCGCCGACAACGGTCAACGATGTCGCCATGCAGCGACCGATCAGCTGGTTCGAACACACCGTCGTCGCAACTGTGCCGCTCACCTATCCCGGTGCCGGTCGCAAGGTATATCCCGGCTTCCTGCAGCTCGCGGGCTTCATGTCGATGAATCTCGGCAGCCACCTGATGAGCCACTACGCGATGTTCAAGCACCTCGTCATCGGCGACGACGATAGCGCCGATGCGACCAAGGCATTTTACGATGAATATCGCTCGGTCTGCGACATGACCGCCGAATTTTATCTTCAGACGGTCGAGGCCGTATTCCAGCGCCATGCCCTGCCGAACGGCGAATTCGTCCATCGCGGCAAGGCAATCGATCTCGGCGCGATAAAGGACACAGCGATTCTTGCTATCGAAGGCGAGCGCGACGACATTTCTGGTATTGGACAGACCAAGGCGGCACTCAAGCTCACGCCGAACCTGCCCGAGGATAGCAAGAAGTACTTCATGGCGCCGAAAGTAGGCCATTACGGCATTTTTAACGGCCGCAAATGGCGTGAAGTGATCGCGCCGGTGGTCGACGAGTGGATCGCCGCGCACCAACACAAATCCGGCCTGAAGGCGGTCGCCTGACACCCGCAAGCGCCGACACACGCATGGCTATGGCAATTTTTGGCGCCTTTTGGTAATCTCGCGCTATGAAAGCGGGGATCGACAGGCGCGCGATGCTGTTGGGGGGCGCTGCTGCGGGGGCTTGCTTGTGCCTGCCCGCGCGTGCTGCCGAGGCCAGCCCTCTCACGCCTTACCAGCGCCGCGTGGTGCAAATCGCCTACCAACAGCGCAACCGCGTCGCCGGACAGATCTGGCAAAAAGACATTGTCGGAATAGCCGATTTCGCCCTGCCGTCCTGGCAGCAGCGCATGCACCTGGTCTCCATGGAAAGCGGGACGGTGCGCTCGTTCCTGCTGTCGCATGGTAAAGGCTCGGACCCTCAGCATGACGGCTGGCTCAAGCAATTTTCCGACCGTCCGGGCTCCGAAGCGACCTCGCGCGGAGCATACCGCACCGATGAGTGGTATACAGGCAAATACGGTGTTTCCCTGCGGCTGTCGGGGCTTGATCCTGACAATGCCACTGCGCTCGAACGGCTTATCGTGATCCACCCGGCCTGGTACGCGGAGGCCGACATGATCGATAAGTGGGGCAAGCTCGGGCGCAGTTCGGGCTGCTTCGCGCTCGGTCGCAAGGATTATGCCGACACGCTCATGAGCCTCTATGGCGGACGGCTGCTTTTCGCTGATCGTATCGGCGGGGCGTAAACCCCGCTGGATCGACAGATTCGTTACGCGGTGTTACGGGATTTGCATGTCAGTTAGCTTGATTGCAGCCAGAATCGACGCTCCGCAGGATGCGCGGCAGGTCCGCTCGCGCAATGCCCTTTGTGGAGCTTTGCTCGAATTGCTGCAGGAAACCGCCTTTGAGCAGATTACGATCCGCGAGATCTCGGCGCGCGCCGGAACCGGCTATGCCACGTTCTTCCGCCATTACCCCACCAAGGAAGCGCTGCTGGGCGATGTCGCTGCCGAGGAGATCGAAACGCTGATGGCGATGACCGCGACGATGATGAGCGGAACGGACCGGTTCGGCGCAATTCTCGCCATGTGCGAATATGTCGACGATCATCGCAAGCTGTGGTCTGCCCTCCTCACTGGTGGCGCCGCAGGGATCGTGCGCGAGGAACTGTTGCGGCAGGCTGTAACCCTGGGTGACGAAAGCCAATGCCCAGACTGGCTGCCGCCAGACCTTGGCCGCCATGTTGGCGTATCTTCCGCGATCGATGTGCTGGTCTGGTGGCTAGGCAAGAAAGAACGCTACTCGCCCGAACAGGTAGCTGTAATCCTCGACCGGCTGGTCATCGGTCCAGTCATGGACAAACCAGTGGCCGGACCTGCCGCGGCAGCAGTCTGAACTTATTGGTCCCGACATGGCCGAAGCCGACACCATAGCGCCGCAAGGCCTCGCTCAAGCTGATTGGCCAACGTTTGGCTGGCAGGTCGACGTGCGCCCAGCACTCGCAAAAGCACTTGATGCGGGTCGAGCGGTAGTGCTCGCCACGCTGTACCGGGTCGAAGGCAGCGCACCACGTGGGCCCGGCGCGCAGATGTTGTTCGATGGAGAAAAAGCGACCGGCTATTTCTCAGGCGACTGTATCGAGGGCGACGTCGCGCGCCACGCTGCCGAGGTGCTCACCGACGGTGAACCGCGACACTTGCACTACGGCCTCGGCAGTCCCTGGATTGACATTCGCCTGCGTTGCGGCGGCGCGCTGCACATCTTCGTCGAACGCATTGCCGCGGACTGCGCGGCGGCGCGCAACCTGCTGGCAAATAGCGAGGAGAGGCAGACCTGCCTGTGGCGCAGCGATGGGATCGACCAGGCCGTTGTTTCGGCAGATGGGCCGATCCTGACCTGTGAACAGGAGCCTTTCAACATCGTCCGCCGCTTCGATCCCGCCCCGCGGGTGATCGTCTCGGGCGGCGATCCCGGCGCCCTCGCCATGGCCAACCTTGCCATGCAGGCCGGATTCGAAACGATTCTGGTTCGCCCCGGCGGACCCGATTCACCGCCACCGTTCCCTGTCACACGCTATGTGCGAGGCGAACCGGCCGATGCGATTGCGCAAATCGGCATCGACGGCTGGACCGCCTATGTCGGCGCGACCCACGAGGACCACCACGATCTTGGCGGTTGTCTGGCTGCGCTTCGCGGTAAGGCGGCGTGGGTCGGCATGATCGGTGCGCGCTCACGTTCGCAGGGACGGCTAGCGGCATTGCAGGCTGCGGGCGCAAGCGAGGAGGAACTCGCCCGGCTGCACCTCAATCCCGGCGATCCCTCCCTGGGCAAGGCGCCCTTCGAAGTCGCAACCGGCGTGCTCGCCGAAGTAATGAAGGCCTTCGCCCGGATCGAAGCGCGACCATGAGGCTGGCCGCCGTCGTGCTGGCGGCGGGCAAGGCCACGCGCTTTGGTGACGACAAACTCTCAGCCCTGCTGGAAGGCGAGCCGCTGCTCTATCATGCGATCCGCGCTGCTCGCGCCGCTCCAGTCGAACGAGTCGTGGTGGTGGCGCGCGAAGGGCAGGAGTTCGGGAATTGGCCGGGAACGCCGCCCATTGAGCTGGTTTCACTGGCCAGCGATGAACTCTCCACCTCGCTAAAGGCAGGACTCGCCGTAGTGCCTGAAACGGACGGCGTTTTCATTTTCCTCGGCGACATGCCGCGCGTGACGCACGACCTTGCCAGTGAATTGGCCGCCGCGCTTGCCGATAACTTTGCCGCCGTGCCGCGCCATGAGGGGTGCACCGGCCATCCGGTGCTCCTGTCAGCGCGCAGCTATCCCCAAATTGCGCAGCTCACTGGCGATGCCGGGGCTGGCAAACTGCTCAAGTCGCGCGACGACATTGCCTATGTTGACTCGGACGATCCCGGAATCCTCCTCGACGTGGACCGGCCCGAGGACTTGAATAATGTCTGACCGATATCGCCGAAGGCCGCGGCGGACTCACTGCGCCTTGGCTAATTTGCCTATCCGCTTGCGCACCTGCTTCAGGACTCCCGCGATCAAGGGGATGGGGTCACTGAGGTCCTCCCCAAAGGCGCGGATGCTGGGTAATCGAAGGAGCAAACGAACAAAGTCCTTCCGGTTGCGCGTCTCATTGGTGAAGAGCGATTTCATGTAGGCCTGTATCCAGAGCCATTGCACCCCATCGGAATAATCGCGTGCGGCTTCCACATTCTGGTCATTGAATGCGGCATACATTGCGGTGGGGATGTCCATCCCGATCCGGGTCGCAAGTGCCGAAGCTCTGACGGGCCGAGGCTCAATCTTTATGAGGAAGAGTTCGCCGGTCTCAGAGTGTCGACGGTACTCCACCACCATCAACCCGGTGTAGCCAAATGCCTTGGCCAAAGCCCGGGTCTTTTCGACCGCTTCTTGATCGTGAACGGTTTGGCACCACACGACCGAACCAAGCGAATATGGGTGCACGTAGGCACCGGCAAGCTTGTAGGTCGTGAGGCGTAAACGCTGTACGCAATAGGAAAGAACCTCCTTGCCATCAGGTCCGACCAGCATGGTCACCCCTATCGCCGCATTGGCCTGCCCGGGAATAACCTGCTGGATCAGCGGGAAGCTTCCGGTCCGTTGGCGGATGTCACGGCACATTGCGAGCATCGCTTGCTTGTCGCGCGGCGCCGCCTTGGTTTGTCGTATCGTGTCGTCATCCGCCGGCTCGCTCAGGACGGTCAATGTCTTGAGGATATGGTCGAAATTGTCCGTATCGAGACTATCGACTGTGTGGTGCAGCTCATCCTCACTCTGGACCTGCCAGGTCGTGGGTATCGAAATCCCGAGAGTTTTGGCGACAGCATAGGCCTGCTGCCGGTCCATCATCCTTCCGACAATGTCCCAGCCAGGAAGCGGAATGTTGAAATAACGAGCGAGGCGCTCCCGGTTCTGGCTTACCAGTCCGACGTATTCATCGTTGGTGACAACAAGGAATATGCCCGCCCCCATTTGTCTTCCAAACCGCTCGAGTGCTTCAAGCTGGGCCACTTTGTCCTCGGGCAGCTGAATAGAGCTCTGGATGAAACGCGAAAAGCGCTTGGCTTTCAGCTCGGTATGCGCGGCATGAACGCAAACACCAGCCTTGTGCAGCGACTTGAAGAACTGCTCCTGTCGCGGATGGCCAAGCCCCAGGACGAGCGCCTGCGCACTTTCCCCTAGATCCATGAGCGGCGATCTTCGAGTTGCTGCATGGGCGGGCAAGGCGGTCAGGCCCGCCCCGTTTCCGGCGAGAGTTGCGCTGGATCGATCCCCTCGGCCCGCCAGGTCGCCATCCAGCGCGCCTCCACGCCGGTATCGAAAAGAATGTCCGCATCGCCCTGCGCGGCATACCAGCCATGTCGCTGCATTTCGCCCTCGAGTTGGCCCGGCCCCCAGCCCGCATAGCCCAGCGCGACTAGCCAGCGGCTCGGCCCCCGCCCCTCGGCAATGGCACGCAACACGTCGAGCGATGAGGACAGCGCACCGATCGGCTGCACCTCGATCGTGTCCGCGCCCGCCCAATCTGTCGAATGAAGGACGAAACCGCGCCCCGGCTCAACCGGGCCGCCATGATGGATCGCGCAGTCAGGCGCGACGCCGGGATCCAGATCCAGCTCCTCGAGGATGGCGTGAAGGCGAACCCCCTCGCGCAAGTGGCCGATATCAATGCCAAGCGCACCCTGCTCATCATGCACGCACATCACATTGACGCTGCGGGCAAAGCGCCTGTCGAACATTCCCGGCATTGCCAGCAGAAAGCGGCCGGACAGATACTGTGGTTCTTCCATCGCCACGATCCTAGCCGCTTGGCGAAACGGGACAAGTTGGTTGCGGCGCACGGTCCGCCCGGTCTATCGACGCGCTGCCCACGGCACAGGCCGGCGGATAAAGGAACGGTCGATGTCCAACCTGTTCGAACTTGCTCCCCAACCCTTCCTCGAAATGGCTGGCAGCGACGCTAGTTTTCCGATTGGACGGATTTTCTGCGTCGGTCAGAACTATGCCGCCCATGCCCGCGAGATGGGCTTCGAGCCGCAGCGCGATGCGCCAATCTTCTTTACCAAGTCGCCTGCGGCAGTGTGCCATTCGGGCTGCACGATTCCTTATCCTCCCGGGACGGAAGACTGTCACTACGAGGTCGAGCTTGTCGTTGCACTTGGCAAGAGCGGTTTTCGTGTTTCGCCGGATATGGCGCTCGGCCTTATTGCCGGATATGGCGTCGGTATCGACCTTACCCGCCGCGACTTGCAAAATGCTGCGCGCGGACGGGGCCATCCGTGGGACACCGGCAAGGATTTCGAAAATGCGGCGGTTCTTGCTCCGCTGACGCCCGCTGCCGCGTTCGGC
>CAZRVW010000031.1:0-19396 GCA_964603645.1 uncultured Novosphingobium sp. | reverse complement strand
TGCGCAGGTTCGACCTGCCACGGTCGCAACGAAGGCGACGGCAAGGTTGTCCGTCAGGATGAACTGCGCATCTGGCAGGAACCGTCTAGCAAGTCAGGGGCCCACAGCCGCGCATACAAGGCTCTCGCCGGCGATC
Organism: uncultured Novosphingobium sp.; assembly: GCA_964603645.1. Taxonomy (GTDB): domain Bacteria; phylum Pseudomonadota; class Alphaproteobacteria; order Sphingomonadales; family Sphingomonadaceae; genus Novosphingobium. Next base: position 19,260 of record CAZRVW010000031.1, on the reverse strand, counting down.
GCGGCCAACGCATTGCCGCCGCATTGGGGCTGGGCAAGGCGGCATCGGCTCCGGCTTGCCTTGGGTGCCACGCGACATTCGCGCCGGAAGGCCAGCGAGGCGATCGTTTCCTCCTGTCGGACGGCGTCGGATGCGAATCGTGCCATGGGCCTGCTTCCGGCTGGCTCACAAGCCACTATGCGGTTCCTGCATCGCACGCATCCAACCTGGCGAATGGCCTCGTCCCGCTTGAGGATCCCAGGGCTCGCGCATCGATTTGTCTCGACTGCCATTTCGGCAGCTCAAAGCCCGGCCAGTTCTTGACCCATGCGATGATGGCTGCCGGTCACCCGCGCGTGGCATTCGAGATCGACTTGTTTTCCGCCTTGCAGCAGCACTACGACTACGACGACGACTATCACGCACGAAAAGGCAAGCCGGATAGCGTCGGGCTCTGGGCCATCGGTCAGGCCGAAGCCATCAAGCGGTCGACCAGTCTGTTCGCAGGAACGAAATTCGGTTCGGTAGGCATCTTCCCCGAATTCTATTTCTACGATTGCCACAGCTGTCATCGCGCAATCAGCGACGATCCGGCCAGCAAGCCGAAATTCGAAGCCAATCCGGCACGGCCAATGCCTTTCGGCAATCCGCCATACAACGACGAGAACATCATAATGCTCTCCGCCGTCGCGAAAGTACTGGCGCCAGGACAGGCAGACCGTTTTGACGAGGCGAGCCGCAGGTTTCATTCGGCCATGGGCCAGGGGCGCGATCAGGCCGTCGCAGCGGCAAAGGAACTTCATGCCGCCGCAAGCGCGCTATCGGATGCGCTCGCAACGCGGGGATACCCGGGCAGCACCGCATTCGACGTGATCAAGGCCATCGCCGACAAGTCGACCCGTCCACGCTTTACCGATTATTCCGGATCGGCGCAGGCCGTGATGGCGGTCGATACCTTGCTCAACGCGCTGGTTCGCGACGGCAGGGTCACGATCGGGGCTGCTGCAGGCATCAGGGCCAATATCAACCGCGCCTACGCGGCAGTAGCCAGTCCGCAAACCTTCGCGCCCGCCAGCTTCAGAGAGGCGCTGAGCGAAGCGGCCCGCAGCATAGAGGCGCTCCGCTGATGCGTATCGCAAAAGGACAAATAGCCGCCGCGCTCTCGGCCCTTGTGCTGCTCGCTTCATGTGGCGGAGACGATTCCGGTACCGGGAGTGCGAGCGGTTCGTCCGGAGGAGGAAGTTCCGGAGGAACTGGGGGCGGCGGCACGCCAACTGCGGATTACACCGCGCCCGCGCTCGAATCCCTGACTGCCCAGGACGTAGGCAAGATCGTCGCGCGGGCGGCGGCACAAGCCGATTCCTCGGGCAATCCGGCAACGATCGCCGTAGTCGACCGGGTAGGAAACGTCCTGGCCGTTTTCGCGATGATAGGCGCTCCGGCAACGGCGAAGATTCCCAACGCCCCGAACGGCAACAACATCGATGTCCAGGGTCTGACGGTCCCCGCTGCAGGGGCAGCCATCGCCAAGGCCATTACCGGCGCCTACCTTTCAAGCGGCGGAAATGCATTCTCGTCCCGCACGGCAAGCATGATCGTCCAGCCGCACTTCCCGCCCGCGCCGACGACCGTGGGGCTGGAAAGCGGTCCTTTGTTCGGCGTCCAGTTCAGCCAACTGCCCTGCTCGGATCTTTCTTCGCGCTTCAAGGCCATCGGCTCGGACGCGCTGATCGGGCCAAAGCGGTCTCCGCTTGGCCTCGCAGCCGATCCGGGGGGGTTCCCGCTTTACAAGAACGGCGTCCTGGTCGGCGGCATCGGCGTATTGGCTGACGGCAATTACAGCCTCGACACCAACGTGCTCGACACCGACACGGACATCGACGAGATGATCGCCCTGGCTGGGACCGTGGGCTTCGAAGCCCCATCGGACATCAGGGCCGATCGCATCTACGTCGACGGCACGCAGCTCCGGTTTTCCGATGCAGTTTACTCCGGCCTGTTCGACGTTTCCGGCGCCACTTACGCCCAAACTGCCCCTGCACTCGGCCAGTTGGTTGCAGTTACGGGCTATTTCGGTGGCGGAGGCCTGGTCGCCGGAACGGCATACGGCAGCGAAACCTCGGGCATCCGCGCGTCGACCGCTGCGGAATTTTCAGATCGTGACGCCTTCGTCCTGACGGATGGCAACGGCTCGAACCGGTTCCCCATCAGGGCGGGCACTGACGGTGCGGAAGTTTCCGAACCGATCACAGCGGATGAAGCCCGCGCAATCCTGGAAGAAGTCTTCCAGGTCATGACCCGCGCAAGGGCGCAAATCCGCCAGCCGCTCGACAGCAGGGCACAAGTTTCGATCTCGCTCGTCGACACGCGGGGGCAGGTGCTGGGCATCGTCAGGTCGCCGGACGCTCCGATCTTTGGCACGGACGTAAGCCTGCAAAAGGCGCGCACCGCCAACTTCTTTTCAAGCCCTTATGCCGCTGGCCAGCTTTCCGGCGATCCCAGTGCAGACGTGAACGCATTCGTCGGCAAGGTCCGAGCCTTCCTCGACAACCCCAATGCCCTGACCGGCACGCACGCCTTTGCGGACCGTTCGGGGGGCAACCTGTCGCGCCCATATTTCCCGGATGGCGAAGTCGGCAATCCGCCGGGGCCTCTTTCGCGACCGATCGCCCAGTTCAATCCGTTCTCGACCGGGCTGCAATCGGCCCTTGTCCTGCAAAACCTTGGGCAGCATCTGGCCTATGTGACTGGCGCATCGGCGACGGATACGCCGCACCGCTGCACGTTCATTCCGGAAGTTGCGCCACAGCAGAACCGGCTTCAAAACGGCATCCAGATCTTCCCAGGCTCCGTCCCTGTCTATCGCGGCGACACGCTCGTCGGTGGGATCGGGGTCTCAGGTGACGGCATCGACCAGGACGACATGATAAGCTTCCTGGGTACGCACAATGCCGGCCAGCGCGTTGGCGGCATCGGCAATGCCAGGCCCGAAATCCGGGCCGACAGGATCGTCGTCAACGTCAATGGCGCAATGGTAAGGCTCCGCTACGTAAGCTGCCCATTCGCACCATTCCTCGATACGAACGACCAGAACGTCTGCGAGGGATTGTGATGGCCCTTTCGTTCGTTGCACTGCCGTTGCTTCTTGCCCAGCCGATGGCCGAAACGGCCACGCCTGAAAGCGACGAGGCGAAGGATGCGGTCAGGAGCGAAATTGAATCACTGGAACCGCCAAGGCTCGCACCAGAATGCGACCTTCCCGAAGACCAGCGCCCGATCATCTGCTCCCCGGGTACGCAAGAGGCACCCGAGGACATCGAGCCCTTGCTGATCGATGGACGGCGCAGACCCGGTTTCGAAGCTCCTCTGCCGGAACTGGTGACCCAGGACAATCCAGGGGCAGTTCGCGCGCCCCCGCCGGAAGCTTTCCCGACCGACCAGATCCCGATCCCCGATCGCTGGCGCCTCATCGAAACGCTTGGGGTCGTCAAGGAACGCTGGTTCGATCCCTACAATCAGAACACATACAAGGGCGACCGGCCGATCAACCGGGCGAAGGTTCCCTGGCTGCCGATCAAGGGCGATGACTGGTTTTTTGCCGCAAACGTGGTTTCGGACACCGTATTCGAACCGCGGACGTTCCCGATCCCGGTCGGCGTGCAGACGACGTCCCGGCCGGACAGCCTCGATGTCTTCGGCAAGGATGCCAGCTACGTCTTTTCGCAGACGTTCATCGCGGGTGCCGCCCTCATCAAGGGGCAAACCGCCTTCAAGCCGCCCGAAATCGAATACCGCGTAACTCTGGCGCTCAACGTCAATCACGTGAACGTGCCGGAGCGGCGCGTGCTATTCGTCGAGTCGTCGAAGGCAAGCCACCGCACGGACCACTTCCTCGGGCTGCAGGAAGCGTTCGTCGACTATCACATCAGGAACACTTCAGACCGTTACGATTTCGATTCAGTCCGGGTGGGCATCCAGCCTTTCCAGGCCGACTTTCGAGGTTTCCTGTTCAACGACAACCAGCTCGGCATCCGCCTGTTCGGCACGCGCGACAACAATCGCGTCCAATACAATGTCGGTGCGTTCTGGCGGCTTGAAAAGGATACCAACAGCGGCCTCAACGCCGTACTGCAGACGCCGCGGGACGATTTCGTTTTCTATGCCAACATCTATCGCCAGGACTTTCTGATCCCGGCCCTGACCAGCCAGTTCACCGTGGTTTACAATATGAACCGCGAAAAGAACGACATCCAGATCGACGACAATGGCTTCCCAGTTCGCCCCGCCTTGCTTGGCACCTTGCGCGGGCGCGAATACGACGTCGTCTACCTGGGATACAACGCGGACGGCAGGATCGGCCGCATCAACCTGACGGCATCGGCCTATGGCGCGCTGGGGCAGGACCGAAACAGCTTCTTCACCGACGAAAAGGCGGACATCCGCGCCTTCTTCGGCGCTGCCGAATTGAGTTACGACAGGGACTGGATGCGGTTCCGCCTTTCCGGCCTCTACGCCAGCGGCGACGGCGACCCCTATGACGGCAAGGAAACCGGGTTCGATGCGATTTTCGAGAATCCGGTCTTTGCCGGGGCCGATACGAGTTACTGGATCCGCCAGACAATCCCGTTCGCCGGCGGCGGACGCGTGATTCCCGTGAACGGACGCAACGGCATACTCAATTCGCTGCGCTCCTCGAAGGAACAGGGCCAATCCAATTTCAACAATCCCGGCACGATGCTGCTTGGCGGAGGCGCGGATTTCGATCTGACGCCGCAATTCCGGGTTTCCGCCAACGCAAACCATTTGTGGTTCGAAAACACGGCAACCCTGGAAACGCTGCGTAACGAAGGCAGCATTCCCAAGGATATCGGTTGGGACCTGTCGGTCGCAACGATCTGGCGCCCCAAGGCGACACAAAACATCGTTGCCCGCCTTTCCGCAGCAGCGTTGCTGCCCGGTGACGGCTTTCGCGACCTGTTCGACAACCAGAACGGGGACCGGAATTACTATTCGGTTCTCGCAAACGTGGTCTTGAGTTACTGATGCGCCTCTTACGTTTCCTGATCGCCGTGTTGGTGTTTGCCGCAGTCGTAATGCCGGCTGACCGAACGTTTGCCAGTGACGAGGAAAAGCCCGTCGAGCGCGATTATTCGCTCGTGAAGGCTCCGCCTGCCCCGGCCCGGCAATCGGTTGCCGACGTGACGATGAAATCGTCGGGCTGCCTTTCCTGTCACGTCGAGACAGATGCCCTCAGCATGCATGCAACGCCTGCCGTACAGCTGGGTTGCACGGACTGCCACGGCGGCAATCCAGGAATCCGGGGCAATCCGGAGCTGGGCTTCGAACATCCAGACTATGTCGCCGCACGCGAACGCGCGCACGTCCTGCCCAGGTATCCGAACAGCTGGCACTATCCTTCGTCCTCGAATCCAGAGCGCTCCTACGCATTGCTGAACAAGGAAGCGCCCGAGTACATCCGGTTCGTAAACCCCGGCGATTACCGTGTCGCCCGGGAATCCTGCGGCTCCTGCCACCTTCCGGTTATCGAGGCGGCGGAACGCTCGCTGATGGGCACAGGCGCAATGCTATGGGGAGGGGCCGCCTACAACAACGGCATCGTCCCCTTCAAGAACTACATATTCGGCGAAGCCTACACCCGCGAAGGCGAGCCTGCGCAAGTCCTTTCCCCAGGCGCACCGCCGGGACAGGTTACGACCGAACAAAAGGCGCGCGGCGCACTCGCCGCGCTCTATCCGCTGCCGCGCTGGAACGTTATTCCTCCGGGTGACATCTTCCGCGTGTTCGAACGCGGCGGACGCAACATCAACTCGCAATTCCCCGAAATCGGGCTGCCCAATCCGACCGGCCTGATCCAGCGCCTTGAAGAGCCGGGACGGCCGGACCTCAAGCAATCGAACCGCGGCCCCGCGACCGGCCTGCGCGTCGCTATTCCCGTCCTTAACATCCACAAGACCCGCCTCAACGACCCATTCACCTGGTTCATGGGCACCAACGACCAGCCTGGCGATTATCGCAGTTCCGGCTGCACCGCCTGCCATGTCGTCTATGCGAACGACCGAGAACCGCGTCACAGCCTGATCTACGCAAGACATGGCCGAGACGGCCAAACGATCACAAAAGACCCGACGATCGCGTCCAAACTGGAGCCTCCGCATGGAGCCGGCCATGATTCGGGGCACGGCGGCCACGGATCGAACCTCTACGACCAAGGCCATCGCGATGCCGAAGACGGCGATCACTCAAAGTCGGGGCACGACGACGACCCGCACGGCATGAAGGCTTATGCCAAGGCCAAGGAAAGGGGGCATCCCCTCCGCCACATGTTCACCCGGTCGATCCCGACCGCGCAGTGCATGAACTGCCACATGCACCAGCCCAACGTGTTCGTGAATCCCTACCTCGGCTACACGATGTGGGACTATGAATCCGATGCGCCCTACATGTGGCCCGGACCGGAAAACAAGACGCCGAGGCCGCACGGCATCAGCGACGAGGAATACCGGAAGGTCTACAAGCAACAGCACTATCCCACGGCCGAGGAAGTGCGCCGGATCAACGACCGCAATCCGGAAGGCGCGGCCGCGCGCGGGCTTTGGGGCGACGTGGAATTCGTTCGCAACGTCTACGACCTCAACCCCGAATTGAAAGACACGCAATTCGCCGATTATCACGGCCATGGCTGGAACTTCCGCGCGATCCTGAAACGAGACCGCGAAGGCAACCTGCTCGACGCCGAAGGCAAGATCGTCGATCCCGACGATCCCGAAAAATGGCGCAAGGACGGTGAAGGCAAATTCGTCGAGGTTGGCAAGAACCCCGGCAAGTCGGTCCACATGATGGACATCCACGCCGAGAAGGGCCTGCAATGCGCCGATTGCCACTTCGCGCAAGACTCGCACGGCAACGGCCTGATTCATGGCGAAGTCGCCAACGCGGTCGAGATCGGGTGCAAGGACTGCCACGGGACGGCTGACGCCTATCCGACGCTGCTGACATCAGGGCCCGCCGCACCGCCAAAGGGCAACAACCTCGCCCTGCTGCGCAATCCTGACGGCAAGCGCCGCTTCGAATGGAAGGAAGGCAACTTCGGCCGGCGCAAGCTGATCCAGCGGTCCATCGTCGATCCGGACCTCGAATGGGAAGTCAGCCTCGTCAAGGATAGTGTCGATCCCTCCTCTCCCGAGTTCAACGGCAAATCGGCTCGCGCCAAGCTGATGAGCGCCAGCGCCGCAGACGACGGAAAGTTCGAATTCGGCCCGGGCGTCGCCATGGAAAACCGGGCGCACAAGGATCCGGAGATGGCGTGCTTCACATGCCACCTCTCGTGGACCACAAGCTGTGGCGGCTGCCACTTGCCGATCGAGGCCAACTGGAAAACCTCGATGCACCATTACGAGGGCGAAACGACCCGCAACTTTGCGACCTACAACCCGCAAGTGGCGCGCGACCAGATGTTCCAGCTCGGCAAGCACCAGACGACCAAGGGCAACCAGGTCGCGCCGATCCGCTCCAGCTCGGCCCTCATCCTGTCGTCGACGAACATCAACCGCGAACGCATTTACGTCCAGCAACCACCGATCAGCGCGCCGGGCTTTTCAAGCCAGGCGTTCGCGCCGCACTTCCCCCATACGGTCCGTCTGACCGAGACGAAAACCTGCTCGGATTGCCATTTGTCGGCCAATGACGACAACAATGCGATCATGGCGCAGCTGCTGCTTCTGGGCACCAATTTCGTCAACTTCGTCGGCGTCAATGCCTGGACCGGGCTCGAGGGCGGGTTCGAAGCGGTGCGCGTTACAGAATGGGACGAACCGCAAGCCGTGCTCGGCTCCTACCTCCACCGTTATGCCTACCCAGACTTCTACAAGCTGCATGTCGAGCAGAACGGGCGGGAGCTCAAGAACTGGGTCCGCGGCAAGACGTTCGACAAGAGCCTGTCGGGCGAAACGCACTCGATGGAACAGTTCCGCAATATCGTGCAAGGCACGAAGGATCGGGTCGGCTGCCTGCAGATGCGCGGCGAATACATGTTCGTCGCGGAAGGCAAGGGCGGCTTCCGAGTCTATGATATCGCGTCGGTCGGCAACAAGGGCTTTTCCGACGCCATCGTGGCTGCACCGTTCTCGCCATTGGGCCACAATGCCCGCGTCAAGACGAAGAACGCGACATGCATGGCGCTGGCGACGAACCAGCCTATCGCGCCCGAACGCAACCGGAAGATGGAAGCCACGGTCCTGATGGATGCAGAAGGCAATCCCCTCCTGAAGGCCGAAGGGACCCCAATGACCCTGCGCGACGCCAACCAGGAGCAGGCTTTCCTTCCGATCTACGATTACGCGGTCATTACCGACAGCGAAGAAGGCCTCATCCTCGTCGACATCAACACGTTTGCCGACGGCGAATTCCGCAACAACAAGCTGAAGCGCGCGGTGACATGGAACCCCGGCGGCATACTCGACGGCGCGCGCCACGTTACGCTGGCCGGCGAGATCGCCTACATCGCCGCCAAGGCGGGCCTTGTCGTCGTAGACCTCTCCGACCCGCTGAAACCGCAGGTCACGGCAGTCCGGGAAATGGCTGATGCCCGGGCCAGCGCGATACAGTTCCGCTACCTGTGGGTCACGAACGCAGAAGGCGTGCAACTGTTCGACGTAACGAACCTGCGCGAGCCGGTCGTCAAACCTTCTGGAACGATAAGGCTGGCCAATGCCCAGCGCCTGTACCTGGCGCGGACCTATGCCTATGTCGCCGCCAAGCAGGACGGATTGGTCATCATCGACATAACCCGCCCCGAAACGCCAAAAGTTTACGAGAAGGTCACCTTCGGTGGCCAACTCAACGATGCGGAAGATGTCATTGTCGGCTCCACGAACGCGACGCTTTTCGCCTATGTGGCGGATGGCCGGAACGGACTGAAAGTAATTCAGCTGACCTCGCCGAACACCCAGCGTAACTTCTATGGGTTCTCCCCAGCGCCGAAGCCGGAACTGATCGCCTGGGCCCGCACCCCAAGCCCGGCACTTTCCTTGTCGAAGGGCCTGGATCGCGATCGGGCCGTGGACGAAACCGGCGGGCAGGTCGCCATTTTCGGTCGGCTTGGATCCCGGCCATTCACGAGGCCCGAAATGGAGAAGCTGTTCCTCAACTCCAGGGGCGTACCTTACAAGGTGACCGACGACGTCGACATGTCGCGCTGGCTTCCGGTCTTGCGCCAGTGAGGCGCCGGTAGTTTGGACGAGAAGCCTTCCCCGGATTTCCCCCCGGCGCATTCGAACGCGTCGACGAAAGCGACGACGCCGTCTTCTACGCGCCGCCTCGACTCGTCACGCATATCGATGAACAGGCGATCGCGGCGCTGGAGAGCCATTATGGCGAAACGCTGCTGCCCGGAAGCTCGATCCTCGACTTGATGTCCAGCTGGGTAAGCCACTTGCCGGACGACATGGAATTCGCCGACGTGGTCGGCCACGGCATGAATGCCGAGGAACTGGCGGCAAACCCCCGGCTGAGCCGCTGGTTCGTGCAGGATCTCAACCGCGACGCAGAACTTGCGCTGGACACGGAATCGTTCGACGCGGCGCTATGCTGCGTCAGCGTCCAGTACCTGCAAAAGCCGGTCGAGGTCTTCGCAGAAGTCCGGCGCGTCCTCAAAAATGGCAGCCCGTTCATTGTCACATATTCGAACAGGTGTTTCCCGACAAAGGCGGTCGCCATCTGGCGTTCGCTCGACTTTCGCAGCCACGCCACGCTTGTATATCACTATTTCGAACGTGCTGGTTTTGCAGATATCGATGTAAGGGTTCTGGCAAACGGCATGAACGGCGACCCTCTGGTCGCCGTGACCGGATATGCCTAAGCCCGGCGAAAGGCAAGGATCATGGCGAACCACTGGCTACTGCTCGCGATAGCCATTGCACTTGAAGTTTGCGGGACGCTGCTGCTCAAGCAGTCCCATGGCTTTGCGCGATGGCAGCTGGGCGTCACGGCCATCGGATTCTACGTGCTTTGCTTCTGGGTCTTCGCAACCGCGCTCCGCTCGATCCCGGTCGGCGTCGCTTACGCCATATGGGCCGGTGCGGGCATCGTGATGATCGCAGCGATCGGCCATGCGGTCTTCGATGAGAAGCTGGGCCTGACCCAATTGTTCTTCATGTCGCTTGTTGTGATCGGCATCGTCGGACTGAGGCTTGCTACGCCCCAGTGATATCAGTCGCTCGGGCGCTCGCTTTCGATGACCTTGACGATCTTCTGGAGCGATTCGTCGAAACGGGCGAAGACGGGATGCCCGCTCACGCCTTCAAAGTGCGTGATGAGGCGTTCGCCGTCCCAGCGGTGCAGCGCATAGACCGGCAGTTCGTCGGTGATCATGGCCCGGCCATCGGGATGCTCCGAATCGATCGGTCGCAAGTCGAGGGCGACGAGCGGCGCTGTCGATGCGCACACCGTCAGCGATACGCCGTTCCACAAGGTATGGATGTTGCGATGGAGATGGCCCGACAGGATCGACTGTACCTGCGAGTGACCGCGGATCGTCTCTGCAAAGCGCGCGATCCACGGCTCCCGCTCATCGCTGTCGAGCCAGCAGATCCCGGATTCGAATGGTGGATGATGCATGACGATGACTGTCGGCGTGTTGGGATGCGCCTCCAGCTCGCGCTTCAACCAGCTTGCCCGCACATCGCAGAAGGCGCCGCCATGCCGCCCCGGCTCCAGCGTGTCGAGCATCAGGAGGCGCACGCCTTTCCAGTCAACCGCATACTGCACGAATCCGTCATGCGTCGGGGTGTCAGGGAATGCTTCCAGCAATGCCGCGCGATCGTCATGGTTTCCCGTCATCGCCAAGACCGGGAACGGGCAGTCGCTGACGGTCTCTTTCAATTGGCGATAGCTTTCAGCATCGCCGATTTCCGTCAGGTCACCGGTCATCAGCAGCATGTCGGGAGCGTTGGGCGCATCGATCAACCGCCGCAGAACCGATTTAAGTCGCTGCATGTTGTATTCATCGGGGTTGCCCTGGTCGAACCCGATGTGAATGTCGGTGATCTGTGCGATCAGCAAGCCTGTCTTCCCCTCATTCCGAGCCGAATCTTGCGCATTATCGACAATGGATCAGCCCTTCTTTTTCCGATTGCCGCCCGACTGATGCGTGACCTGCGACGGCACGTGATAGCTGTGGCACATTGCGCAACTGGAAGGCACATCCGCCTCGTGTGCGTCTTCACCGAGGTGGCACGTACGGCAATCCTTGATACCCGGCAGCAAAAGATCGGAAGACTTGTCCGACTTCTCGGCAAAGTGGCAGGATGCGCACTTCTCCTGCTTGTGCGCCTTGTGATCGAACCAGCCATTCTGCATGTACCGCGTCGATAGAGTGACGGGAATTACCCCCGGCTTGCCATCGCTCTGGACCATTGGTCTGTGGCATTCCCCACAAATGCCTTCGTCCGAAAGCGCCGTTTGCAGTTGCAGCCCCTTCCAGACGGCGCCCGGAAAATTGAAGTGGTAAGGGCGCCCTTCCGCATAATCGCCGGGCCGCCGCCGCGGCGTAAGGGTCGGTCGAGACAGATCGCCCGCACTGAGATCGGCGATCAGCTGGTCGACATCCCCGTGGCTGAGCTTACGGAAAATACCGCCGACCTTGTCATAACTCAGACTGTGGCAAGCCTCGCAATCGCGCTCCATCTTGATCGGCTTGAAGCGAATCCCGTCTTCTGTCGGACGGTGGCAATCCTTGCACTGCATACCCTTGGCGCCATAACCGCCTGCACTGCCGATATTGGCCGCCATGCGGGCCGCGCCGCCCTTTGGATTGAGGTGCAGCTTGTGCGGGAACTTCAGGCCGTGATCTTCGGTCGGCTTCTTGTCCAACGATATGCGGACCTTCTCTCGGGTCGCGGCATCGGCGACGACTGCGGGAGTGAACTGCGGATGCAGCGTCCCGAAATCGCTTGCATCCCCAAGGCGCGTATCAGGCACCGATTCAGCCAATGCGCCATGGCAATCGGCGCAGAACTTCTGGTGCGGCGATTCCATCTCCTTGGCGCCTTCGTGCTCGACGTGGCAATCGGCGCAGGAGCCAGGCCCCTCTTTTCCGAACGTATCGGCTACGGCCCAAAGAAACTTCTGGCCAAGCGGATGGTTCGAACGCGACGCGGCCAGCCGTTTCGGATCAGCGTGATCGTGAATGTCTTCGTGGCACGAAACGCAGGTTTCATCCCTGACCGACACGAAGGCATCGACATGACAAGCTTCGCACTGATCCTCCAGCTTGTGGTGCGCAAGACTGAGATCGCCAGTGCTCCAGCTTGAATCGCCGATGACGGTATTGTCCTTGTCCGCCGGGTCGTAAAACATGTGACTGATGACCGGCAGCGCCAGGAAGACCGCAAGAATGGCGCCGACAAGGCTCCACGACATGATGCGCTTGCCCGGCAGCACGCCCGACAAGGAAAAGCCGCCCTTTTCTTCAAGATCCCCGGATCGGGTTGCGGACTCCTCGAATTGCCTGACAGTCAGCAGGATCGCATCGCCATCACGAGAAACGGTTATACGGTATGTTCCGAACCCAAGTTCGGCCCCTGCGGCACTGTCGATCAAGGTTTCGGTGGCGTCGCCGCCGTCAACAGTGAAGCCGAGCTTCCCGACGGCCTTTATCGAGACCCGCCCCCCTGCAAGGGCCGTTGCCGTCGCATGCCGGGATTCGACTGCAAGATCGGGCAGATGGATGTCGTTTTCGGCTGCGCGGCCGATCGACAGGTTATCGGAGGCGATGTCCCTGTCCCGGACGATTTCCCGGCCGGTGGCGGTAAGCTCGATTGTTCTGAGTTTGAAGCTCATTTCCGCCTACCAGTAAAAGAACACGCTGATGATGTGCGCCAAAAGTGCCGCGAGAAGCGCCATCGTCGCCGGGACGTGGACGTAAAGCCATACCTCGAGCAACGCTTTCAGGCGCATGTGCCGCCGCAACCTTTCGAGCTGCGCCTTGCGCCTTACCAGCAGCTTTTCTACACGCTCGGTCTCCGCGCTGCTCGTCCCTGTCAATGCCAGCCGTTCGAGGGCTGCTTGCGTTGCGCAATCCGGATAATTGCCGGAAAGCCTACGCCACAGACCATGGCCGAACGGATCTTCGGACAATGCGGCAAGCACAAGGTCCGCTTCTGCCCTGCCCAACGGCTGGGCAGCGTCGTTCAACTGGCGGTCAAGCCCCTTGATTGCATCGACCATCTGACCCTGAGTCATTTCCTCGCGGTTGTTGCTGAGCGCGGAAGGCAATGTCGCATAAACCCAAATGCCGAAAATGCCGGAAAGGATCACCAGCATCATCAAGGCGTAGGCAAGAGTGTGAACATTCAAGCCAAGCTGGAATCCCGTGTGCAGGGTCGCGACGACGATGAGCGACAAGCCAAGGTATACATGCGCCGACGTCCATGCCTTCAACGACCAGCGGCCCGGCGTTATTGCCCGCTTGCGGATACCTAGCAGCGACAGCCAGACGATCAGACCCGCGCCGATCGTGCCCAGCGCGTAGCCGATCCAGCTGCCACCGTTGGGCCGGGGTTCGACATCGACGGCAAGGTAGGCGACCAGCGAAACGGCGCACAGGACCGTCGCGATCTTCAGCCAGCGAAACCGCCCGTGGCGCAGGAAACCCTCATGGCTTGACGGCCCACCATGGCCACGCGCCGCATCGTTGCCGGGTGCAGTCGCCATCAGGCCTCCTCCCCCATTCTCGTGACCGAAAGGAAGCCCTCAGGCGAAACGCGTATCGCCGCGCCGGTCGGACAGGCGCGAACGCACGACGGCCCGCCTTCGATCCCTGAGCACATGTCGCACTTGATCGCCCGCTTGGGATTGTCCACGCCTTCTACGGCATTTGCCTTGCGCCAAAGCTTGGAAGGCTCGCCAGGGCCCGGCCCCTTGCCAAGGAAAAGCCAGCTCAGCAGCGACGGTCTGGGCGGCGGCACGCTATCCATGCGGATCACGCCGTAAGGGCAATTGCGCTGGCAATTGCCGCAGCCGATGCAGGTTTCGTCAATAAAGACTTCGCCATCCGGGCCACGCTGGATCGCATTGGGCGGGCAGTCGGCCATACAGTGCGGGTGCTCGCAATGTCGGCAGCTCGTCGGGACATGAAGATGCGCGTAGGTCGTACCCGCCTCGCGATCGAGCCGCGACAAGCCGTCGTGGCTATCTGCGCAGGCGCGTTCGCAATTGTCGCACCCGACGCACAACGTTTCGTCGATCAGCAATACGTCCGTCGCTTCGCCGATGCCGTTGTCGACCAGGAATTGCGCGGTTTGCGAATACATGTCGACCGCGCCGGAGAAGTTCTCCTTCTGGCTTTCGATGAAATCGTTGATCTCGCGTCTTTGCGCGGTCTGCTGCGTCGCGGTTCGCAACAATTGCGGCTTGCGGTCCAGCAGGCGGACGAACGCTTCGCCAGGCAAGCGCACCACTTCGGACTTGATCGCCGCCCGCACCGTTGCATTGCGCGGCGCGCCGTCGATCACCGCCATTTCACCGACATAGGACCCGGCCGGCAAGTAGCTGAGGAAAACCGGTTTTCCGCCAATTTCGCGCTCCACGATCATCGATCCTCGCCGGACAAGGTAGATATCGTTGCCCTGATCGCCTTCCTGAAGAACGACTTCTCCGGCCCGCTTGTTCTGGACCTCGGCCCCTTCGACCAGTTCGGCGACATCTTCCTTGGTCAGGCCCGATCCGAAGATCTGGAGAAGCTGCCGTTCGATGGAAATACGGTTGACCACCCTCGCCGCGCTTGGCGCGGTCGCGATCAGTTTCAGGGCAGCTGTACGCGACAGTTCGACGACAACGAGATCTTCGGCGGCCCGTATGGTCGCACCGCGCCGCCGCCCGGATATCAGGCCCACTTCGCCGAATATCGACCCCTGCTCGATCGGGACGGTGACCGACGGATCGTTTGGGTTGATTTCAACTGCTACGGCCCCTTGGGCGATAGCGAAGAGCGATGATCCGGGCGCATTGCGTTCAAAGACCGCCTCGCCCTTCGCGAAACGTTTCACCCGGCTGTCGAGCAAGAGCTCGCGCAGCTGCAGAGCGGACAACTCCCTGAAAATCTCGATATTGGCCTGGAAAAGGCCCAGCCAATCCTCAACACTGCGCTTACCGGGCAACGTCGCGAACTTTTCCATCAGGATCGGTTCGTCCGCCGGCTTCAGGTCGGTATTGCCGTTCAGGAATTCGACGACGTCGTATCCCTGGTTCATGCAATGCTTGATCAGCGGATACCCGGCGAGTGCGCCGATCACGTGAATGCCGGGGCGCGTCGTTTCGAACACCGGGGAAAGCACGGGGAACGCCTCGCGCTCGGGACTGGTGAATTCGATCCCGCAGGCTTCGACGAACTGGCGCGGTGGCGCGGAACCGGTTCGCGCGATGATCCGGTCGCAACGGATTGTTTCCTGTCCGTCCCGCGTGTCGAGGACGAGTTCACTCTCGTGCACTGCGGCCGGGGTGGTTTCGGAGCGAATGATGATTCGCCCGGCGGCGCCGGCTTCCTTCAGGAGTTCGACATTTGCCTTCTTGGCGCGCGCAAAATCCGGGCTGCGATTGAGGATGGTGACGAAATTTCCCTGCGCGGGGTCGGCGGCGAGGCCGAGTGCGTTCTCGATACCGGCATCGCCTGAGCCAATGACGGTGATATGTTCGTCAACATATTCCGTCGGGTCGTCGAGCTGGTACTGGATATGCGGCATGTCCGCGCCTTCGCAGCGCAGCTTGTTGGGATTTCCCTGCGTTCCGATCGCAAGGATGACGGCCTCGGCCTCGATCTTGCCTCCATCCTTGAGGGATAAAACGAAACTGCCCTTCTCACCGTCGATCTTGGTGACTTCGGAATTGTAGCGGACGTTGATCTTCAGCTTGGCGGTCTGGTCGTCCCATATGCCGAGAATCGTCTCTCGCTTGCCGGCATCGAAATCCAGGTCAGAGCGCAGCACAAGCGTCGATGGCGTCGCCATGACGTGCTTGCCCTTCTGGTACTTGAAGATCGTGTCGGAAAGGTGGTCGGTCTTTTCCAGAAGGACATGGGCCATGCCCAGTTCCGCCGCGCGTCCGGCAGCACTCAAGCCAGCCGGCCCAGACCCGACAATGGCGACACAAACGCGAGCTTCCACCCCACTTCCCCCGGTCAATGCCAACCGGACGATTGCTTTATGACCGGAAATTGCGCAAATCCGGAATCGGTTCGTCCTGGTTGGCCAGCCCCATGGCCAATACCTATCTTAATGAACGGAAAACCGAAATGACACAACAAGCTGCAAGAAGTTTCCCTGCAGGCAGGATCATCCTTCTCGTGGCAGCGGTTCTTGCAGCTTTGTCGGTGGGTTTCGCCATTTCCCGCGGGCAAGGCCCGGAACTGGAAAGAGGAGCCACTCCGGCAGCGGGAAGCAGCATTGCCGATCTTGAACAGGCGACCGTGGACAAACCGGAAGATGCCAAAGCCTGGCAAGCTCTTGGTCTTGCCTATTTCAGCGAATCAAAATTCGAGGAGGCAGCCGTCGCCTATGAAAAGGCAGTGGCTATCGACAGTTCGCAGGCGATCCTGTGGTCGGCCCTCGGCGAAGCGCGCGTCATGGCGAGCGAACGCGACCCGATGCCGGACAAGGCGGTCGAGGCTTTCGAGAAAGCAATCGCAATCGACCCAAACGATCCGCGTGCCCGATATTTCCTGGCAGTGCAGAAGGACCTGGGCGGGAATCATGCAGGTGCAATTTCGGATTGGCTCGCACTGCTCGAAGATACGCCGACGGATGCCCCCTGGCGAAACGACCTGATCCGCACGATCGAGCAAGTAGGCAAGATCAACGATATCGACGTGGCAGATCGGCTGGCCGCCGCGGGCGCGCAGTCGCCGCAGGTTCCGACCGCTGCGCGGCCGATACCGGGCCCGACTCGACAGGACCTCGCAGCCGCCTCGAGCATCCCTCCCGGAGAGCAGCGCGAAATGGCCGAGGGCATGGTGTCGCGGCTTGAAGAACGGTTGAAGGGCGAGCCCGCCAATGTCGACGGATGGGTCATGCTGATGCGCAGCCGCATGACGCTGGAGCAACCCGCAAAGGCCCGCAAGGCGCTGGACGATGCAATTGCCGCCAATCCGGCAAAGGCCGATTACCTGAAAGAGCAGGCAGCTATGCTGGGAATCCGGTAACAGCCGAAATCCCAAGCCTAGCCGAAAAGCGAAGCGATCAGATCCCGGCTTTCGTATAGGAAGACGATAAAAGTGATCGTCAACCCGATCTGGAACGTGCGGAAGGCGTAGGCAAGCAGGCGATATTTCCGGTGCTGAAGCACCATGCCGTTCTGGTGGATGTCTCGCAGCATCGTGCTGAGAACCCTGCCGTCCGTCTCGCTCGCTTCCATCAGCCTGTCGATATATTCCTCCTCGGGCAAATGCGCGAAAACCCCGAAGAACAGCAAGTTCGGACGGCTGCCTTCAGGTGGCTTCACCATGATCTTGGGGACAACTGCCGCCACAGCGTACATTGCGGAAATGAAGGCCGAGAGCGCAAGCACCAGCAGCGACACCTTGTAACTGCCCGAGGTTGCCTGACCAACGGCGATCGAGAACACAACGAATGTCGCACCCATAAGCAAGCTGGCCTTCTGATCGGCCATCTGGCTCAACTGCACGTGCACGGTTATCGATGAGCGAACCATGTGGATCGCATGAACTGAGTACTTGCCGTCGTCGTACTTGCCGAGCGGAAGTCCTAAGCCGCCCGCTTCGCTATCGCTCATTTCGCGTACCCCCATACGGGGAGACCGGCCTCAGACCGCTCCGAACGCAAGCATGGCATCGGCGACTTTCTTGAAGCCAGCTATGTTGGCGCCCTTGACGTAGTCGACGTAGCCGCCGCCCTGTTCGCCATAAGTAAGGCAACGCTCGTGGATGCCCGACATGATGTCCTTGAGCATTTGCTGCAGTTCAGCCTCCGACCAGGACCTGCGAGCCGAGTTCTGGCTCATTTCGAGGCCGGATACGGCAACGCCCCCGGCATTGGCGGCCTTGCCCGGAGCGAACATGATCTTGGCGTTCTTGAAAATGTGCACGGCGTCGAGATTCGAAGGCATGTTGGCGCCTTCCGACACGGCGATGCAGCCGTTTGCAACCAGCGCCTTGGCATCGTCGCCCAACAGTTCGTTTTGGGTCGCGCAAGGCAGTGCGACATCGCACGGTACATGCCAGGGTGTTGCGCCTTCATGGAAGGTCGCGCCCTTGAACTCTTCGACGTAATCGCTGATCCGCCCGCGCCTTTGCGTCTTGTGCGCTTTTACCCAGTCGATCTTGTCCTGGGTCAGGCCTTCGGGATCATGGATGAACCCGCCCGAGTCGGACAGCGTCACCGGCTTGCCGCCCAAATGAATGATCTTTTCGGCCGCATGCGTGGCGACGTTGCCCGATCCGGAAATCACTGCGGTCTTGCCTTCGAGGTCCTTGTCCTGTGCCGCAAGCATGTTCGCGAGAAAATAGACTGCGCCATAACCGGTTGCTTCGGGACGGATCAGCGATCCACCGAATTCCAGACCCTTGCCGGTCAATACACCCGTGAAATGGTTTGTAATTCGCTTGTACTGCCCGAACATGAAGCCGATTTCGCGACCGCCAACGCCGATATCGCCAGCCGGCACGTCTACGTCTGCACCGATGTGGCGATAGAGCTCGGTCATGAAGCTTTGGCAGAAGCGCATGATCTCGCGCTCGGACTTGCCTTTCGGGTTGAAATTCGAACCGCCCTTGCCGCCACCCATGGGAAGGCCCGTCAGTGCGTTCTTGAAAGTCTGCTCGAATGCCAGGAACTTCAGGACGCTTTCAGTGACTGAAGGGTGGAATCGAATCCCTCCCTTGTAAGGGCCGATGGCATTGTTGTTTTGCACGCGCCAGCCGCGCTGGACACGGATGCAGCCGTTGTCGTCTTCCCAGCAAACGCGAAACGACACCACACGATCGGGTTCGGCAATCCGGCGCAGGATTTGCTGCTCGTGGTATTGTTCCTTGTCCTCGATGAAGCCGAAGATGTCTTCTGCCACTTCCTGAACAGCCTGGACGAACTCAGGCTGGTGGGGGTTGCGCCGCTTGACCCCTTCCATGAAGCCGTTGAAATCGACGTGATCGGAAACTGCCATCTTAATTCCCCCGAAATGCGACCGGGCGCTCAAGCACCCGTCTGTATTTCAAGGACGATAATGCCGCTGTGGCAGTCTGTATAGGGTAGAAAT
>CAZRVW010000030.1:0-19451 GCA_964603645.1 uncultured Novosphingobium sp. | reverse complement strand
GTGAAGCCGCCGGTCGAGCTGCCAATGGCCATCGCCACGGCGCCCGGCGGATCGAGGCCGAAATGGTCGAGCGCATGGGCGAGTTTAATGCCGCCGCGCGATACCCACGGATGATCACGCCCGCGCACCTCCAGGGGGGCATCCCCGGCAATCTGCTGGCCCGCCTTGGCCAGCTTGGTCTCGCCGGAAAAGACCAGCCCGGCCAACACCAGCGCGGCGGCACGGCTTCGGCTCTCGGCAAGGCCTCGCTGCACCAGCAACTGGTCGAGGCGGGTCTTGGCGACGGAATGAGGCTTTGGCACGGCGCTTTGAGTGAAGGCGGCTCTTGTTAGGACGACCTCGTCATTCCATAGGGGGCCAATGAAGGCAAATGTTTCCCGCGCTTTGGCCATCGCACTTGCGACCTCAACGGTCCTGACGGCGCTTGCCTCGTGCTCGGAGCAGCGCGTGGTGCCAACCCCGACGCCGACCACCACTCCAGCACCGCCACCACCACCGCCTCCCGCCGTCGACTGGCAGCATGCGCCGGCGACACCGGGTGACTGGCAATGGAGCAATGCTGGCGGGCGTTCGCAGGCGACCTTTGCCCGAGGCCTTCTGCAACTGCGGTGCCAGGGTGGCAGCGTTGTCCTGACGCGGCGCGGCGCCGCAGACGGTGCGGTGCCGATGACAATCAGTACGTCGGCAATGACTCGCACTCTCGATGCGCAAGGATCGACGGCGGGCATCCAGGTCGCGCTTGCGGCACGCGACCCATTGCTCGACGCCATGGCGTTCAGCCGAGGCCACTTCGCCGTCGAGGTTCCGGGTGTGGCCGCGGTCTATGCGCCAAGCTGGCCGGAAGTGAGCCGCGTGATTGAGGATTGCCGCTGAGATCCCGACTGGTGCGCCGAGGATAACCCGCGAACTATTGATTCTGACGCCAAAAAAAATCTTTGCAAGACTTGTTGTGCAACGCGGAATGATTCATACCTGCGTCAAGGCAGGTCGGAGAACGAACTTTCCGCCGCCCCGGCCGGGAAACCGGTCTCTTGGCTCAACAGCGCGAAAGGAGGTGATCCGATGTCTCATGGTTCAGCATGGAGGTCGGTACATTCCGTCGCGGAGCATTATTGCTGAAATCTTCCAGTACGCAGTAAAGGCTTCGCCGGCGGCGCTTTCGGCCGCTGACCATGTGAAGGGCTGCGCCGGTTTGCCGGTGCGGCCCTTCTCGCGTGTGGCAACGAAGCACCCTTCCCCTTCGCCGCAATTCCCCCTATCGCCAGCTGCAGCGAATGCACTGTCTATTTATGTCTTATAAATTGTTAATATTGTAATTTTAGTTCAACCGCCGCCGAATTAACATGAGGGATGCCGAAACATGGCGACAGCCGCCGATACAGATCTTCAATTCAACCATCTGCCGCACCCGTCGCCTGCTTCGCCTGAGCAACGCGCTGCAGTGCTCGCCGATCCGGGGTTCGGCACCGCGTTCTCCGATCACATGGTCACGATCGAATGGAGCGAGGGGCGCGGCTGGCATGACGCGCAGGTCCGGCCCTACGGGCCCATTGCGCTCGATCCGGCGACGGCGGTGCTGCACTATGCGCAGGAGATTTTCGAAGGGCTGAAGGCCTATCGCCATGACGACGGCTCCATCGCCCTGTACCGGCCCGAAGCCAACGCCGCGCGGTTCAACGCTTCGGCGCGTCGCCTGGCGATGCCCGAGATTCCCGGAGAGCTTTTCGTCGAATCCGTTCGGCAGCTGGTGCTGGCCGACCGCGATTGGTTCCCGACCGTCGAGGGCGGATCGCTCTATATGCGCCCCTTCATGTTTGCGACCGAGGCGTTCCTCGGTGTCCGTCCGGCCAAATCTTTCAAATACATGGTCATAGCCAGCCCGGCTGGAAACTACTTCAAGTCGGGCGCGCCCGCCGTCTCGATCTGGGTGAGCGAATATTCGCGCGCCGCGCCAGGCGGTACCGGTGCCGCCAAGTGCGGCGGCAACTATGCTGCCAGTCTCGTCCCTCAGGCCGAAGCGATTGAACGCGGCCACGACCAGGTCGTTTTCCTCGATGCCGAACAGCACAAGTGGATCGAAGAACTGGGCGGCATGAACCTCTATTTCGTGTTCGACGACGGCTCTCTCATCACCCCGCCGCTGACCGGCACGATCCTGCCCGGCATCACCCGCGACAGCCTGCTTACGCTCGCGCGCGAGGAGGGTCTCGACGTGAAGGAAGAAAAGTACTCGATCGACCAGTGGGCAACCGATGCGAAATCAGGAAAGCTGGTCGAGTGTTTCGCCTGCGGCACCGCCGCGGTCGTTACTCCGATCGGCAAGGTCGAAGGGCGCGACATTGCGTTCACGGTGGGCTCGGGAGGTCCGGGCCAACTGACCCAGCGCTTGAAGGACCGTCTGGTCGCGATTCAGCGCGGTACCGCACCCGATACCCATGGCTGGGTCCAGAAGATCGGGTGAGGCGAAACGCCTACTCCGTATCGAGGCTGTATTCGTCCACCAGCGGCCCCGGCACATGGGTGTGGCCGTGCTCGTCGGTAAAGCCAAGCTCAGCGCCCAGTTCGGCCGACCAGTAGTACTTGCCGCTGCGCGCCATCAGCCCGGGATCACCCGCTAAGGCCACCACCGCGCGTCCGCTGTAGCGCATCGTTTCCTGATGCTCGGCGTCGGCAGTATGGCCGTTAGGCCAGACCGAAACCACCGCCACGCCATGATCCTTGAGATCGAGCGCCATGTCGCGCGTCTGCCGCTCGGTCGCAGATTTTCCGACGCCGTAAATGACGTTGTAGCGATAGCGCACTGAACCGCGTCCGGTGACATTGGCAATGAGCGGCGTCGTGCCGTGCTGCCGCGCCGTCTCGATCATCAAGGGTGCGGCATGGCGGCTAGCATACCAGGCCGAGCGCGCACCGAGATCGACGACGCTCTCCCACACGTTCGAAGGCGTCTCCCAAAAGCGTTTGCCAATGAAAGGCGCAAGCCGACCGGCCGAGAAAACCGAATTGGCGAGCACGTCGAGCCGGCCATCTTCGCACCGCACCCGTTCGAAAATGTCGGCGAGCACGGCATCGTCCGAAGCGTCACACTGAACGGCAATGCCCTGCCCGCCCAGCGCCTCGATCTCGGCAACCGTTTCCTCGAGCGAGCCGCCGCGTTCGCCTTCACCGGCGCGCAGGGTTCGGCCCAGACAGTAAGTCTTCGCGCCTGCCGCGCCGAGCTCGACGGCGATGCCGTTGCCTGCGCCGCGAGTTGATCCGGCGACGATTGCGACCTTTCCAGCCAGTGGCTTCGTCATTGCGCCTCTCCCAGCAGCCGCGCGCGCACCAGCGGCAACTGGTCGTTGCCGAAATACATGTGTTCCTTGTCGACAAAGATCGTCGGAGAACCAAAAGCGCCGCGCGCAATGGCCTCGTCGGTATTGGCGCGCAGGCGATCCTTGATATCCTGCGCCTGGGTCGCTTCGGCGAGAGCCTTGCCATCGAGCCCGCAGGCGTCGGCTACGGCAACCAGTTCGGCTGGATCGTCAAGATTGCGCTGGTCGCCGAAATAGGCCTCGAATGCCGCACGCGAGAACCGCATCAGCGTCGTCTGATGCTGCTCCAGCGCGCAGCACATCCGCATGGCGTGGACCGAGCGCAGCGGATGATATTCGGACGGGAAGTTCATCGGCACGCCCGCATAGGCCGCCCATTCCTTGGTCCATTTCGCCAGTGCCTTGGCCTTTGGCGACTGCGCGTTTTCGCGCGCGCCATAGACGGCCTTGTTGACCACATTGAACACGCCGCCAACCAGCAGGGGGCGCAGGGTCATGCCGGTCGCGGCTTCCTCCAGTACCGGGCCGATGGCGTGGAATGCCATGAAGGTCCAGGGCGAGGAGAGGTCATAGAAAAATTCGACGCGGTTACTCATTTGCTGCTTCCTGTTCCGAAAAGATTGCGGCGCGCTTCCTCGGTGAACTGGCCGCTCGGCGCCCTGCCTGCGCGCATCAGGTCCATGCCCCTGCGCAGACCCGGTCGCTGCTTGAGGCGCTCGTACCATGCGCGGACATTCGGGTAATCGTCGAAGGGTATCGACTGTGCCTTCCACGTCTGGATCCACGGGAAACAGGCCATGTCGGCAATGGTATACTGTTCCGCCGCAAGCCATTCGCGCCCGTCCAGCCGGCGGTCCATCACGCCATAGAGGCGCAGCGTCTCGTTGCGATAGCGCTCAATGGGATAGGGCAACTCTTCGGTATGATAGAGCGCGAAGTGGCCATGCTGCCCCAGCATCGGCCCAAGGTTGGCGACTTGCCACACCAGCCATTCGAGTGTTTCGGTGCGGCCCCGCAAGTCGCTTGGAAAGAATTGTCCGGTCTTGTCGCCAAGGTAGATCAGGATCGCCGCCGTCTCGAACACGCTGACTGGCTCTCCGCCGCCCTCGGGTTCGGTATCGACAATCGCTGGGATGCGACCGTTGGGGCTGATCGCAAGGAATTCCGGGCCGCGCTGTTCGCCTTTGCCGAGGTCGATCTTATGCGCCTCGTACGGCAGGCCGCACTCCTCCAGCATCACCGAGACCTTCCAGCCATTTGGCGTGGCGGCAGTGTAAAGCTCGATCATCGGACTGGCCGGATCAGATCTCGCCTTCCTCGACCGTATTGAACTGCGGGTGGGCCGCCTTCCACTTCGCCATCCATTCCATCCCTTCGCGCGATCGTTCGAGATCGTCGGGACGCGGGCGCAACGACTGCACCGCTTCGGCCCGCACGTCTTCCAGCACCGAGGCATCCCAGCCCTGCTGCTCGACCTCGCGCGCCTTGTCCTCTGCTCCGGCCTTGCGCAGCATGGTCGGCAAGCGGTCCCTCAAGGCGTTGATCGCCCAGTCGAGCATCGGCCCGTTGGTGTCGGGGTCATAGCCCCAGACGATGTTGTGATCCTTGTCGGCGAGAACGAAGTGATAGTGCAGCACGTCGCCAAAGATATCGAAGCGCACGAATTCCTTGTCATGCTCGGAATCGAACACGTGGATGCTGGGCCCACGGATCATGTGATCCTCGTTGCCCAGCGCGCGCGACTCTACTCCGATCGACACCGGGCCTGCATCGAACCATTTGGTATGATGCTCCATCGGCGGAATCAGCATGAATTTATGATACTGCCCGCGCACCACCAGTTCCGCGCTGCGGTTTGACAGCGGACGGCCCCGCTCGGGGACATATTTGAATTCGTGCTCCATGCGCGCTCTCCCGTATTCCTTGCATTGCAGGACACAGCCGCTGGCGAGTCAACTGCCAATGCGCTATCGCCATCGCCGAGAGAGAAGGATTTGCCATGGCCGACGCCACTTACACGCCGCCGAAAGTATGGGCCTGGGATCAGGAGAGCGGCGGACGCTTTTCGAAGCTCAACCGGCCGATTGCCGGGGCGACTCACGAGACCACGCTGCCGCGCGGCGAACATCCGTTCCAGCTCTATTCGCTGGGCACGCCCAACGGCATCAAGGTGACGATCCTGTTCGAGGAGCTGCTGCTGGCGGGCTATTCCGATGCCGAATACGACGCCTGGATCATCAACATCATGGATGCAGACCAGTTCGGTTCGGGCTTCGTTTCGGTCAATCCCAACTCGAAGATTCCAGCCCTGCTCGACTGTTCCGGTCCCGAGCCGTTTCGCGTATTCGAATCCGGCGCGATCCTGCTGCACCTTGCCGAAAAGTTCGACGCCTTCATTCCCTCAAACCCAGCGGCGCGTGCCGAGTGCCTGTCATGGCTGATGTGGCAGATGTCGACAGGGCCGATCCTTGGCGGCGGTTTTGGGCATTTCTACGCCTATGCCCCGGAGAAATACGAGTATCCGATCAACCGCTATGCGATGGAGGCCAAGCGCAGCTTCGACGTCGCCAACCAGCGGCTCGCGCAGTCCCGGTTCCTTGCCGGAGACGAATTCTCGATTGCCGACATCGCCAACTATGCCTGGATGGCGATGTTCGTTCACGGCAAGGCCTACGAGGACGGCGCGACTTTCCTCGACATCGCCAGCTACGAGAATGTCGGGCGCTGGGTGCATGAGATCGATGCGCGTGAGGGCGTGAAGCGCGGGCGGGTGGTCAATCTCGATGGCGAAGGCAAGATCAAGGAGCGCCACTCTGCCGCCGATATCGATGCGGTGATGGCGCAGGCCTGACACGGCGCGGTCGCAGTCCCTTTGCAAATCGCGCGCAAACGGCTAAGCGCGCCCGCATTGCTGGGGTGTAGCCAAGCGGTAAGGCACCGGTTTTTGGTACCGGCATGCGCAGGTTCGAATCCTGCCACCCCAGCCATTTCTTCCGATTGAAGCCGCGCCAACCTCTGCTACCCTGTCTTTGGGAATAGAGAGGGTCATGGCGTGTCCGATACCGCATACATATTCGCCAAGACCTTCGTGCGCGATCTCGACGCCATGGGAAAATTCTATGCCGAGGTGTTCGGCCTCGCGGAGAACAACCGCCACACCGACACGATGTTGGGGCGCAAGATTTCCGAGGTCACCTACAAGCCGAGTGCCGGTCGCGAATCCGGAGGCCTTACCCTCATCAGCTACCTCGATGGTGACGCGCCCGCTCCCGGAGAGGCGGTTCAAGGCTTTTTTACGCAGGATCTCGAAGCCGTGTGCAAGCGCGCTCTGGCTGCGGGAGGCACAGTGCCCGAACCAATCCGCGAGATTGCCTCTTTCAACATCAGGGTGGCATTCGTGCTGGACCCCGAGGGCCATATCAACGAAGTTATTGAGATGACCGCGTCGGGAGCCTGACCGGCGCCAAGGGAGATATGCCATGGCGACCTTGACCCGCGATCCCGAAACGGATGCACAGACAGAGGCGGCGCTGCGACGCGACTTGGCGGCCTGTTTTCGCCTTTGCGCGCTTCATGGCTGGGACGACCACGTCGCAACCCACATGTCGGCCCGCCTGCCTGACGGTACCTTCCTGCTCAATCCGTTCGGCCTGCTGTTCGAGGAGATCACCGCATCGAGCCTGATGCGCGTCGATTTCGAGGGCAATGTGCTCTCGCCGGAGGGTGCGTTCATGAACCCGGCGGCCTTCACTATCCATTCCGGCGTTCTGGAAGGCAGGCCGGACGTCAACTGCGCAATTCACCTGCACACGCTTGACGGCGCGGCAGTCTCGATGATGAAGGAAGGCCTGCTCCCGCTCACCCAGACCGCGCTGCAGATCATCCACGATCTCGCCTATCACGAATACGAGGGCGTCGCCGACGACCTTGCCGAGCGCGAGCGGCTCCAGACCGATCTGGGCGAGAAGAACCTTATGATCCTGCGCAATCACGGCACCTTGACGACCGGCGAGACGGTTGGCGCGGCGTTCTACAGGATGATGACGCTGGAATTCGCCTGCACCTCGCAGGTCCGCGCACTCGGGACCGGCCGCGAGATTTGCGAAGCCCCCAAGGACGTACAGGAAGCGATGCCTGCCCATGTCGAAAAGCTGGGCTACATGTTCGTCGAAATGGCGTTCTGGCCCGCCATGCTCCGCAAGGCCGCGCGCGACTGTCCCGGATTCGATAGCTAAGCGAAAAGGAATAGATGGATGGAACTGGAAGTCTGCGTGATCGAGGCAAAGGGCGGCGATGCCACGGCGCTGGTCAAGGCGATGAACGATGGCGGCAGCGCGTCGCTCGCCGCATGCGAAGGCTGTCACAAGGTAACGGCGATGCAGGGGGTCGAAAATCCCGGCACCATGCTGCTGCTGGTCGAATGGGATTCGGTCGCCGCGCACGAGGCAGCAAAGGGCTCCGATCCATTCAACAAGTTTGTCGACGTGATCGGCCCGCACATCGCTGGCGGGGGCGACGTCCTCCATTACCGCTAAACCGCGTCCGCCGCAGCGATGATCGCCGCGCGCCCCAATCCTGACTTCGACTCGTCTGCGAAGGTGCGCTAGGCGCATCTGCCTGACTGATTCGATTCTTGCGGAGAGTAAATAATGCAGATCAACAATTCGCTGGCCGCGGTCGTCACCGGCGGCGCTTCTGGCCTTGGCAAGGCAAGTGCGGAAGCGCTAGCAGACGCCGGAGTCAAGGTCGCCATTTTCGACATCAACGAGGAAGCCGGCGAAGCCATCGCCAAGGACATCGGCGGCGTGTTCTGCAAGGTCGACATCATGAGCGAGGAAAGCGTCGAGGCGGGCTTCGCCAAGGCGCGCGAGGCGCATGGCCAGGAGCGGATCGTCGTTCACTGCGCGGTCGTCTCGGGCGGCGGCAAGACTGTCCGCTGGGACAAGGAAAAGGGCGGCTATGCCCGCACCCCGACTGAGCAGATCGCAAAGTCAGCCGAGGGCATCTTCACCGCCAGCTACCGCGTTGCATCGATTGGCGCGCTGGGCATGGCGGGCGCCGATCCGCTCAACGACGACGGCGAGCGCGGCGTCATCATCATGACATCGTCGGCCGCCTCGCAGGATGGACAGATCGGCCAGGTCGCCTATGGCGGCGGCAAGGGCGCGGTCAATTCGATGGTGCTGCCGATGGCGCGTGACCTGATGGACGTGGGCGTGCGCGTTAACGCGATCCTGCCCGGCATCTTCGGCACGCCGCCAATGCTTTCGGTCAAGGACTACAACCCGGCAATCTTCGAGGGCCTCAACAAGTCGGTGCCGTTCCCCAAGCGCCTCGGCAAGCCGGAGGAATTCGGCTCGCTGGTGCTGGAACTTGTCCGAAACACCTATATGAACGGACAGCTCTGGCGCATCGACGGCGCGATCCGCATGCCGCCGAAGTAAGCGGAAAACAATTGAAATTTACGATTGGGCCGCGCCGGAAGGTGCGGCCCTTTTCGCGCCGGGACCCTTCAGAAGTCTATCGTCGCGTTGATGAACAGGCTGCGACGCAGCGTCGGAAACATGACGTCGGGCGCGGCGACGTGCCAGCCCGCCTTGTCCAGGATATCCCGCACAATCATCCGGACGGAAAGCGTCGTTTTGTTGATTTGGATCGTCTGGCGGGTGCCCAGATCGATCGTCCAGAACGGATCGACCATCAATTGCCTGCCGCCGAGGTGGCCAATGGGCGCGGACGTTGCCGGTGCGGCGCCCCTGTATTCGAAGGCGCCGGTCAGCACGAGATTGCCGGGCAAATCGGTGCGGTAGTTCAGGTCAACCCGGCCAAAGACCTTCGAAACGCCCGTAGGCCGAGAACCGACCAGCCCGGCCTCACGGCCAGACCCGGTCACGACCGGGTCCATCAGGATCACACCTGCAACCACACCCAGCCTGTCGAAGAAGTTCCCGGCCAGCGACGCCTCTATCCCGCGATGCCGCTGATCGCCCAGCACCACGAACTCACGATCGGCAGTGAAGCTGAAATAGGGCTTGGTAATCTGAAACCCCGCCACGACCAGTTGCCCCTGGCCAAAATCCCAGCGCAGGCCGCCCTCATACTGACTTGACCTGACCGCAGGCAGTTGTTCGTCGCGATTCGTGGCATTGCCCGGCGCAATACCGCTATCCTCAAGGCCCCGCTGGGTCGCCAGATAGGCTGAAACAGACGGTGAGATTTCGACCATCAGCGCCGCATTGTAGAGCCATGGGTCACCCTTCGCGCGATCAATCGCGCCGGATTCGCCGTTGCGGATACTGGCACGGTAGCGGGCCTTCTGGATCCCGATGTTGATATGTCCCACGCCCTCGATCGAGCCAACATAGGCAGCCATCCATGACGACTGACGCACCCGTCCCCGGTTCACCTCGCTGAATGAAAACTCCGGCTTCGGCTGAAGATCTCGCTCGCCATAGGGAACGAGCCCGAAATCGAAGAACTGCGAGCCCCCAGTTTCGGTTACCCGGTTGCGCCCGCGATAGCCGGCGAAGATCCTGTGATCGACGCCGCGACCGCCAAATCGCAGAACGAACAGGCCTTCACCACTGGTCGAGCGAATATCGTGTTGGGGGTTTGCAACCACATAGTGATTGGCGATGCCGTTTGCCGTGCGGATGTCATAGACTTCGGTAAAGCCCGTCTTCCGGTCGGCCACAGAGCGGAACAGGCCGCCGCGAAACGACAAGTTGCCGGCAACCACCCC
Organism: uncultured Novosphingobium sp.; assembly: GCA_964603645.1. Lineage (GTDB taxonomy): Bacteria > Pseudomonadota > Alphaproteobacteria > Sphingomonadales > Sphingomonadaceae > Novosphingobium. Next base: position 9,395 of record CAZRVW010000030.1, on the reverse strand, counting down.
TTTGAGAGTGGCTCCCGCGTTCACATAGTCCCTGGTGCCCGCGGCCCAGTCCTGGCCCAGATATTTTCGGCTCGGCGGGACCTTGGGCAGAAATCCCGATGAAACAACCGCCAGCGGCGTGACCTCTTCGCGCGTTTTCTCGCCGAAAGCATAGAACGGCGAAAGTTCCATACCGCCGATGCTCGCGAAGCCGCGCAAGGTCACCGCATAGCTTGTGCCATTCGATCCGTCCGACTGACCGATTGTCGCGGCGGCGATCCCGCCCCTGACCGCAAACCTGTCATTGAGAGGCAGCCGGTAGTCCCACTCGGCGAAGTAGCCCCCGTGCCACCAACGATTGTAGATCAGACTGTTGCCCGGCTCTGTTGGCCGAGGAAACAGCTGCTGGTCGACAATGCCGGTCGGCGCAACGAAAGGCGTGTCGACGGCGCTGAAGCCCACGCGGATCGCTGTCGAGCGTCGCAGGCGAGAGGGCGGATTCCAGACCTGATCGAAGTAGATGCCTTCGATCCTGCTGTTTCCCGCATCCAGCGGACTGAACCCGCGAGCGTTGGATTCGGTATAGGTCCCGGTGCTTTCCAGGCCGAGCTGCGTTCCGAAGGCATCTTCGGACTCTGCCAGGACGTCATCCCCGGCATTCTGGGCAAGCGCCGGACTTGCGAGCATGATAGCTGCCAGCGAAACGATCCGCGTCAGCCGTCTCGACAAATTGCTGTACATAACACTTCCCCGAGCGAGCGCCAGAGCACCCGGCAAATTGTGGCGCAAGCATCGCGTCCTCGCCTGTCCCCGGCTCAGGCCTAGATTCGCTCAAAAATTGACCGAAGCGACAATCAGCAGGCTGCGCCGGTGGCGCTGCAACAGCACATCGGGCTGCGGCGCATGCCAGGCCTTCGTGTCGAACACGTTGCGCACGTTCATACGCACGCTCAGCGTAGTCTTGCCGATCGGAACGAGGTTACGCGTGCCAAGATCGAGCGTGGTGACCGGCTTGAGCATCAACTGGTTGCCGCCAAGGTGCGCGAATTGTGTCGCGGTCGCCGGTCGCGAGCCAAGGTGCTCGACCGACGCGGTCAGTGTTGTATCGCCAGGTAGTCCGGTATTCCAGCTTGCATCCATTCGCGCATAGACCTTGGGAACGCCGCTGGGGCGCGGTCCAACCAGCCCTGCTGCCCGGCCCGGCCCGGACACCGAAGGATCCATCAGGTAGGCCCCGAAGAGCACATCGAACTTTTCGTCGAAATGGGCAGCGAGCGAAACCTCTGCACCGCGATGGCGCTGCTGGCCGAGAACCACATAGCGGCGATCGGCATCATAGCCGAAATTGGGCTTGGTAATCTGAAATGCGGCAAGCACGAGCTGCGCCTTGCCCATATCCCAGCGCACGCCGCCCTCGTATTGCGTCGATTTGGCAGCGGGGAGCTGCTCGTTGCGGTTGATTGCGCTCTCCGGAGCAAGGCCGCTGTCCTCAAGCCCGCGCTGGGTCGCCACGTAGGCCGTGAAGCCTTTGGCCACATTGAGCCGCAGGGCTGCGTTGTAGAGCCAGGGATCGGCCTTCTGGCGCTCGACAACACCAGTGTCGCCTCGGCTCAATACCGCCCGGTAGCGCGCTTTCTGCAGCCCAAGGTTGATCTGTGCGATGTCGGTCAGGAAGCCGACATAGCCCAGCAGAAACGACGATTGCTTTACCTTGCCGCGATTGACCTCGGAGTAGTTGAATTGCGCGGGCTCCGGTATCCTGTCGTATTCTCCAAAGACCGCGCTGCCGAGATCGATAAAGTCGTTTCCATCGGTCTCGGTCAGCCGGTCGCGCATGCGGTAGCCGGCATAGAAACGGTGCTGATAGCGTTCGCCGCGATAATGCAGCACGAACAGACCCTCGCCGCTGGTCGAGTTTACATCCTGCGCCGGATCGGCAAGCACATAGTGCGCCGCCGTCCCGTCATCTGCCTGGATGCGGTAAATCTCGCTGAAGCCCTTCTTCTTGTTGCCTTGCGAGTGGAACAGTCCGCCGCGGAAATACAGGTGATCGCTGAGCGCGCCCTTTAGCGTGGTTCCATAGTTGCCATGATCGTGCGCGCCGCGCACCCAATCCTGCCCGAGATATTTAGACGCGGGTGGGACCTCGGGCAGGAAACCCTCGGGGACGTAGGCGATCGGCTTGGCGTCGTTGCGGGTAAATTCGCCGCCGCCGTAGAAGGGGGAGAGTTCGAAGCGACCAAGCCGGATATAGCCCTTGAGCGTGATGCCCCAGCTGTCTGATTTGGTGCCGTCGGTCTGGGCGAATTCGGAGTAACCGAACCCAGCCAACAGACCGATGCGGTCTTCCTTGAGCGGCATCCGGGCCTCGCCCTCCGCAAAGATCCCGCCGTAGTAGAAGCGAGTATAGGTGAGGCTGCCGCTTGTTTCCTCGGGAAACGGCTTGAATCCATGACTGACCACGCCGGTCGGCGCGACGAACGGCGTCTCGACAGCGGCAAAGCCGACGCGGATCGCGGTCGACTGCCGCAGTTTGTTGGTCAGGAACGAGACCTGATCGAAATAGACGCCATCGATCCGGACATTCCCGGCATCGAGCGGACTAAACCCGCGCGTGTCATACTCTGTATAGATGCCGGTGCTTTCAAGCCCGACATGGGTGCCGAACGCATCGTCGGCTTCGGAAAGCGCATCATCTCCGCCCTCCTGCGCAAAGGCCGGATTGGCCAGGGCCATCGCGCCAAGCACGACAGACCCGGTTAGCCATGCGGAAAATTTGCCTGCCATCGAAGTCCCTCCTGCGTGCGCCAAAGCAGTTGCTGCAACGCAGCGCAAGAGAAATAGCTAAACTAGGCAAGCAACGGTCGAGTCAGCTGGTCCCAGTCGATTCGCGCGGCGGCACGGTATGCTTGCGCACAACCTCGGCGCGGTTGTCGAATTGCGAGGCAGAGCGCGCATTGTCGATCGTGCCCTTGGTGCTGACCACCCAGACCGGACCATTTGCAAGGTTTTCGAGCCCCTGGCGCGCGACTTCCTCCGATGTTTCTGCAAACTCGATCGGCAGGCCGAGCCGTTCCATTGCCGGCGTCGCGGTAAAGCCGATACACAGGTGCAGGACATCGACACCCTTGGCGCCGCATTCCAGCCACAGGCCTTCGGAAAAGATCCGGCTGAACGCCTTGACGGCCGCATAGGTGACGATCGTCGCCGAGCCGGAGTAGCCGCCGGTCGAACCGGTCAGCACGATGCCGCCCCTGCCCCGGTCGCACATCAGCTTGCCATAGTGGCGCGAGAAGTCCGCCTGTCCGATGACGTTGACGTTGATGACCTGTTGCGTGATTTCGCGATCCAGTTCGACGAAATCGCCGCGCACCGAATTGGCGCCGGCGTTGTAGAACATCAGCCCGACCTCGATGTCGTCGGTGATCGCGCGGACCTGATCGAGCGCATCGTCGGCGGCGAGATCGACCGACTTGACGCGAACCTCCGCGCCCTTTGCCTCCAGCTCGGCCTTGAGCGCCTCGAGCGGTTCGGGCTTGCGCGCGACCAGCACCAGCTTGAACCCGTCTGCAGCCAGTTGCCGCGCCGCTTCCGCGCCGACTCCCTCCGAGCCGCCGGTTATCAGCGCCCAGGGACCATATTTCTGAAGATCGGTTGCCATTCTTGCCTCTCCTAGCTCTCCCGAACACCGACGCCGGGATTTGGCAACGAGGCGTAGAGAGACTTCCGGTCAGGTCAAGCAGTCAAGCCGGGCAATATCGCCCGGGCGAGCACGACCATAAACAGGCGCTCGTCATCCTGATAGCGCGCAAGCGGCTCCCAGCCGCCTGCGAGCAGTAGCAGGCTAGCGCTTTCAGGCGAATACTTGTGGCTGTTCTCGGTGTGGATCGTCTCGCCTGCCGCCATGGCGAAGGCCTGTCCGCAAACTTCGAACGCGAAGTCGCGTGTTGCCACGAGGTGCATCTCGATGCGGGCCAGCGGCTCGTTCCATACGGCCCGATGTACAACGGCATCGAGCGGAATGGTGCCGCCAAGCTCGCGATTGATCCGCTCGGCGAGGTTGCGGTTGAACGTAGCGGTCACGCCAGCCGCATCGTCATAGGCGGCAAGCAAGATTTGCCGATCCTTGATAAGGTCCATGCCGATCAGCAGCATGGCTTCGCTTCCAAGGGTCTCGTGCATCGCGCGCAGCAGATCGACTGCAGGCGCCGGTTCCATGTTGCCGATGGTCGATCCGGGAAAGAATCCCAGTCGCGCGCCGTGCCCCGCCTCGGCCAGGAGAGGGAATGGATGCAGGAAATCGGCCTCTACCGGCAATACCGGCATATCGGGGTAGCGCGCTTCGAGAGATGCGCTGCTCTCGTGCAGGAACTCACCCGAAATATCGACTGGCACGTAGGCTGCAGGAGCCATGGCGTCGAGCACCAGCGGGGTCTTGGTCATGCTGCCTGCGCCAAATTCGACCACCACGCGGCCCGGCCCGGCCCGCGCCGCAACCTCGCCCATGCAGCCCTCGAATATGCCGATCTCGGTGCGGGTGGGATAGTATTCCGGCAGGCGGGTAATCTCCTCGAACAGTTCGCTGCCGCGACGATCGTAAAACCAGCGCGCCGGGATCGCCTTTTGCGGCTGTGAAAGGCCTGCGAGCACGTTTTGCTGGAATTGTGCGGCAAGGTCAGGGCCTTGCACCAGCATGCCAGGGTCCCGGTCGGCCACGTCTAGAGGTCTTTCGCCAGCCGCAATCCGGTGAACTGCCAGCGCTGGTGCGGGTAAAAGAAATTGCGATAGCTTGCGCGCGAGTGGCCGCGCGGCGTGGCGCAACTCGCGCCCTTCAGAACGAACTGTCCGCTCATGAACTTGCCGTTGTATTCGCCCACCGCGCCAGCGGCAGGCCGGTAGCGCGGATAGGGGAGATAGGCCGAGCGGGTCCACTGCCAGCGTTGACCGAACAGATCGCGCTCTTCGTCAGGGCCTGACGCGGCGACTTCCCATTCGAACTCCGTCGGCAGGCGATGGCCCAACCAGGTGGAGAAAGCGTCGGCTTCGTAATAGGAAATGTGGGCGACGGGTGCATCGGGGTTGCGCGGCCGCCAACCGGACAGGGTGAAGTGCTCATCGTCCCGCCAGTAGAGCGGTGCTGTGACATTTTCGTCCTGCACCCAGGCCCAACCGTCCGACAACCATAACGCCGGGTTCGAATATCCACCATCGGATATGAAGTGGTCCCACTCGCCATTCGACACCAAACGGTTTGATAGGGCGAAGGGTTCCAGCATGACCTTATGACATGGCCCTTCGTTGTCGAACGCAAAGCCTTGTCCGTCATGGCCGATCTCAACCACCCCGCCGGGCCGTTCGACCCATTCGGAATCCCTGCGCAGGCAGGGATCCGTGTCGGGCAAGCTCCTGCCTTCGCAGAAGCTCGCATCAAGATAGGCAGGCCCCAGCGGATTGCACCACAGCGCATGCTTGATATCGGTCAGAAGCAATTCCTGATGCTGCTGTTCGTGATTGACGCCCAGTTCGATCAGGCCCGCCAGCTCTGGCCTGTCGAACAGAGGCACCATCGCCTCATCGACATGCGCCCGCCAGTCCAGCACATCGGCCAGCGCAGGCCGCGAGAGCATCCCGCGCGCGTTGCGGGCATGGCGCGGCCCTTCCGCCTCGTAGTAGGAATTGAACAGGAAACCGAATCTCTCATCGAACAGCCGGTAGCCGTCGAGATGATCGCGGAGCAGAAACGTCTCGAAGAACCAGGTCGTATGCGCCAGATGCCACTTGGCGGGCGAGGCATCCGGCATGGATTGGACAGTCGCATCGGCATCGGAGAGCGGCTCGACCAGCGCTTCGCTCATTGCACGCGTGCGCTGGAAATGCTCAGCCAGGCCAGACGGCACGACCGCCGCCATGGAGAGCGCCGGTCTCGTCAACTCAGGTCGACTTTCACTTCTTCGAGCACCAGTGCACGGGTATTGGCCAGGTCCATCAGTTGGGCGCTGCTGTCGTTGCGGTCGCTAGCCTGGAATCCGGGCCCGTTCATGTCCCTTTCCATTGACTCCCTGTCGGCAAAGCACAGCTCGACGATCGCGTCGAAATCGGATTCGATGCCTTCTTCCACGACCCCACTCGGATCCACTGCAAAGCTTCCCGTATAGCGCACGAGACTGGGCAGGCGTTCCTTAATCATCGGAACGTGCACGTTGCTCCAGTAGTCGCGAAACGCTTCAGGAGTGAGGTCGGGGTTTCGGCGAATAAGCGCAACAAGCTTAATCACGTTCGGTCCTTCCTGCGCTGGTTGCGCTCCGCTGCCAGTTTCTCCGCGTTACGCCGCTTGCTTCTGCCGTTCTGTTGCCTCGAGATTGAGCATGTCGGCCATCAGGAACGCCAGTTCGATCGACTGCGCGGCATTGAGACGCGGATCGCAATGCGTGTGATAGCGATCGGCCAGCACTTCATCGGTAATGGCGATGGCGCCGCCGGTGCATTCGGTCACGTCCTGCCCGGTCATCTCGACATGAATCCCGCCGGCATGTGTGCCTTCGGCGCGGTGGACTTCGAAGAAGCCCTTCACTTCGTCGAGGATGCGCTCGAACGGACGGGTCTTGAGGCCGGAATCGGTCTTGATGACATTGCCATGCATCGGATCGCACGACCACACCACCGGATGACCCTCGCGTGCCACGGCGCGCACCAGTTGAGGCAGGCCTTCGCGCACCTTGTCGTTGCCGAAGCGGCTGATTAGCGTCATCCGCCCCGCCTCGCGGCCCGGATTGAGCGTATCGAGCATCCTCAACAAAGCGTCCGGCTCCAGGCTGGGCCCGCACTTCATGCCGATCGGATTGCCGACGCCGCGCAGGAACTCCACGTGCGCCGATCCCTCGAAGCGGGTGCGGTCGCCAATCCACAACATATGGGCCGAACAATCGTACCAGTCGCCGGTCAGCGAATCGCGCCGGGTCAGCGCCTGCTCGTAAGGCAGCAGCAGCGCTTCGTGGCTGGTGTAAAAGCTAGTGCCCTGAAGCTGAGGGACCGACTCGGGATCGATTCCGCAGGCCTCCATGAAGTCAAGCGCTTCGCCGATACGGTCGGCGGTCTGGGCGAATTTCTCGCCCCAGGGACTGGAGCCGATGTGGTCGAGCGTCCATTTGTGAACCTGGCGCAGATTGGCATAGCCGCCACCGGCAAAGGCGCGGATCAGGTTGAGCGTCGCTGCCGCCTGCCCATACGCCTGGACCATGCGCTGCGGATCGTTCCGGCGCGCCTGCGCATCGCCTTCGATACCGTTGATGATATCGCCGAAATAGCTGGGCATCTCGACACCGTCGACAGTCTCGGTCGGCGCCGAGCGCGGCTTGGCGAACTGGCCAGCAATCCGGCCGACCTTCACCACCGGCTGCTTGCTGGCGAACGTGAGGATCACCGCCATCTGCAACAGCACGCGGAACGTGTCGCGGATGTTGTCGGGATGGAACTCGGCGAAGCTCTCGGCGCAATCGCCTCCCTGCAAGAGGAAACCGCGTCCCTCCGCCACTTCGGCAAGGTCCGCCTTCAGCGCCCGCGCCTCACCCGCAAAGACCAGCGGCGGAAACTGCGAAAGCGTGCCTTCCACGCCGCTCAGCTCGTTCGCGTCCTCATAGACGGGCAGGTGCCGCGCCTCCTGCGCCTTCCATCCGTCCGGTTGCCAATTACTCGCCACGTCGATCTCCTTCGGGCTCTGCCCCTGACACTTAGTTATCCACAGGGCGAGAGCAAGGGGCGGCGTTTAGACGCGGTCGGGCGGAAATGCAAAGCTCGTGCGTCCCTCCTCCATCCAGGGAAGGGACAGCATGGCTTACTTTGCCATCATCTCACCGCCAGCCAGATCCTCGGGCAGGACGGCGAGCCGCCAGCTCTTGCCCTTCGCGAGGTAACGCGCGGCCAGCGCCTGCATCGCTTCAGGCGTGGTCCGGGTATAGTCGGTCAGGATCGAGCGGATCGTGCCAATCCGGCTCGCGTCCTGAGTCGCCCCTTCCAGTTCCTGCATGAAGAAGCCTGAACTCGATGCCGCGCGGGTCACTTGCTGGCGCAACGGTTCGAGAACCCTGTCCAGTTCGTCCGCCGATGCCGGATTGGCGATCAAGTCTGCGGCGATTTTCTCCGCCACGTCCATGAACAGCGGCACGTCCTTCGGCCCGACCTGTGCAATCGCGGTCATTGCCCCGCCCGCCTGCGCGTCGACCGGCCAGGTCGAATAGACATAAGGCGAATAGCTCACGCCCATTCTCTCGCGCACCGCATCGATCAGGCGATTGGTGAACAGCTGCGACAGGATCTGGAGCTGGCGCGATTCCTGTATGCCCATCGATCCGCCTCCGGTCGGCCAGGACACGACTGCCGCCGCCTGTTCCTCGTCACCACGATGCGAGAGCACGATGGGTTCGGTCGCCGGAATTCCGCCAGAAATGGCCGGTGTCGAAGGCAGCGCGGACCGGGCCGCGCGTGACGGAAGCGCGCCAAACGTGCGCTGCAGGGCAGCGATGGCGGCAACATTGTCGAAATCGCCAAAAATCTGCACCTCGACCGGGCCGCTCGCCAATGCCTTCTCCCAAACCCGGCGGAACTCGGCCGGGGATGTCGCATCGATCTGCGCCGGCGTCGGCATCAGGAAGCGGCGGTCACGTCCACGCTGGAAATATTCGAGATCGCGTGTCAGCACGCCCTGCGGCGAGGTAGCATAGCTTTCGTATTGCAGACGCGCCGCTGCCCGGGCGCGCTGAACCGGATTTTCGTCCCAACGCGGCAAGGCCAGCTTGGCTGCAAACAGGTAAAGCTGGTCGGCAAGGTCCGCAGGCCGGGTCTCGGCGGAGAATACAAAGGCGGCGTCGTCCACCTCGAAATCGAAGCCCAGTTTGCGACCGGTGGCGATGCGGTCGAGCTCCTCCTGCCCCAGCGTCGCCACGCCCGAGCCGACAAGCGCGATTTCTCCAAGCGAGATATAGGGCGCGTCCTCGGGCGCGAAGCCGCGATAGCCGTTGCCGAAGCGGACCTTGACCGTGACTCGCCCCGGCTCTTCCTTCACCGGCCAGAGCATCGCCTTGACTCCGTTACCCAGTTCGAGCTGGGTAATATCGAGCACCCCGATCTGACCATAATTGGCGACCTTGCCGGGCTTGCCGATGACTGGAAGCTGATCGAACCTTATCGGAGCGAATGACGCCCGCGCCTGCGGATCGGGCCGAGCCTCAGCGAGCAGCGCCGCGCGCAGCTCTGCCTCGCTGGCCTCGCCGATTCTAGGCGTGACGTAGAGCGCGCGGATCACTTCTCCGGTAAACAGCTGGCGCGTGTGTTTCTGCACGGCTTCAGGTGTGAACAGGGGCATCGAGCTGCGGTAGATGCGCAGCACGTCGGCGGGCGCGGCGACAGTTTCGCGAATGTCC
>CAZRVW010000029.1:0-19817 GCA_964603645.1 uncultured Novosphingobium sp. | reverse complement strand
CGTCATGTTCCAGACCGACTTCCCCCACCCGGTCTGCCTCTACCCCGATGCGCTCGATTACATGGCCGATGCGGCGGGACAGTTCACCGACGAGGAACGCGCCAAGGTGTTCGGTGGCAATGCGGCCAAGGTCTACAATATCGATATAAGCGCCCTGGGCTGAGCCGCGCGCGCAATCGGGAGAAACGAATTGCCATACGATCTGCTCGATGGCGTCAAGGTCATCGAACTGTCGATGTATGCCTTCGCGCCTGCCTCTGCCGCCGTCCTGTCGGACTGGGGCGCGGACGTGGTCAAGGTGGTGCCGCCGGGCACCGCCGACCCGATGATGGGCGACCGGGTGATCGGCGCGCTGCCGAAGGTCGATACCGGCGTGAAATTCATGTGGGAGAACCTCAATCGCGGCAAGCGCTGCCTGTGCATCGACGTGTCGACGCCCGAAGGCCGCGACCTGCTGCACCGGCTGATCGAACAGACCGACGTGTTCATCACCAACCTGCTGCCCGATGCGCGCAAACGCTTCGGCCTCGACTACGAAACGCTCGCAGCGATCAATCCGCGCCTCGTCTATGGCCGCGCCAGCGGGCACGGCGCCGAAGGACCGGAACGCGAGGCGGGCGGCTTCGACCACACCGACTTCTGGGCGCGTTGCGGCATCGGCCACACGGTCGCCAGCACCGTGGGCGAATTCGTGCCCCAGCCCGGCCCGGCGATGGGCGACGTTTCCGCCGGAGCGACATTGGCGGGCGCGATCAGCGCGGCGCTGTTCAAGCGCGAGCGCACCGGCAAGGGCAGTCTGATCGACGTGTCGCTGCTCGCGACCGGCATATGGATGAACGGCCCGGCGGTGCTGGCCGCCGCGCTTTACGACGTGCCGACGATCCCGCGCTTCAACCACGCCGACCAGCCCAATCCGCTGGTGACGGCCTATACGTCGAAGGATGGCCGCGACATCTATTTCGCCGGGATCCAGACTGAAAAGAACTGGGCCGAGATCTGCGACATTCTTGAATGCCCCGAACTGGTAAGCGACCCGCGCTTCGCCACGGGCGAGCTCCGGCTGGAGAACGTGCGCGAATGCATTGCCGCGCTCGATGTGGCTTTTGCGAAGCAGGACCTGGAATACTGGCTGCCCCGGCTGGAGCGGTGTCCGGTGCCGTGGTCCTTGGTGCAAAGCTCGCGCGAGGCGCTGAACGATCCTCAGGTTGTGGCGAACGGCATGGTGACGACGATCGAAGGCGATGCGCGGTCCTATCCGGTCGCGGCGAGCCCGGCGCAGGTCGACGGCAAAGCGCTGACCCAGACCCGCGCCCCGCAGCACGGCGAGCACACCGAAGTGGTGCTGATGGAATACGGGCTGGAATGGGACGAGATCGAGGCGCTGAAGAAGGCGGGTGCGGTGAATTGAGAACACCTTAGGGTGACACAAGTGACAACTGTCCGGTGCGCTGTCCGCCCTCTGAAAGCCGCGGAATAGCGGCGATTTTGGTCTGAGAGTGACACTTCTTGCATAAAGTGAAAATCGGCCCTCGGTGATGTGCGCTTGAAGGGGTCTTTGGATGCTGACTGTCGGCGTCAAAGCGTGTCCTGAGCTTGTCGAGGGAAGCGCAGGAGGAATAACGGAAGGGGTCGCTGTAGGACAGGACAAGCGCCGAAAGCACGGACGCGACAGGTTCGGCGCATTGGCGCGGCGCAGTTACCCGAACGGACGGCCCTCGTGCAGCGCTTCAAAGACCGCATAGGACGGATCCGACGTGTCGGGCCTGCCCTGCGAGCGCCACACGTCGCCTTCGATCTCGCGCGTGATCCTGATGTCGGTGATCGCCACGCGATGATCGATGGCCCAGCGTCCGCCGCGGTTCGACCAGCCATCGAGATAGCGGGCGTGGATGAGCGATTCGCGAACGTGGGTCTTTGAGGTGCTGCGATAGGACCGCGCGGACACGTATGCTTCGCTCGCCGCCCGGTCACCCTGCACGTCAATCTTGATGGCCGTCAGCGGATGCAGCCAGACATCGGTCGGCTCGTCGGTGCTCCAGAGCAATTCGATCAACTGGTCCGGCGTCGTCACCCCCGGCATCGAATAATCCAGGGTGCCATCGTCGTGCCAGACCGATCGCAGCAACTCCCTGTCGCGGCGATCGACGCCACGACCATAATTGCACAACTGCTGAAGAATGGCCTCCCTAGCGAGGAGGTCGTCCAACGTGTCCGTCATGGTGTACCCAAGTCTCTGACCGTTCAGCTCCGCGCTCAAATCTCGATGTTGTAGATCCGCGCCGCATTGCCGCTGAACACCTTGAAGCGGTCTTCCTCGGATAGCTGCGCGGCGGCTTCCGCAAGATAGTCCAGACCGTTAGGATAGAGGCAGGCCGGGTGCGGGAAGTCGGTCTCGAACATCACGTTGTCGGCGCCGACCTTCTCGATCGTGTCGATGATATTCTCGCGCTCGAAGAACACGCAGGCGCTGATCGAGCGGCGGAAGCGCTCCTTCAGGCTCGGCTCGTAGTCCTGCCCGGCCTGTTCGCTCATATAGTCGAGCGATTCGAGCAGGTAGGGGATCCACCCCGCCCCGCTCTCAACCGAGACGATGTCGAGCTCGGGGTAGTTTTTCAGCAGGTCCGACATCAGGATGTTGCCGACCACGACCAGGTTGTTGATGAACAGCAGCACGCCCGACATCGCCAGCTTCTGGTTCGGATTGCGCTCCGGCCAGACACCGATATTGAGGAACGAGGTCGAGCTATCGCTGGCGCCAATGTGGAAATTGACCGGCTGCTTGTGGTGGATGCAGGCTTCCCACAGCCGGTTCCAGTAGGGCTCGCCCAGTGAGGGCAGGCCATGTTCGTTGGGGTTGGGATTGATGTTGATGCCCTTCAGGCCCATTTTCGCGCAGCGTTCGAGCTCGGCCACCGAAAGGTCCACGTCCCACCACGGCAGCAGCGACATCGGGAAGATACGCTGGCCGGATTCGTTCTGCATGTCGGCCATGGCGTCGTTATAAATGCGCAAGCTCTCAAGCCGCAGGTCCGGCTCGACCGACATCGCGCGTTGCCCGCCGAAGCCGAGCGCATTGGGATAGGCGATCTGGGCATGGATGCCCTGCTCGTCCATCATCTCGACGCGCTTGCCGGTATTCCAGCTCGCTTCCATGACGTCGGGAATTTCCCAGCCCTGGAACTCCATGCCGAGCGCCTTGTGGCCGTCCTTGCGGATCGCCGAGACGGCATTACGGGCTGCGAGGAACAGGTCCTCGCCAATGATCCACTGCTTCTCCTCGCCCTCGCCGACCATGCGCGGCACGAGGTTCTTCCACTTCGCCGAGGCACGGCTGGTCCACAGGTCAGGCCATTCGCTGACGTGGGTATCGACATCGATGACCTTGATCCCGGCGAGAAGCTCGCGGGTGGTCAGCGACTGGCTGCGGATCGAGGCGACGGTCGCCATGGCATATTCTCCCGGTAGTGTTCTTGTGTATCAGGCGGCCTGGCGAGGGCGTGAGCCGCGCACCAGCCGGCCCGGCAGCGCGCCGGTCGGCTCGCCGTTGCGATAGGTCACCTGCCCGGCGACGATCGTGGCGTCATAGCCCTGCGCGCGCTGGTGCAGGCGCTTGGCGCCGTTGGGCAGGTCGCCGATCGATTCGGGCTTCAGCAGCATCACGTTGTCCATGTCGATGACGTTGAGATCGCCGCGCAGGCCCACCTTGATCTGGCCACGGTCGCCCAAGCCGACAAGATCGGCGGTGTCTGTGGTCAGCTTCCTGATTATGGTTTCGAGCGGCATGCGCCCTTCCGGATCGTTCTCGACACCGTCAGGCGCGACCCAGCGGCGCAGGTAATAGGTCGGCAGGCTGGCATCGCAGATGAAGCTGCAGTGCGCGCCACCGTCGCCGAGGCCGAAGGTGGTCGATTCGTGCGCCATCATGGTGCGGATCGGCACCAGCGAATTGTCGATGTAATTGGCGGCGGGCGCATAGATCACGCCCGAGCCATCGACGAGCACATCGTAGGCAAGCTCGACCGGGCTCTTGCCCTCGCGCGCGGCTCTGGCGGCGATGGAATGGTCCTTCGACGGCTCGTAGTCGGGATCGTCGGTCATCTCGTACATGCCGTCAAAGCGGTTCGAGAGCATCATGCTCATCTCGTCGTCGGCATTGGCAACTTCCGCGAGAATCCGTGCCTTGCGCTCCGGATCGCGCAGGGCTGCGAGCCGTTCGTCCGGTGCTAGCTGCGCAACCTCCTGATAGGAGGGACAGGCAAGGAAGGGATGGCGGCTGAATTCGAAGCCGACGATCAGGCCGACCGGCCGACCGGCGATCTGCGCGCGGATCGGGGCGCCGTTGGCGCGCGCCTTTTCGACCTTGCCGAGCAGCTCGCGCCAGTTGTCGGGATGGCGCGGGCTCTGCAGGAGCGAGAGCGAGAGTGGACGCCCGCTTTCGGCAACCATGCGCTCGACGATGCCGAACTCGCTGTCCATGTCGTCGAAGTCCGAGATAAACTGGAGCACGCCCTTGCCGCTTTCGGCAACGCCCCTGGCGATCCCGGCCAGCTCGTCCGACGCGGCGACATAGGTCGGCGTCAGGGTGCCATCATTGGCCTTGTGGTTGATCGTGCGCGAGGTTGAAAAGCCCAGCGCGCCCGCCTCGATCGCCTCGCGCGCCAGCCGCGCCATATCGGCAATGTCCTCCGGCGTCGCGGGATCGCGCTCCGCCGCGCGTTCTCCCATCACGAAGACACGCAGCGGCGCGTGCGGAACCTGAGTGGCGATATCGATGTCGAAGGCGCGATCCTGGATCGAATCGAGATATTCGGGAAAGCTCTCCCAGTTCCACGGCAGACCGGCGGACATGACCGGCTCGGGAATATCCTCGACGCCTTCCATCAGCGCCATCAGCCGGTCGCGGTCCTGCGGTTTGCACGGCGCGAAACCGACGCCGCAATTGCCGGCAAGGATCGTGGTGACGCCGTGCTGCGAGCTTGGCAGCATCCGGTCGGTCCAGGTCGCGTGGCCGTCGTAATGGGTGTGAATATCGACAAAACCTGGGGTGACCAGCCGGCCGGTTGCGTCAATTTCCTCCGCGCCAGCGCCCTCGAACGAGCCGACAGCGGCGATCACGCCGTCCTTGATGGCAACGTCGCCGCGAAAGCGCGGTGCCCCGGTGCCATCGACAATGGTGCCGCCGCGCACCACGAGATCGTATTGTGCCGTCATTTCCTCTGCCTCTCCCTCATTCCGCCGCATCGCAGCGGAAATAATCGGTCTGTCTGGTATCGTTTCACCACTACACCAGATCGCATGCAATGGGAAATCGAGTTGCGTGGTTGTAGGAACCGGTTGCTTTGGCCTAGGAATCGCGGCGGGCGCAGATGATCCGAGCGGGGAGGCGACGAAATGAGGCCGCGAAAACCAGATTTCGATTTCTCGAACTCGCATGCACACTGGGCGCCCAACCCCGAGTTTGCACAGCTCTACAACGCCGCGTCTGTTCCGATCCCCTATCTGGAGCGTTTCCTCAACAAGGTGATGGCGCGGGCCGCCGCAAAGCTGGATGGCGAGGACGAAACGACGAAATCGCTGCGCGCCGATATCCGCGCCTTTATCCGGCAGGAATCGAACCACTACGCCTTTCACGACCGTTTCAACGCGCTGCTGCGGCGCGACCGTTACGACATCGAGCCAATCGAACGGGTAATCGAGGCCGAATACGAACGCATCTTGACGACCAAGTCCTTCGCATTCTGCCTGGCCTATTGCGAAGGCTTCGAAACCATAGGACCGCCTGCGGCGCACATGTTTCTCGATGGCCTGGAGGACCGCTTCGCCGGTGCAGACAAGGAAGTCGTCTCGCTATGGAAATGGCACCTGATGGAGGAATTCGAGCACCGCACCGTGTGCTACGATACCTTCAAGCATTTCCACGGCGGATATTTCCTGCGTGTCTACGGCTTCTTCTACCAGGCCTGGCATTTGGGCGGCATGGTCAAAAAGGTGCGCAAGCTTTTGCTTGAGCAGGACCGCAAGACAATGAGCACCGACGAGCTTGCAGCCTCCAAGCGGCGAGCCAAGGAAGCCACCAAGGGCATGGGAAAGGGCACGCTCAGGGCCATGCTGAACACGCTGCTGCCATGGTACAATCCGCGCATGCTCGCAGAGCCGCGCAATTACCGCACCTTCATGGAAGCAATCGAGGCACGCGTAGTCTAACTCGCCTGCCACAGCATGTGCAGTCGCACTATCCTTTGTGAGTGACAGCGCCCCCGCGAGGCCATATCGCCCTGCCCACCGGAGACGACATGAGCGATTCACAACAGGTCAGCGGCAGACCCGGAGACCGTTTCGACCAGTCAAGCGCTCACGAGCCATGGGGGATAGCTGTTCTCCTCATGCTCGTCGGGATTCTCAACATCCTCGATCGCATCCTTCCGGGCTTCCTTGCTGAACTGATCAAGCACGATCTTGGCCTTTCCGATGCGGCCCTTGGCTTCATCAACGGCTTCGGCTTCCTGCTGGTCTATGCGGTCGCGGGCATACCCATCGCCAAGCTGGCCGACGGCGGTCGCCACGCCTTCGTGATCTCGGGCGCGCTCTTCCTGTGGAGCGCGACGACGGCACTGGGCGGCCTGGCGCGAAACGGCATACAGTTCGGACTTTCGCGCGTAGGCGTTGCCCTGGGCGAAGCTGGCTGTTCGCCTGCTTCCCACGCATTCATCGCGCAGAACTTCTCGAACAGGAACCGGGCTACGGCACTGTCAATGATTACCCTCGGCGGACCGATCGGCATCCTCGTAGCAATGGTCGGCGGTGGCATGATCGCCGAACAATTCGGCTGGCGCGTGACGATGATCGTGGTCGGCCTCACCGGCATGGCGCTCGCGCCGATCACTTACCTGATGCTGCGGCGCGGACGGCCAACAGCGGTCGATGCCAGCAGCGATTCGGCCCGCTGGCGGGATTTCGCCCTGTTGCTGCGCAAGCGCAGCGCGCTATGCACGGTTCTCGGCGCGGCGATGATCGCTACCGCGAGCTATTCCCTGAATGCGTTCGGCGCGGCCTTTTTCATGCGCGTGCACAAGCTCCCGGTCGGCGAAGTCGGCATGTGGCTGGGCTGGAGCGCGGGGATCCTCGGCATGGTGGTCCTCATGGCCAGCGGTGCCCTGGCCGATCGCCTGTCGCAGCGCGACCCGCGCTGGTTGCTGCGGGTAGTAGCGGTATTGCAGATCGCGGCGATTCCGCTTGCGGCGAGCGCCTTTCTCGTCGGCACGGCGATCCCGGCCATCGTCTGCTTCGCCCTCGCCAGCGCCTGCATGAATTCCTACGTCGCACCGACGGTCGCGGCGCTCTACCGGCTTGTCCTGCCTGAAATGCGCGCGCGCACCTCGGCCGTGCTGCTGTTCGCGACGGCAGTGGTAGGCGGAGCCGGACCGTTCCTAGTCGGGCTCCTGTCCGATGGACTTCTGCCGACACTAGGTGAAGATTCGCTGCGTTATGCCCTGATGCTGGTGCCGTTTTTCAGCATGGCGTCGGTGCTGCTGCTGTTCTTTGCAGCAGCCGACTTCAAGGCGGAAACGATCGACTAGCTACCGGTCGATTTGCCAGAGGCGTTGCCCGCACCGGGCGTGATGCGCGCCGCCTGGAACGGGCGGGTGTTTGCTTCGGCGAATTCCGCAGCGCGTCCGTCGACCCATTCGAAAGAGGCCTGCGGCGCGGCGCTTGCCCCGGTGAAATGGGGCATGACTTCTTCGGCAAACAGCCGCAGCGACTTGTCTGTCGCCTCGGGCCTCGCCCACTCGTGGCCGAGCAGCACACAGGTTCCGAACCCGCCCGATTGATCGATAAGCTGCTGGATGCGTTCGATCGCATCTGCGGGCGTGCCGATCACCGCAACCTGCTTTTCCTGATTGGAACGCAGCATTTCCTCAACGGTGTCGCCCGGCAGCCAGCCACCGGGCGTGACGTGATGGAAATAGCGCGCGAATGCGGGCAGGCCCCAGGCCACATCGGCTTCGGCCTGCTCGCGCGTTTCGGCCAGATGCATCGGTCCGACGATGCGCCAGTTGGCGCGGTCCGCCGCCTTGCCTGCATCGGCAGCGGATTGCTCGATAACCTGCCAGTGCGCGCGAAGCGCCTCGAACCCTTGCGGCGTGGTCGCCGCCATCGATAGCAGGCCGATCCCGGTCACTCCGGCAATCTTTGCACCGGTCGGCGTCACCGAGCCGGTAACCGCCATCTCGATTCCGTCGGGACTGTACGGCAACATTTGCAACCGCGCTTCGTTCAGCGTGAACCAGTCGCTCGACTGGGTGACGATCTCGCCCGCGAACAGCCGCCGGATCACGTTCATCCCTTCGATCATGCGCGGGCGCGCCTGCATGGTGTCGATG
The DNA here is from genome assembly GCA_964603645.1 of uncultured Novosphingobium sp. Classification (GTDB taxonomy): domain Bacteria; phylum Pseudomonadota; class Alphaproteobacteria; order Sphingomonadales; family Sphingomonadaceae; genus Novosphingobium. Next base: position 11,436 of record CAZRVW010000029.1, on the reverse strand, counting down.
CCCAGCATATGCATGTCGGAGGCCAACTGACCCGGACCGCAGCCCAGCATGAACCGGCCCCGCGTCAGGTGATCGAGCAGAACCGCCCGTGACGCGACATGGAACGGGTTGTGATAGGGGACCGAGACGACGCCGGTGCCCAGCCGGATATGCCGCGTGCGTTCGGCCAGGGTCGCGATGAACACTTCGGGCGAACCGATGAGTTCATAGCCGCCGGAATGGTGTTCCCCGACCCAGAATTCATCGAACCCCAGCCGGTCGAGCAGAACGCCAAGCTCAAGGTCACGCTCCAGCGCCAGCGTCGGATTCGATCCGGGCGGGTGATAGGGAGCGAGGAAATATCCGAAGCGCATCGAATGCCCCTGCCCGTTGCCGCCTAGCGCGGACCGCGGACCAGCCTGCCCGGCTTCGCGCCGGTCGCCTCATCATTCTCACGGGTCATGATGCCGCCGACCATGGTGCCAAGATAGCCCTTGCCGTGCTGGAGCATGCGACCGCCACCCTTGGGCAGGTCGAAGAACATCTCGGGCATATCGTTGCCCACATTGTCGAAATCGATGAGGTTGAGATCGGCGCGCAGGCCCGGCGCGATCAGGCCGCGGTCCGAAAGTCCGTAGAGCTGCGCGGGCTTGCCGGTCAACTTGTGGACCACGGTTTCGACCGGCAGCTTCGGCCCGCGCTTGCGGTCGCGGCTCCAGAAACTGAGATGAAAAGTGGTCATCGCCGAGTCGCAGATCATGGTGAGGTGCGCACCGCCGTCACCCAGACCGCTCACCGTGTCGGGGTTCTTCAGCATCTCGTAAGCAGAATCGAGATTGCCGTCGGTGTAGTTGAGGATGAATTTGATGAGCGGGTGTCGCCCATCGTCCTTGCTGAAAGTGTCGTAGGCGACTTCCTCCATGGTACGACCCGTTCGCGCGGCAATAGCGTCGACGCGCTGCGCCTCATCCGGTTCGTAATCGAGCGTCTCGTCGATGACGTAGTACGTCTCCAGCGCGCCGCCGAAATGCCCGATGCGGCGTTCGAGGACCGGATCGGTGCCGTCGTTCTCCTCCGCAAGGATGCGTGCACGGCGGCCTGGATCGCGCATGGCCTCGGCGCGCTGGGCGCGCGGCAGGTGGGCGATTTCCTTGTAGCTGGGCCGCGCCCTGAACAGATGCATCGAATCGAGGCTCAGGATGAGGCCGAGCCCGCGCGCTGCGGTTTGCGGCACAATGTCCAGCCCGCGCGCGCGGGCCTTTGCCGATTCGGCAATGAGCAGCTCATATTCGTCCGGCGCGTGATCGTAGGAATGGAGCAGGTAGGTGACCGGCCGGCCCGATGCCTCGGCAATCCGCTCGATCCGGCGATGCTCCCCAAGCCGCTCTTCATAGCTCGTGACATTGCCGAACGTTGCGCCGGCTGCCCCTAGCGGCACAACCTGGAACACGCCCTTGCCGGTCTCGCCCATGGCGCTCGCCAGCCCGAGCATCTCGGCCTCTTCGGCGAAAGTGCCCGGCACGTGCTCGCCGGTGCTGGCCTTGTGCTCGAGGATGCGCGAACCCGAAACGCCGATCGCGCCAGCCGCCATGGCCGCGCGGACATGCTTCTTCATTTCCTCGATGTCTTCGGCGGTCGCCATCTCGTGGGTCAGCGCCCGCTCGCCCATCACGAACACGCGCAGCGGCGCGTGCGGCAGATGCATGGCAACGTCCATGGTGAAGCGGTTCTGATCGATCCGGTCGAGGTAATCGGGAAAGCTGGTCCACTTCCAGTCGAGCCCTTCCTCGAGCACGATGCCGGGAATTTCCTCAACGCCTTCCATCAGCTCGATGAGCGGCTTGCGCATATTCTCGCGCGCCGGAGCGAAACCGACGCCGCAATTGCCTGCGATTGCCGTGGTGGTGCCGTTGGAGAAGCTCGGCTCAAGCTCCTCGTCCCAGACGAACTGGCCGTCGTAATGCGTGTGGATATCGATGAAGCCGGGCGTCAGCAGCGCACCGTCGGCATTGACCGACCGCTTCGCCTGCCCGGAAATCTTCCCGACTTCGGCAATCCTGCCGTCCTGAACCGCGACATCGGCGGTGAAGCCCGGCTTGCCTGAACCGTCGATGATCGTAGCGCCGCGAATGATCGTATCGAACATGTCTCAAATCCTCTCGTTAGCCGGGATATTATCCCATCAGCCCCGCATCCGCCAGCCTGTCCGCCGCGCCGTTGAGAAAGGCGAGGTGCTGGTCGATAGTCGTGAAACCGTTGCCCATGGTGTTGACGGCGAAATGACTGCCGCCGCCATCGCGCCATATCTTCGCCTGATCGACAACTTCTTCCAGCGGCGTGCCGAGCGCGACATTGCATTGCGCCCCGAAACTCGCGACGTCGCGCCCTTCCTCTTCGAGAAAGCCCTTGAGGAAATCGTATCCCTTCATCGGATCGGCCTGCATCCGCGCGAAGATATAGCCGTCGCCCACTTGCGCCGCGCGCTTGAGCGATGCCTTGGAAAAGCCGCCCATCCAGATCGGGATCTGGCGCTTCGGAGGCGGGTTGAGCGTCGCCCGGTCGATGCGGTGGAACTCGCCGCTGAAATCGACCTCCTTGCCGGTCCAGAATGCGCGCAAAACCTCGATCTGCTCGGAAAGCCGCGCGCCACGCTGGCGGAAGGGAATGCCGAGCGAGGTATATTCGACATGGTTCCAGCCGATGCCGATGCCCAGCGTCAGCCGCTCGCCCGAGAACAGGTCGACGTCAGCCGCCTGCCGCGCCACCAGCAGAGTTTGGCGCTGCGGCAGGATCATCACCCCGCTGACAAAGCGGATCGTCTTGGTGATCCCGGCGAGGTGGGCGAACATCACCAGCGGATCGTGGAACGTGTCTTTCTCCGTGTAGGGACCGGTCAGTTCCGGATCGCGGTTGGCATGGGTGGCGCCCGCGACGTGATCGTAGGCGAGGAAATGCTCATAGCCGCGCTCTTCGGCAGCCAGCGCAAAGCGGCGCACGCATTCCGGATCACCGCCCAGTTCGGTCTGCGGGTAGATAATGCCTGTCTTCACGCGATCGTTCTCCCTCGTCAGTGGTCACACCGCCGCGCCGATCTCGCCCTTTTGCGGGCTTGGCAGGCGCGGCCAGCCATGCAATGCCATGGCGCGACAGGGGCCGAGGTATGTCGGCTGCGCGAGAGGAATGAAAGGCCAAACGATGAAATTTTCCTGCGACATGCCGATCGACTTCACCGACGAGAAGGTCGAGTTCAGCTCACTCGAAGCGATCAGCACCATGTCACGCAAGGTCGAGTCTGCCGGTTTCGACGCGATCTACGTCACCGATCACCCTGCGCCGAGCAGCCGCTGGCTGGCGGGCGGCGGGCACCCGACGCTCGATCCCTTCGTGGCCCTTACAGCCGCTGCCACGGTGACCTCCACCCTGCAGGTGCAGACCCACATCGTCGTGCTTCCCTATCGCAACCCCTTTGTTACGGCCAAGGCGGCCGCCTCGCTCGACCATATATCCGGCGGTAGGCTGATCCTCGGCATCGGCACCGGCTACTCCAAGCCCGAATATGCGGCGGTCGGCGTGGAGTTCGAGGACCGCGGCGAGATCATGACGGAATCGTTGAAGGTCATGCAGATGGCCTGGTCGGGCGAAGTCGTCCATTACGAGAGCCCGCGCTTCTTTGCGCGCGACACGGTGATCCGCCCGCTGCCGGCAAACAAGGAAAGCGTGCGTGTCTGGGCTGGCGGCAATGCCAAGCCGGCGATCCGCCGCGCGGTCGAGATGTGCGACGGCTGGTGCCCGTTCCCTGCCGAAGGCGCGATGCTGCGCACCACCCGCACCGACGAGCTTTCGACCTACGAGCAGCTGCAGAGCATGATCGACTACGCCAAGGAGCACAGCCAGAAGATCGGGCGCGCCAAGCCGCTGACGATCTGCATGGGCACGCTGGGATACCGGCAGGGCAAGCCCGGCGATCCGGCCTATGCGCAGGAACTGATCGAGGCCTATTCGAAGAACCAGGAAATGGGCATCGACTGGGCTCCGACCGGCTTGCCACACCCGAGCCTGCCCGAATGGCTCGACAATGTGCAGTGGTTCGGCGAGGAAGTGGCGGCCAAGGTCAAGTAGGCGGTGCGCCGCGCGGCAATTGTGATCGCATCGTGTCTGCTGATAGCAGACCAGGGCGCAATCGCTTCCCTTAGCCCAACCAAGGAGCACGCCATGAGCGAACCGGCACCGGTCACTGTCGCCGAGGCCCAGGCGGCATGGGACCGCACCGTCAACACAGCGCGGGCGGAATTGCTCTCGCATCCCCGTGCCAAGGACCCGGCCCTGCTGGCGCAGGGGCACTATTTCCTCGGCACTCTCGAGACGGTCGCCTTCAACATGTATGTGGCGCCGCGCCAGCAGTATCCGGCGTTCTATACCCAATCGTTCTTCATGCCCTTCGAGCTGAGCTGGGGCACGCAGAATCCCGACTTCCTCAATCACAACGCTTTTCTCGACGGCGCCCATACATACCGCATCTGGGGTAATGCCAAGGGTTCCTACTGGACGACGATCCAGGCCATGGCGGGCTTCTGGGGCGACGAGAAAATGGCCCAGCTTGGCCAGATCGATTTCGACGACATTCCCATTGCCGAGAACGGCGATTTCGAGATCTTCATGGGGCCAAACCCGCCCGCCGACACCAAGGGCAAGACCTGGCTCAAGCTCGATCCCCAAGCGCGCAACGTCATGCTTGCGGTGCGCGAGGTCTATATGGACTGGGAGCGCGAACGGATCGTCGATCTGCACATAGAAACGCTCGACCGCGATGCCGAAGCGCCGATGTGGTTCGACGAGGCGGAACTGGCGAAGCGGATCGTCAAGGGCGCCAAGTTCATCGAATTCGCCTGGAAATTCACCAGCGGTCAGATGGACAGGGGGAAGGAAAAGCCGCCTGTCAACGCCTTCCTGGTGCCGTCCACTACGACGGAAATCGGTGGAAATCCGGTCGCGGCCTATGTGCCGATGGATTTCGATATCGGGCCGAAGGACGCGCTGATTATCGCGATGACACCGATCGAGGCGCGCTACTGGGGCTTTCAGACCGCGAGCGTCTGGGGCCAGACCAACGACTATTCCTATCACCAGAGTTCATTGAATGCCGAGCAGGCCAAAGTGGATAGCGACGGCAAGGTGCGGCTGGTGCTTTCGCTGAGCGATCCCGGCGTGCCCAACTGGCTCGACCCGGTCGGGATCGGCACCGGATCGGTGCTATTGCGCTGGTACAAGGCGAAGGGGACCGCAGTGCCGGAGACCACCCTGGTGCCGCTCGCGGACCTGCGCGAGCATCTGCCCGCCGATACGCCAAAGGTCACGCCCGCCGAGCGAGCCAAGCAACTCAAGGCGCGCGCCCGCGCCTCGCTGCGCCGCTTCAAGCAATAGGGCGCAAACCATGACGACAGGCTGCGATCAGGATACCGGCGCGGACCTTGAACGCGTCTATGCTCCGGTCTTCGAGCCATTCACCGGCACTTTCACCGCCGATGGCCTGATATCTGAAGCACGCACCGCGACCGGCCTGTCCGACCTCGGCGGCGATGCCATGCACGAACCGGGATTTCGTAAGCGGCTCAGTGCGCTGTGCGACTCGCTCGAAAGCGAGGCCAATCTCACGCCGCTGGGCCGTACCCGCGCCCATTGCCGCCTGCTCGCCATGGTGATCTCACGGCTGCGCACGGTCGACTACGCAAGGCAGGCGACCGGCCTGCCGGAGATTCGCGCGCCGCTGGTCGGGACCGGAATGCCACGCTCGGGTACCAGCTTCCTGCAGGCACTGCTCGCGCAGGACCCGGATAACCTCGTTCCGCGCACCGGACATGGCGTAGTGCCGATCCCGCCGCCCGGCGTCCTGGGCGACGAACAGGCACGGCTCGACCTGACGTGGAAGATGCTGACCTTTCAGGGCTTCGATTCGGACGAGGTCAACGCGATCCATCCCTTCGCGCCCGACGCCGAAGACGAGGACGTGCTGTTTCAGGAAGCGGCCTGCTGCGCGCTCTTCTCAGGCTTCTACAACGTGCCGAGCTACGTTCCGGTGCAGCAGGCGGGCTATGACGAGCAAATGGCCTGGCAGAAGCAGCTGATGCAGCTGATCCAGGCGAACCAGAAGGGCACGCGCTGGGTACTCAAGGCCCCGGAATATGTCACCCGGCTCGATTCGGTGCTCGAACACTATCCCGATGCGATGATTTTCGTGAACCACCGCGATCCAGCGCGGACGATTGCCTCTATCGCCAGCCTCTACATCACATTCCAGTCGGTCAATTCGGACTTTTCGGTCCCCGGCGAATACCTCGGCCCGCCGCTGCTTGAGGGTCAGGCCGCCTCGATCCGGGCCAGCCTTGCCTGGCGCGAGGCGCATCCGGACGTAAAAATCGTCGATATTCACTACAAGCATCTGGTCGCCGATCCGGTCGGCACTGCCGAGAAGCTGTACGACCAGTTTGGGCTGAAGTTCACAGATGCGGCGCGCGACGCGATGACTAGGTGGCTCGCCGCGCGAAATCGCCACGGACAGGCACAGAGCGGCGTGAAACATTCCTATTCGCTGGCCGATTTCGGTCTGACCGAAGACATGGTCGAGGAGGCATTCGGCGACTATCTAGACCGCTACGGGATCGAGCGCGAACGCGGCTGAATTAGCGCATCTCGTCGGCCTGAAAAGCGTGATCCTGAAAGCCCTCGCGCATCCACTCGCACATTAGGTCGGAGCAACGCCGGCTCAACAGTTCGGCAATGTCGCCGTCGCCATTGGCGATCGCGCGCGCGAAGCGGGCTCGCAGCTTGCGATAGGCGGCCATGTTGTCGAGCCTGCGCAGCATGCGCTCATCGTTGCGCGGGGCATTGGCGGAAAAGTCGCTGGTAATCGCGACCATCAGTTCGAGCACCTTGTTGCCCGCCATCTCGGCGAGGAAGGCGATGAAATTGCGCTCGCTGCGCATGAATTCGGCATAGCCTGCGATGTTTTTCTCATCCACGCTGGTGTCGTCGCGCTCGGCAAATTCGCGCAACCGCGCAATCATCTCCGGATCGCGATTGCGCGCCGCCAGCCGGGCCACCTCGGCATAGAACATCGGCGTAGTTTCGGTCAGCTCGACATAGGTCGCGTTGCGCGTGCGCAGATAGACCGCCGCCATGCGGCTGACCGTCAGGCTGCTGGGCCGCCGCGCGAAATAGCCGCCACCCACGCCGCGCCGCACGGTGACGAGGTGCTCCTGCGCGACACGGGCTGTCGCCTGGCGCAGCGTCGGTTTGCTGACCCCGAGCCTGAGCACCAGCTCGTCCTCTGAACCGAGAAACTCGCCGTCGTCGCTCTCCAGCGCGATTTCCCGCAATTGCTTGGCAGCAAGATCGACGGCAGATTCGCTGCGGTCACTCGCAAGGTTCTTGCGGCGTGTCGCCAATGTTTCATCTCCGTCTTGCCCCCGGCGCTTCGCTGTCACAGCCAAGTCGCGCGCATTAGCCATGGTATGGCGCGCCAATTGAGATAAGACAATGGTCTAACTATTTGGAAGTGATCTTCGTCATGCCTGGTCGGTGAGCGCTTCGATATGCGCGACGGCGCATTCAGCCAGCGCGGACAGGTCGTAACCGCCCTCCAGCGTCGAAGCGATCCGGCCGCCGCAGTGCTTGCGCGCCAGCGCAACCAGTTCGCCGGTAAGCCATGCATAGTCGCCTGCCTCCAGCCGTAGCTGCGCCAGTGGATCGCTGGCATGGGCATCGAACCCGGCGGAAACGAGAATCAAGTCGGGCGCGAAGGCATCGATCGCGGGCAACAGATCGCGCGACCAGACGTGGCGAAATTCACGACCGCCGCCGCCCGGATCGAGCGGCGCATTGGCAATGTTGCCGTGCGCACCGCGCTCGTGCAGCGCGCCAGTGCCAGGATAGAGCGGGCTCTGGTGCGAGCTTGCGAAGAACAGCGCAGGATCGTTCCAGAATGCGGCCTGCGTGCCATTGCCGTGATGCACGTCGAAATCGGCTACCGCGATGCGATTGAGACCATGGGCCTTGCGTGCGTGCTGTGCGGCCACGGCGACATTGTTGAACAGGCAGAAGCCCATCGCCCGGTCCGGCTCGGCATGGTGGCCGGGCGGGCGCACGGCAGCAAAGGCAGCCGCAGCCGTGCCTTCCATCACCAGATCGACCCCGCGAACGACCGCCCCCGCCGCTCGCAAGGCTGCTTCGAGCGAGCCGTGACTGACAATCGTATCGCCATCGAGCGCGCCGTGCTCTCCTTCGGGAATCTCAATCGCCAGCAGCGCATCGACATGCTCGCGGCCGTGCACGGCGGCCAGCTGCTCCACACTAGCGCGCGGCGCTTCCTCGCGGATAAGGCCCGGCAGCTCCGCCGCGTCGATGGCCCCCAGCACCGCGCTCAACCGCTCGATCCGCTCGGGATGGCCGGGGCCGGTATCGTGTTCGAGGCAGGCCGGATGGGTGATGAGCGCAATGGTCATTCCCGCGCTTCTAGTGCCTTCCACTCAGCAGGGCGAGTGCGACTTTGCGCTTGCCTCAAAGGTTTAACGTGTATCTCATGGGCTAGATCAAAACGGGAGAATGGCGATGCGGTGGATGATGGCAACGGCGAGTCTGGCCTTGATGACAAGCGGCCTCGCTGCCGCGGAGACGCTTCCCGAATTCCAGCAGGGCCGCGAAGGATCGATCCTCGGTACGCCTGCCCAGATAGAAGCCGATCGCCAGGCACTCGCCGTCTACAACAGCCGCGCAGTGCAAAAGGCCATCGACGATCTTGCCGCCGTCTATGAAAAGGACCCGGTCGCGAAGATGCCCGACGCGCGCAAGACCTTGCGGCGCGCGGCCGAGGCCATGGCAATGGCACAGACGTTTGGCGTGGTTGCCGCCGATCCCGACAGGGCGCAGGCGCTTTGGGGCACCACCGGCGCACATGCCTGGGGCGATGTTGTCCTGCCTGTCGAAGGCGTGATGGTCGACAATCCGGATAACATCTATCGCACGATCCCGATCGACGGCACGGCCAGCTATGTCATCGAAGGACGCGTCATCCATGCCGCGCCGGTCCAGCAGACTTTCGTGCTGCACAACGAGAAGTCGGGCGCTGATCCCAACCAGAAGATCAAGAGCCAGGAAGACGAGGACGGGTCTGTCGCGCTCGCGGATCTGGACGTCGCGCGTGACGGCACCTTCACGATCACGGTCGACAGTTCGCCCGCCAATGGCCGGATCAACCACCTCCAGTCCGATCCCGATGTGCACGATGCCTATATTCTCGTGCGCGACACGATACCCGACTGGTCCCGGCAAAATCCGGTGCAGCTGAACGTGAAGCGCGTGGCCGGGCCGCCGGTCAAGCCGCTGCGCAGTCAGGCAGAAATGGCTGCAAAGGCCGCCGCGCTGACCGGCAGTGTCGCGCGTTATTTCATGACTTGGGCCAAGCAGCGCTTCTATTCGGGCGCGGCCAATACCTTCGCGCACCAGTTCGACCGGGCGACCGGCTGGGGCTTCATAAAGTGCGGCTGGTACCAACTCGAGCCCGACGAAGCGCTGGTCGTCACGCTTGATCGGCGCAATGCGGCCTATCTCGGCTTCCAGCTATCCGATGCCTGGGGGCAGGGCCAGACGAGCGATTACATGGGCAATCTCGGCAGCCTGTCGGGAGATCAGGCGCGCGCCAATGCCGATGGCAGCTACACCTACGTCATTTCCGCCAGCGATCCCGGCGTCCACAACTGGCTCGACACCGCCGACCTGCGCACGGGCACATATTGCGCGCGCTGGCAGGCACTGCCCGACGGCGTTAAGAGCGCGGGGGCGGTGAAGGCTATGACGGTCGTGAAGCGCGCGGAACTTGATGCGGCATTGCCGGCAGAGACAGTGCGCGTTTCAGCTGAGCAACGCGCCGAACAGATCGCGCAGCGCCGCAAGGATTATGCGCGTCGCATGCAGTACTAGGCTGTCCTACTTGCCGTAATAGTCGCGATACCAGGCGACGAATTGCGCCACGCCATCCCTGTAATCGGTCTGCGGCTTGTAGCCGGTCAGCCGCTGAAGCAACGAGGCATCGGCCCAGGTCGCGGGCACGTCGCCCATCTGCAGCGGCATGTAATTGCGGATCGCCTCCTTGCCGAGGCTCGTCTCGATGGCCTCGACGAAATCGAGCAGGCGCACCTTGTCCGAGTTGCCGATATTGACGACACGGAACGGACCCGCCGGCGAGAGGCTGTCGCCCGGCTCGATGGCCTCGGCGCTTTCGGGCTTCACCGGCGGCGCGTCGATCAGCAGGCGGATACCGCGCACCAGATCGGTGACATAGGTGAAATCGCGGTACATCTCGCCGTTGTTATAGATGTCGATCGGGCGGTTATCGAGAATACCCTCGACGAATTTGTAGAGCGCCATGTCGGGCCGACCCCACGGCCCGTAGACCGTAAAGAAGCGGAACATCGTCACCGGCAGGTTCCACAGATGGGCATAGGAATGGCCCATCGCCTCGTTGGCCTTCTTGGTCGCAGCGTAGATCGTGAGCTGGGTGTCGGCCTTCTCGGTCTCGGTAAAGGGCATGTCCTCGTTGGCGCCGTAGACCGAGGAGGTAGACGCCATCAGCAGGTGCTCGACTTCGTGGCGGCGCGCCACTTCCATGACATTGAAAGTGCCGACGACATTGCTGTCGATGTAAGCGCGCGGGTTTTCGAGGCTGTAGCGCACCCCTGCCTGGGCAGCGAGGTGAACGATCACCTGCGGCTTGAACTCGTCGGCAATGCGCGACAGCAGGTCATTGTCCTCCAACATGCCTTCGTGTGCTGAAAATCGAGCGTTCTGGAGCAACATCTGGTGGCGGCGGCGTTTCAGGTTGACGTCGTAATAGTCGGTCATGCCGTCATAGCCGCAGACCTCGAAGCCTTCGTCGAGCAGCAATTGCGCAAGGTGGGAACCGATGAACCCGGCCGTGCCAGTCACCAGAGCCCGCCGATTTGTGCTTGCCTCGCTATTCACGTCATGTCCCTGTCAGCGCCATTCCTTGACCTCTGCGAGGCCACTCGACCGGCCTTTTAGCCAGTATTCCTTGCGAAATCATGCCCGCCTGCGACCGCCCGGCCGGATCACACTAATGATTGTCCCTTGACCCAGTGCGGCTATCCTGTGTGAAGTGAATGCACGGCGCACAGGCGCGCGGGAGAATGCGATGACCCTTTACGATGGACCGATCTTCGATTCCGACATGCATGTCGTCGAGGACGATTTCGACTTTTTCACCGAGTACCTGCCCAAGCAGTATCACGAGAAGTGGCTGCCTACACGCAAACATGGACCGGATGGCGAATATGCCATGTATGTCGGTGACCGAAAGCTGCTGAACTACGATTTCCGCGACGGCCTCGTGCCCCCGCCCGACAGCCTGAAGGACGTCCCCTCGACGCCGCGCGAGATGATCTTCGT
>CAZRVW010000028.1:0-20076 GCA_964603645.1 uncultured Novosphingobium sp. | reverse complement strand
GCCGCGACCTTGCTGGTTCCGCCGATGTGCGAAGCCATCAAGAGCTCGATTCCGCTGCTTGTGCTGGTCGAGGAATTTTCCGAGATTGAAGCAGACCGCAACGCCTTTCAAGAATTCGATCACTTCGCGCTGTTTTCGGGGTGCTCGAAATGGACCCGTCGGGTGACGCGGCCCGAGCGGCTCGACGACTATCTCGACATGGCGATTGTCCAGGCGACCACTGGCAGACCCGGCCCGGTTGTGCTCTTGCTTCCCTCCGATTTCATGGCGCAGGAGGCAGTCGCCTCGCCGGTCAGGACCGCGCAACTGGGCGCATTCCCGCTCGACCGGGTCAAGCCCGAGGCCGAACTGCTGCGCACGGCGGCGGAGATGCTGAAAGCCGCCGAGCGGCCCCTCATCGTGGCGGGCGGCGGCGTGCATCTGTCTGGCGCTGCCTCAGAAGTCGCGCGGCTGGCGGAGATGGGCGCGATCCCCGTCGCCACCACCAACCACGGGAAGGGCGCGATTGCCGAGACCGATCCGCTATCGCTCGGCGTATTCGGCAACACCATGGGCGAAGGCGCACGGGCAATGGACCTTCGCACTTATGCCACGCAGGCCGATGTAATCCTGCTGGTCGGCACCCGCACCGCCGCCAACGGAACTGCGAACTGGACGCTGCTCAATACAGACGCGCAATTCATCCATATCGACATCGACGGGGCCGAGATCGGCCGAAACTATCCGGCGCATCGTATGGTCGGGGATGCCAAGGCGACGCTCACAGCGTTACTGGAGCTGCTTTCAGAAGCGGACTTCCCGCAACGCAACCAGCGGCACGACAAAGTAGCGGCAGATACGGCCAAGGCCCGCGCCCGAAGCGATGCCGTTGTCGATGCCATCGGACCTGGCGTACAGGGCGCGGTCCGCCCTGAGCATTTGATGCGCGTGCTGAACGAGCGGCTGCGTGTGCGGGATATCGTTTGCGCCGATGCGAGCTATTCGACCAACTGGGTCGCTACCTTCCTCGATGCGCGAGCGCCGGGCTGTCGTTTCATCACGCCTCGCGGGCTGGCGGGGCTTGGGTGGGGGCTGCCAATGGCGCTGGGCGCCAAGGTGGCGCGACCCGACGCCAATGTCTTTGCGCTGGTCGGAGATGGCGGCTTCGCGCATTGCTGGTCGGAGCTGGAAACCGCGCGGCGCATGGACCTTGCGATCATCACGATCGTGCTCAACAATCAGATCCTCGGTTATCAACTGCACGGCGAGGATTGGTTCATGTATCAGCATTCCGATGCCGCCGAGCTGGGTCCGGTCGACCATGCCGCCATCGCGCGGGCCTGCGACTGTTTCGGTGAGCGGGTGTCCTCCCCGGACATGTTCGCCCCTGCGCTCGACCGTGCGCTGGCCTCGGGGCTTCCTGCCGTCATCGACGTGGTGACCGACGATCAGGCGCATCCACCGCTATCACAATTCCTGTCGCGGCCGCCGGCGCCAGCCTAGTCGATCAGCCACCAGTCTCCGCGACCCATGATCCGGTCCATCAGGTCGGGATCGGTTTCGGCCAAGTCTGCCCGGTCTGCTTCGACCAGTGCCTTGTAGCGCGGCTGCACGCGGGCGAGACCGGGACGCTGTTCGACTTCCCTCAGCCACCGGTTGAGCCCTGAGAACCCGCTCGTGTCGATGCCGACCATGCCCGGATGCCGCCACAGCCAAGGGAAGGTCGCGACATCGGCAATCGAGAAGAAATCGCCCGCAAGAAAGCGCTCGTTTTTCAGCCGCTCGTCGTAGACTGCGCACAGCCGCGCTGCTTGGGTGACGAAGCGCTTGCGCGAATAGTGTTCGTCCTTCCCGCTTGCCGCCGTGAAGTGCGAGGCATTGCCGAACGAGGGCCCGACACTGCTCATCTGCAGCATTAGCCATTGCATGACTGTGCTTTGTTCGGCGGCGTTCTCGCTTAAAAGTTTGCCTGTCTTCTCGGCGAGATAGACGAGGATTGCGCCCGATTCGAATACCGTGAACGGACCACCGTCCGGCCCTTGCGGATCGACCAGTACCGGCAACTTGCGATAGGGGTGCAAGGCCTCGAACCCATCCGCGAAGTGCTCGCCGCGATAGACGCGCACGCGTTTTAGCTCGAACTCCAGATCGAGTTCGCCGAGCATGAACATCGCTTTCAGCGTATTCGGCGTCATGCAGGCGTATAGATCCATGGTCGGGCTCGCGGTCAGCTTTGCGGCGGGGGTGCGGCTTCGGCGATCAGCTTCAGGCTCTCCTCGCTGGACCAGTCGCGGTCGCCGAGATAGCGCCACACTTCCTTGCCCTTCGCATCGTAGAGGATCGTCATCGGCAATGCCTGCGCGTCGTATGCAGCGGGCAGCTCGCCGTTGGCATCGATCCATGCGGGAAGATCGGCAAGATCGCGCTGGTCAAGAAATGTCCGCACTGCCGCCGGTTCACCAATATCCTGCGAAATGGTGACAATCTTCACGCCCACATCGGCGCGGTTGGCGATGGCCCGAAGCGTCGGCAATTCCTTGACGCAGGGCGCGCACCAGGTCGCCCACATGTTCACCAGAACCGGTTGCCCCGACAGGCTGTCGAGCGCCAGTTCCTCGCCATCGGGATCGCGCACGGTCACCTCGGGTAACGGCTTGCCCGCCTGTCCGCGATCGAGCTTGCCCGCAGGCACCCTGCTCGCCGTCTCAGCCTCTGGTTGCCTCGACGCTTCGCTTTGCCTATCGCACCCGCCTGCGATAAGCGCGCAGCCAAGGACCACGGCTTTGAGCGAACGGGACGACAACAACGGGCAGGCCTCCAATGCGATGTGGGGCGGACGGTTCGAGGGCGGGCCGTCTGCAATCATGCGCGAGATAAATGCCTCGATCCCCTTCGACAAGGCGCTGTGGCGGCAGGACATAGCCGCTAGCCGCGCGCATGTGACGATGCTCGGCGCGCAGGGCATCGTTTCCGGTGAGGATATGCAGGCGATCCTTGGCGGACTGGAGACTATTGCAACCGAATACGAAGCGAACGGTGTCCCCGAGGACTGGGACCTCGAAGACATCCATATGACCACCGAAAGCCGCCTTGCCGAGCTGATCGGTCCGGCGGCGGGTAGGCTGCACACCGCGCGCAGCCGCAACGATCAGGTGGCGACCGATTTCAGGCTTTGGGTGCGCGACACCATCGATCAGGCAGACGCGGGACTTGAGGAATTGCAGAAGGCGCTGGTTACGCGCGCTGGCGAGCATGCCGACAGCATCTTGCCCGGCTTCACCCATTTGCAGACCGCGCAGCCGGTGACGCTCGGTCATCACCTCATGGCCTATTACGAAATGGTGGCGCGCGATCGCTCGCGCTTTGCCGATGCGCGCACGCGAATGAACCAGTGTCCGTTGGGCTCAGCGGCGCTGGCCGGCACTGGCTTTCCGATCGACCGGGGAGTGACGGCGAGCGCTCTCGGCTTCGACGGACCGACGCTGAATAGCCTCGATGCCGTGTCCGACCGCGATTTCGCGCTCGATTACCTTCAAGCTGCTGCTCAGTGCTCCTTGCACCTTTCGCGCTTGGCCGAGGAGATGATCCTGTGGGCGAGCCAGCCGTTTGGCTTCGTTACGCTTCCCGATGCGCTTTCGACCGGCAGCTCGATCATGCCGCAGAAGAAAAACCCCGACGCTGCCGAGCTGGTGCGCGGCCATGCCGGTCGGATTGTCGGCTGCCTCACTGCGCTGATGGTGACGATGAAGGGCCTGCCGCTGGCTTATTCGAAGGACATGCAGGACGACAAGCCGCCCGTGTTCGAGGCGGCGGGCCTGCTCGCCCTGTCGATTGCGGCGATGACCGGCATGGTGGCCGACAGCACGTTCCGCACAGATCGGATGCGCGAAGCGGCGGAGCTAGGATACGCGACGGCGACCGACCTTGCCGACTGGCTGGTGCGCGAGGCCGACATTCCGTTCCGCGAAGCCCACCACATCACCGGCTCCGCCGTGAAGCTGGCCGAGGAGCGCGGCGTGGCGCTTGATGCCTTGCCGCTGGACGATCTCAAGGCCATCGATGCGCGAATCGACGAGCGGGTCTTTGGCGCGCTGTCGGTCGAGGCTTCGGTCGCGGCGCGGGCCAGTTATGGCGGCACCGCACCCGATCAAGTGCGCGCGCGGGTGGCCGAAGCACGTAAGGCGCTGGGGATGACGCCATGACTCGGGCAGTGCTTGTCCTTGTGACCGCTGCTACCATCCTTGTCGGTTGCGGTAACCGCGCCTCGCTGGAGCCAAGGCAAGGCAAGAGCCTGCCGGTCGCGCCCTATGGCCGCGAAGTTTCGCTCGACGCCGATGCCTTGCTGGTGCCGCCCGTGCAGGCGGTTCCCGAACGCAATGTCGAGCTCCGCCGCCGCTCGGAAGAGCGCGCCAACGACGCCTTCGATCTGCCGCCGAAGGAATAGGGACGTGGACCACTTCACTTATCGCGACGGCGTGCTCCATGCCGAAGACGTGCCGCTGGCCGAAATTGCCGAGGCGGTCGGTACGCCGGTCTATGTCTATTCGCGCGCGACGCTCGAACGGCATGCGCAGGTGTTCGCCGAAGCGCTCAGCGCCGCTGGTCCGGTGCACATTGCCTTTGCGGTCAAGTCCAATCCCAATCTCGCCGTGC
The DNA here is from genome assembly GCA_964603645.1 of uncultured Novosphingobium sp. Classification (GTDB taxonomy): domain Bacteria; phylum Pseudomonadota; class Alphaproteobacteria; order Sphingomonadales; family Sphingomonadaceae; genus Novosphingobium. The sequence continues at coordinate 15,444 of CAZRVW010000028.1, read as the reverse complement.
TAAAGGTACTGGCCCGCCAGGGCTATGGCGCCGACATCGTCTCGGTAGGCGAGATGGACCGCGCGCTGGCAGCGGGAATGCCGGCTGCCGACATCGTCTTTTCGGGCGTTGGCAAGACTCATGGTGAGCTAGCTGCAGCGGTTGATGCCGGGGTCGCTCAGTTCAACATCGAAAGCGAGGGCGAGGGCGAGGACCTGGCCCGACTGGCCGCGGCGTCGGGGCGCAGCGCGGTGGCCACCCTGCGGGTCAATCCCAATGTCGATGCCAAAACTCATGCCAAAATCTCGACCGGGAAGGCCGAGAACAAGTTCGGCGTCGCCTATGATCGGGCGGCGGAAATCTATGCGCGGCTCGCGGCGCTGGGCGGGTTAGAGATGCGCGGGCTTGCGGTCCATATTGGCAGCCAGATCACCGACCTTGCTCCCTCGCGCGCCGCGTTTGAGCGGATGGGCGACCTGATGCGTGACATCCGCGGTGCAGGCTTGACCGTCAGCCACATGGACCTAGGCGGCGGGCTGGGCGTGCCCTATCGGGCTGGCGAAGAGCTACCGACGCCCGCTGACTACGGTGCCATGGTCACCGAGGTCACCCGCGGCTGGGACGTGACGCTGATGTTTGAGCCGGGCCGGGTCATTGCTGGCAACTCGGGCATCCTACTAACCCGCGTCATTCGGGTGAAGCCGGGGGTTGGCAATGCCGCATTCGTTGTGCTCGATGCTGCGATGAACGATCTGGTCCGACCGGCCATGTACGATGCCTGGCACGAATTCGTGGCGGTGAGGCCGACGGGCGAGAAGATGGTGGCCAACCTGGTCGGCCCAATTTGCGAGACCGGCGATACCTTTGCCATGGGCCGCAAGATCGACGTGGTCGAAGCCAGCGATCTGGGCGCGTTCCGCACCGCCGGAGCCTATGGCGCGACCATGGCCAATACCTACAACAGCCGTCCGCTGGTGCCTGAGGTGATGGTCGATGGCGACAAGTGGGCAGTGGTCGCCGAGAGGATCGAGCCTGCCGCGATCTTGGCCGCCGAAAAAGTACCGGACTGGCTCGAGTGATCCAGTCGTTGCCCCTCTTCCATCGCATTGCCGGCCAGCCGGTGGTTGTGCTGGGCGGGGGTGAAGCGGCAGCAGCAAAACGCAGGCTGGTCGAGCGCGCGGGCGGCTTGGTCGTAAACGATATCCAAAAAGGTATCGATCAAGGCGCGCGGCTGGCCTTTGTCGCACACGAAAATCCTGACCCGGCTTCGGGCGACGCCTTGCGCCTGCGTTGCGCTGGCCTGCTGGTCAATGTCACCGACCAGCCCGACCTGTGCGATTTCACGGTGCCTTCGGTGCTCGACCGCTCGCCGGTGCTGATTGCGGTGGGGACCGGCGGTGCATCGGCGGGGCTCGCAAAACAGTTACGATTGAGACTGGAATTGCTGCTCCCGCAATCGCTCGGTCGCTTGGCAGAAGCGCTTTTCAAAGCCCGCGACAGACTGCGTAAGCGTTGGCCCGATGCCGGCGAGCGGCGGCGCGCGCTCGACGCGGCGCTTGGCGAGGGCGGGCCCGTGGATCCGCTGCGCCAAGGCAGCGCCGATGCGCTTGGGGAATGGCTGGAAGAAACAACCGAAGCGATACCTTCGGCTCCTGTGGAATTTCTGCTGTCCAGCGACGATCCAGACGATCTCACTTTGCGTGAGGCGCGGACGTTGGGCATGGCCGATGCAGTGATCCATGAACCCAAAATTGCTGATGCCATTCTCGATCGCGCCCGCGCCGATGCAGTTCGGATTCCGATTGCAATTGGCGAAGCGGTACCCCGTCAACCCGGGCTGGTCGTGATCCTGCGCGGGGTGAAGGATTGAAGGCGGACCATTTCTCAGCCCAGATTCTCTTACAATCTTTTAACTTAAGGAGCCTGCCTGGCCTCGACATTGTGTGGCGTGCGCAATCTGTCGCGCACGTACGTAACTCACCGAAAAATGGGGTAATCAGGACATGAACCTTCCGAAAATCGACATCGCTTCACTTCCCGATCTCGACACGCTGACCGGCCTGTTCGGCTCGCTCGTCGATGTCGCCCGAGTGCAGAGCTCGGACGATACAATCGTCTTCCTTATCACTTTCCTTTACGAGATCGATCCTACTCGTGGAATTCTCTGACCGGGGCTGCGAAGGATGATCATCCATCCGCAACTGCGTGCGCTGCGGGATGACGACACCCCGCAGCGCGCGGCGCAGGACGCCACCGTGGATCAGGTCATGGCCTGGCGCAATCAGTCTCACGTTGCGAAGCTGCTGGACGCGGTCCGGGCTTTTGCCGCGGGCGGCGATCTGGCCGATCATCAGGTGCTGGCGCGGCTGTTCGATGCAGGCAGTGATGATGCAGAAGCGCTGGCACGCGAATTGATCGGTGTTACGGCATCGGCGCTCGCTGAAAACTGGCTGGGCCACGCGCCGTTCCGCCATTTCACCGACGATACGATATCGACGCTGCAACTGGCGCGGTCGGGATCCGTCACGCTTTCGCTTGTTGCCATCGACGGCGCGGGGCTCGCCAAGCGTCCGCCAGCGACGACTGCCGATTCTTCTCCCAGCCAGGTGTGGGAGCGTGTCCTAGCGGGTCATGCACGCGCCGTCACAATTGATCGCTGTTCGACCCGGCCCGATCGCGCGGACCTGTCCGCAAGCACCCTGTCGCTGACGCCCGGTTCGATAGTCGTTCGAGATGCGCGCTCGCACCACATGCGGCTGGAAAGCGTCGACGGCTGCCTCGTTTTGCTCCGACTCCAGCGACGCTTGCCCGAGGCTGGGCCGACGCGCGAATATGCACTGGCCGACGGAGCGATGGTCCATCAGGCGGCTGGTACGCCACAGGACAGCCGCACCGAGCTGATGATGGCTCTGCTCGGAAGGATGGGCCGACCTGACGCCGCGCCCGCGATGGCCGTGATCGCCTGCGACAAGGGCGGCAAGGTGGTGCGATGGCAGGCGCTTCGTGAATGCCTTTCGCTCGACACTGCCGCAGGTTTTTCCGCGCTGTGCGAAGTCGCGCGCCGCGAGGAGGATGAACTGGCTCCCGCGGCAGGCGCGCTGCGCTCGCAGCTCATCGAAGCCTATCCGCAATTGAAGGAGCTTGCCTGATGCCCCGCGTTCTCGATGTCCCGCCAGCCGACCCATGCAGTCTTGCCGAGTGTGTCGACGCGCTCAAGGCCCGTGGCTTCGATCCGCGCGAGGAAGAGAGCGTTCAGCACGGTGCTCTGCTGTTGCGGCGGCTGGGAGCTGACCAGACCTTTCTTGGCGACATGCTGGTGGCCGAACTGGCTGCCCGCCATGACGAGGATGACGGCGTCAACTTCTATGGCCCCCAAGTGGTGATGCTCCACGCGCCGGACGGCGGCGATTTCTTCATGCGCGCGAACCTGTGGCCTTCCGAAGACGATTACATGTTGCGAGCCAGCGGTGGCGCGAGCTTCGTCTACGGCTTCCCGCACGACCACAATTTTGATTTCCTGACCCTGGGGTATTTCGGGCCGGGATACTAGAGCGACTATTACGAGTACGAATACGAGGACGTCGTCGGCTGGCAGGGTGAGCCCGTGTCGTTGCGGTTCGTCGAAAAGTCAGCTCTGCGTGAGGGCAAGATCATGCATTACCGCGCCCACCGCGATGTGCACGCGCAGCTACCGGCCGACGCGCTTTCGGTATCGATCAACATCATGCATTCGGGCGGATCGCTCGGCTGGATGGATCAGTACAACTTCGATGTCGAAAACGGCCGGGTAGGTCGGATCGTCTCGCCCGGCTCGAGCGAAGCCTTTCTGCGCGTCGCGGTTGGACTCGGTTCGCCGGAAGCGATCGATCTTGCCGAGACTTTTGGCGTGCGGCATCCGAGCGAGCGAATGAGGCTAGCCTCTTGGCGGGCGCTAGCGTCGGTAGCCGGGGGTGAGGTAAGGCGCGACGAGGTTTGGCGCCGGGCCGAACAGTGCGGTAGCAGGTTGGTTGCCGCTGAGGCCCGCAATCGCAGGCGAATCTTAGAACACGCTGCCTGACAGCGCGTCGATCGCGGCTTGCAGGATCACGGCAGCTGCCGCCGAATCGATCCGTTCCGCACGCTTCGCACGACTCATGTCCTGCCCGATCAGGTCTCGCTCGGCCCCGGCGGTCGACCAGCGCTCGTCCCAGAGCAGGATCGGCAGGCCGAGTGCCTCGCCGAGATTGCGGGCATAGGCCCTGCTCGATTGCGCGCGCGGGCCCTCGCTCGCATCCATGTTGAGCGGCAGGCCGATCACTATGCCAACCACAGAGCGCTCCTTGCACAAGGCCTGCAACTTCGCCTTGTCCGCGTCGAACTTCCCGCGCGGCAGGGTCTTACCTGCCGTTGCGAAGCGCCATCCTGCGTCGCAAAGCGAAGTGCCGATTGTCTGTGTCCCAAGGTCCAGACCCAGCAACACTCCTCCGCCTTGCGGCAGTGCTGCGCGAAAGTGCTCGCGGTTCTCCGTAATCACTGTAACGGCTGCCACGCCTTTGCACGTCGCACGAAATCGGCGCGCAGGTTGGCCCAGAAAAGCGTCACGTCGAACAGGTGATAATCGTTGCCGGGCATCACGTAAGGCCCGAGCTCGAGCAAAGGCGGATTGCCAATCGAGAGGAATCCATCTTCGCGGCATCGCGCACCGACCTTGCCGGGCACCAGGGTCCCGGTCTTTGCAACAATGTTTGGCACGAGTGTGCCGAGATTGTCGTCAGCAGGGGCTTCGCCGCCCCGCCCGCCGGTCAGCGGATTGGTGCAGATGAAGGCGGCGTCCTTCAGCTGTTTACCGTCAAGGCCCTGCCGGCGTTTCCAGGCCCTGACCAGCATTTCCGTCTCGGCTGGTTCGGCAACCGTCAGCCATGAGACGATACAACGGGTCTGCTCCGGGCCCTCGCATGCGCCAAGTCCGGTCCGCGGCAGGTCCTGCTCCACAGCAACTGGCCAGCCGATCAGGTAAGCGGCGACCATGCGCTGTGCCAGGGACGTTCCTGCGACCCGGTCGCGCAGCAGACGTCGCAAGTGGTAGGCCCCCTGACTATGCCCGGCGAGCACCAAGGGCTTGGCCGGATCGACTGTTGCGATGAAGCTGTCGAAGGCGGCGAGTACGTCGCCGTAGGCCAGGTCGAGCGCGCGCGTTCCTTCGGGCTTGTCGGTCAGGAAGGCGCCGATCGTCGCCTGCCGGTAGCGCGGCGCCCACACGTTCAGGCTCTTGTTGAAAGGGCTGGCCATGCCCTGCACGAACAGTTCGGCCAGATCGCGTGAGGGTTTGTCGTCTTCGGGGGCGTTCCACTTCGCCTTCTCGAAATAGCTTGTCGGATGAACGAAGAACACCGGCACCGCCAGCGCATCGGCATCTCCTTCGAGGCCGTCCGGTAACCACATTGCCGGATCGTCGGCGCCCTTGCCGGGCCGCGCGATCCATCGGTCGTATCCTGCGTAGGTATCGATCCCGATGGCGGGCTGGGGCGTAAATTCGGCCTCCGGTACGAAGGCGATCTCGCTAAGCTCGGACGACCAGAGCCTCAAAGCGAGCATGACCGCGATAATCAGAACCGTGATCCCTGCCACAATGTAGAGGAACTTGCGGGCCATCTGTCGCCGTCTAGCCTCCGCTCTTCTCGATGCGCGGGCGGAGCGTGGTCCAGGCGCGGCCCCCGCGCAGAGCACCCCACCATGTGAGCGGATTCCAGGTCTGCGTGCCATCCAGCGAGAATGTGATGAATTCGGCCCGGCCGCCGACGTCGTGGAGCGCTACCGGGCCGCCGAGCCCATTTTCATAGAGTTCGGCGCGGCTGTCGGCGCTATGATCCCGGTTATCACCCATCAAGAAGATGTGCCCCTGAGGGACGGTGATTTGCGGCTTGTCGTCTAGCGTCTGGTTGAGGTGATCGATCACGAGATAGCTCGCGCCATTGGGCAAGGTCTCGCGCAGCACCGGCAGCTCGTAAACCTCGCGGCCGCTCGGCAAGCGCGTTCTGAAAGCAGCGAAATCGTCGTAGCAATGGCCAGGGCCTTCCGCGGGATCGCATTCGAGACCATCATCGGCTGGCAGCAGCAGCGAAGGCTCGACTGCCTGCGGCACCGGTTTGCCGTTGAGCACGATCTGGCCGTTCACGACAGCGATGCGGTCGCCCGGCAGGGCGACGACTCGCTTGATCAGGTCCTCGCGCCGGTTGCGCGGAACGACAATGACGATGTCTCCATATTCGGGCGTGGTCCCGGCAATGCGCCAGTCGCCGCGTGGCAGAACATGGAACGAGGCGGAGGACCAGTTCCAGCCAAATGGATACTTGCTAACCACGAGTCGGTCGCCGACGAGCAGCCCCGGCATCATCGAGATCGAGGGTATGTAGAAAGGCTTGGCGATCAGGCTGTGGAAGCCCAGAACGGCGAGCAGCATCAGCAACAGGCCGCGAATTTCCGCAGCCCAGTCGATACCCTTATCTGCCTCCTCTGCGTCGCTGATCTTTACCTCGTTCACAGCGCGCGCGCCTCAATCACAACGAAGGCCTGCGCCCATGGGTGATCGTCGGTGAGGGTCAGGTGAATGATCGCCTCGTGACCGTCGGGCACCATACCGGCGAGCCTGCTTGCCGCACCGCCAGTCAATGCCAGCGTCGGCGCGCCCGAGCGCGCGTTGACGACTCCGATGTCCCTCATGAACACGCCAGCGCGAAATCCGGTGCCGACCGCCTTGGAAAAGGCTTCCTTGGCGGCGAAGCGCTTGGCGTAGGTCGCCGCCGTGGTTATCTGGCGACGGCGGGCCTTGGCGCGTTCGATTTCGGTGAAAACGCGATTTTCGAAGCGCTCGCCGAAGCGGTTGAGCGAGTTCTGGATGCGCTCGATGTTGCAGAGGTCTGAGCCGAGGCCGATAATCATCTTGCTTCGTCCATCAGTCGTCGCATGCGCAAAACGCTATCTTCCAGCCCGGTGAAAATCGCCTCGCCGATCAGGTAGTGCCCGATGTTGAGCTCGCGCAGTTGCGGGATCGCGGCGACAGGCTGGACGTTCTCGTAGGTCAGGCCATGGCCTGCATGCGGCTCTATCCCATTCTTGACCGCGAGCGCGGCCATGTCGGCGATTCGGCGCAGTTCGGCAGCGCGAGGCTCTCCCTCATCGGCATGGGCATATTCGCCAGTGTGAAATTCGACGACCGGCGCGGCGAGTCGCATGGCCGCTTCGACCTGGCGCGGTTCGGGCGCGATGAACAAGCTGACGCGAATTCCTGCATCGCTGAGGCGTGAGACGATGGGGTAAAGCCGGTTGTGCTGGCCTGCCGCATCGAGCCCGCCCTCGGTGGTTCGCTCTTCGCGCCGTTCTGGCACGATGCAAGCGGCATGCGGTGCATGACGCAGCGCGATTTCCACCATTTCGTCGGTCGCCGCCATTTCCAGGTTGAGCGGCAGGCCGGTCGCGTCCTGAACGCGTTGTAAGTCGTCGTCGCGGATGTGGCGGCGGTCCTCGCGCAGGTGCACGGTAATGCCATCGCCGCCTGCGCTAGCGACGATTTCCGCTGCGCGTACCGGGTCGGGATGGTCGCCGCCCCTTGCGTTGCGGATCGTGGCGACGTGATCGATGTTCACGCCAAGACGCAACCTTTCAGTTGTCACGGCTTCGCCCGGCTGCCCGGTTTGATCGCGGGTGTAGCCGCAAGTTCGGGCGGCAGTTCGTCCGGAGCATAGGTCGGAAAGCTGATGACGATCAGCGGATGGAATGGCACGCCCAGATCGACCTCGCCGTTCGACCGGTCGACAAGCGCGGCTGCCGCAACAACCTGGCCTCCCTCGGCTTCGATAGCCTTGATCGCTTCACGGCTGGATAGCCCGGTCGTGACCACGTCCTCGACCATTAGTACCTTGTCATTTTCGTCCAGCGCGAAGCCTCGCCGGAATTCAAAGGTTCCTTCCGGCCGTTCGACGAACAGGGCATCGACGTCAAGCGCACGACCCATCTCGTGGCCGATGATGACCCCGCCCATTGCTGGAGACACCACCTTGGTGATGGTCTTGCGCAGCTCGCGAGGGATTCGCTGTGCCAACGCCAGCGCAAGCCGCGCGGCGCGATCCGGGTTCATCAACACCCGCGCGCATTGCAGATAATGCGCGCTGTGCCGCCCCGACGAAAGCAGGAAATGCCCCTCAAGAAGCGCCTCGCTGGCGCGGAATTCCGCGAGAACTTCCTCGTCTTCCACCGTCTATTGCCTCTCACTCGCAAGGAATTGCGATGCGGTCCGAAGATACCCGGTTGCCGCTCGGTCAATTTTTCCCCTAGAGGCGCTTGAGACATGCCGCAAGCGCGCGTATAGGCCGCGCCAGCGGGGGGCGCATGCCCGTTTGTTTTGTATGGTCGGGGCCGCGAGGTCGGACCGTTGACGGAAGCGAAAGCACAAAAGATCATGAATTTCGCGCAGCACGCAGGTGCAATCAGCAAAGCGATCAAGGCTCTGGGGTTGAGCCTTGCTCTGGTAACCCTTCCGGCTGCGGCGCAGGTCGAAGCCGCTCCGGCACCCGCCGTCGAGGCGGCCACGGCAAGCGACGGTGCCGCTGAATTGGCCGCAGCGCCGATTGCGCGGATGAAGCCAACCGAAGGCGTTGGTATGCCGGTCGATGCCGGGCTTGGGCTGCAGGACCAGTATTCTTCGCTCGGTGAATATGGGCACTGGATTCACAACGCGGTCCTGATGCCGATCATCACCCTGATCAGCTTGTTCGTGCTGTTCCTGCTCATCTGGGTCGTGGCGCGCTATAATCGCCGCGCAAATCCGGTTGCTTCGCGCACGAGCCACAACACCGTGATCGAGGTCATCTGGACGCTCGTGCCGGTGCTGATACTGGTCGGCATTGCGGTGCCCTCCATCGACCTGCTCGCTAAGCAGTTCAAGCCAGCACCGGACGAGGCCCTGACCGTCAAAGTTACCGGCAACCAGTGGTTCTGGACCTATTCCTATCCCGATAATGGCGATTTCGAAGTCATCTCCTACATGCTTAACGTGCCCGGCATGCCCGAGATCAATCCCGGCAAGCGCATGGTCGGCTCCGACCCAAGCGACGGACCCAGCCATTTCGAAGTCGATAATCGCCTCGTGCTCCCGGTGGGCGAGCCGATCCGTATGCAGATAACTGCCGCCGACGTGATCCACTCGTTCGCCGTGCCTTCGCTGTGGTTCAAGCTCGACGCTGTGCCGGGACGGATCAACGAGAAAGTCCTGACGATCGACAAGCCGGGCGTGTATTACGGCCAGTGTTCGGAGCTGTGCGGCCCCAAGCACGGCTTCATGCCTATCGCTGTCGAGGCGCTGCCGCGCGATCAGTTCGAGGCTTGGGTGCGTTCACAGCCGGGCGGCACTGTCGGCGACGAAGCGCTGGCGGAAGAAGATGCGGAATCGGCGCAGGATGCGCTGGAAGCCGGTGACGAGGGTGCTGCGGCCGAGGCCGTTGCCTCGACTCCCGCAGCCTGAACGAAATCAGTTAGTCCGAGAGTAAATCAACGATGGCCACTACTGCTGAAGGTTTCGACGCTCACCACGAAGAGCACGCGCACGACGATCACAAGCCGAGCTTTTTCGCCCGCTGGTTCATGTCGACGAACCACAAGGATATCGGCACGCTCTATTTGATCTTCGCGATCTTCGCCGGGATCATTGGCGGAGCGTTCTCGGGCATGATGCGGCTGGAACTGGCCGAGCCCGGCATCCAGTATCTCGACACCTTCGCGCGCTGGTTCGGCACGGCCAATCCCGATTTCAACCAGACGCTGCATACGTGGAACGTCCTGATCACCGCCCACGGCCTGATCATGGTGTTCTTCATGGTCATGCCCGCGATCATTGGCGGTTTCGGAAACTGGTTCGTGCCGCTCATGATTGGCGCGCCGGACATGGCCTTCCCGCGCATGAACAACATTTCGTTCTGGCTGACCGTTGCGGGCTTCACCTCGCTGTTGATCTCGGCCTTCGTGCCGAGCGGTAACGGGATCGGCTCAGGTATCGGCTGGACGGTCTATGCGCCGCTTTCGACCTACGGTTCTGCGGGGCCATCGACCGATTTCGCGATCTTCTCGCTACACCTTGCCGGTGCGGGCTCGATCATGGGGGCGATCAACTTCATCACCACCATCTTCAACATGCGCGCACCGGGCATGACAATGCACAAGATGCCGCTGTTCGTGTGGTCGGTCTTGGTTACCGCGTTCCTGCTGCTGCTCGCGCTGCCGGTGCTTGCCGCGGCAATCACCATGCTGATTACCGACCGCAATTTCGGCACGACCTTCTTCGATGCGGCTGGCGGCGGCGATCCGGTGCTCTATCAGCACCTTTTCTGGTTCTTTGGTCACCCCGAAGTCTACATCATGATTCTGCCGGGCTTCGGTATTATCAGCCAGGTCGTCTCGACTTTCTCGAAGAAGCCGGTGTTCGGCTATCTCGGCATGGCCTACGCCATGGTCGCGATCGGCGTGGTCGGTTTTATCGTCTGGGCGCACCACATGTACACCTCGGGCATGTCGGTTGACACCAAGATGTATTTCACCGCCGCAACCATGGTGATCGCGGTGCCGACCGGCATCAAGATCTTCAGCTGGATCGCGACGATGTGGGGTGGCAGCCTCGAATTCAAGTCGCCAATGGTCTGGGCAATCGGCCTCATCTTCCTGTTCACCGTGGGCGGCGTCACTGGCGTCGTGCTGGCGAACGGCGGCGTCGATGACGTGCTGCACGACACTTACTATGTGGTCGCGCACTTCCACTATGTGCTCTCGCTGGGCGCGGTGACGGCCCTGTTCTGCGGCTTCTATTACTGGTTCCCGAAGATGAGTGGACGGATGCATTCCGAGTTCCTCGCGCACCTGCACTTCTGGGTGTTCTTCATCGGCGTGAACACGATCTTCTTCCCGCAGCACTTCTTGGGCCTGCAGGGCATGCCGCGCCGTTATCCGGACTTTGCTGAAGCCTATGCCTACTGGAACCACATCTCCTCGATCGGCTACCTGATCATGGCGGCTTCATTGGTGATCTGGTTCGTCAACATCATTTACGCCTACACAGCCGGCAAGAAGGCCGAGGACAATTACTGGGGCGAGGGCGCGACGACGCTTGAATGGACGCTCTCGAGCCCGCCGCCGTTCCACCAGTATGAAACGCTGCCGGTGATCGACGACAAGGCGCACGCGCACTGACGCGCGCGGGGCCTGCCTCCCTTGCGAGGCAGGCCACCTTGCCGCCACGCCCGAGAAGGGGCCAGACCGTGACAGAAGGCGCGAGCCTCAGCATCCCCACCGACTGGCGCGACTTCCTCGCGCTAACCAAGCCGCGAGTGATGAGCCTGGTGATCTTCACCGGGCTGTGTGGCCTCGTGGCCGCGCCCGAGCGGATCCATCCCGTGCTCGCCCTCACGGCAGTCCTCTGCATTGCCGTGGGCGCGGGCGGTGCGGCGGCTTTGAACCAGTGGTGGGAAGCCGATCTCGATGCGGGTATGAAGCGCACCAGCGCGCGTCCGCTTCCTTCGGGGAGGATGAACCGGACCGAGGCACGCGATTTTGGCGTGGCGCTCTCGGCGGGCTCCGTATTGCTCATGGGCATAGCGATCGGCTGGCTTGCTGCCACGATCCTCGCAATCTCGATTATCTATTACGCGGTGATCTACACTGTCTGGCTCAAACCGCGCACGCCGCAGAACATCGTTATCGGTGGTGGTGCGGGAGCCTTTCCGCCCCTGATTGGGTGGGTTGCTGCGACCGGCGAGATCACATTGATGCCCATTCTGCTGTTCGCGATCATCTTCATGTGGACCCCGCCGCACTTCTGGGCGCTCGCCCTGTTCGTGAAGAGCGACTACGCCAAGGTCGGTATTCCGATGATGCCGGTCGTCGCCGGCGAGGTTTCGACGCGCCGCCAGATTCTCGGCTACGCCGCGCTACTCCTGCCACTCAGCATGGCGCCGTGGTGGATCGGCGGGACTGGCGCAGTCTATGGCTTGTCAGCGCTCGCGCTTTCGCTTCTGTTTCTTGGCCTGTCGGCGCGAGTAGGGCTGCGCTCGGTTCCCGAGGGCGACTCGATGAAACCGGAAAAACAGCTCTTCGCTTTCTCGGTGGTCTACCTGTTTGCACTGTTTGCGGCGCTGGTGGCGGACCGGCTAATTCTGGCCTAGATAGGTGGCATGACCGAAAACCTTTCTCCTGACCCCGAAGAAGTGGCGCGGATCCGTCGCAGCCGAAATGTAGTTCTCGGCTTGCTGCTGGGGGCGTTCGTGGTGCTGGTCTTCTTCATCTCGATCGCCAAGATGGGCGGATAGTCATGACCGCGACGACGATCGACCATCGCAATCGCAAGACCGCGCTGATCTTTGCCGGGGTTGCCGCCGCCATGCTCGGCTTGGGCTTTGCCTCGGTTCCGCTCTACCGGCTGTTCTGCCAGGTCACCGGCTTCGGTGGGACGACCCAGAAGGTGAGCGAGGCCGAGGCGACGACTTTCACCGCGACCGGCAAGACCATGACCGTGCGTTTCGACGCCAACGTCGAACGTGGCTTTCCATGGGAGTTCCGACCTGCCCAGGTGAAGGACACGGTGACGATCGGCGCGCGCGACATGGCAATCTACACGGCGAAAAATCTTTGGGACAAGCCGATTACCGGCACAGCCACGTTCAATGTCCAGCCGACCTACGTCGGCAAGTATTTCAACAAGGTGCAGTGCTTCTGTTTCACTGAGCAGACGCTCTTGCCGGGGCAAGAAGTACGCATGCCGGTGCTCTATTTCATCGATCCCGCAATCCTTGAGGACGAGGATGCACAAGACGTGGAATCGATCACGCTAAGCTATACATTCCATCCGATTGCGGGCGAGACGGCGAAGGGGCTGGACCGCACCGGATCGGGGAGTTAAGGGGCGGGGCAACCGCAAATTTGCAGACGGAACTTTCAAGGGACCAGGGGCACATGGCCGGAAAAGTAAATCACGATTATCACATCCTGCCGCCTGACATCTGGCCGGTGATCGGCGCTCTTTCTGCGCTGTGCTTCACCAGCGGCATGGTCTTGTTCATGCACGATATGTCGAGCTGGCCGATTGTGATGGGGCTCGGCATTGCAGGCCTGATCGCTACCTTCTTCTCGTGGTTCTCCAACATCGTGAACGAAGCGCATTCGGGCCATCACACTCCCGTGGTGCAGCTCCATCTGCGCTATGGCATGATCCTGTTCATTGCCTCCGAAGTGATGTTCTTCGTCGGCTGGTTCTGGGCGTTTTTTGATTTCTCACTGTTCCCCAGCACAATATCCGAGGCCGTTGGCGGGCAGTTCCCGCCCAAGGCAATCGAAGCGGTGATCGATCCTTTCGATCTTCCTTTGGTCAACACATTGATCCTGCTGTGCTCAGGCACCACGGTGACCTGGGCGCACCACTCGCTGATCCACGGCGACCGCGAGGGCCTCAAGAAGGGCCTGTGGCTGACGATCCTGCTAGGTCTGCTGTTCACTTCGATCCAGGCTTATGAGTACAGCGTCGCCCCGTTCGGCTTTGGTGAGAACACCTACGGCTCGGCTTTCTACATGGCGACGGGCTTCCACGGCTTTCACGTCATTGTCGGCACGATCTTCCTGATCGTGTGCCTGGTACGCGCCTACAAGGGACACTTCACGCCGCGCCAGCACTTCGGCTTTGAAGCAGCTGCGTGGTACTGGCACTTCGTCGACGTGGTGTGGCTGTTCCTGTTCGTGGCCGTCTATGTCTGGGGCGGCTGGGGCGCGCCCATCCACTGATGAGCGACAATTCGCCGGATACGAAGGGGCAGCCGGGCATAGCCGTGGCTGCCCTTTTCGGTTTGTGCCCGCAGTGCGGTGCGCGCACGCTATTCGACGGGCTGGCGAAGTTCGCGCCGAGGTGCCGTGTTTGCGGGCTTGACCTTGCACAGTTCAATGTCGGTGACGGACCTGCCGCGTTCCTGACCATGGTGGTCGGCGCGCTTGTGGTCGGGTTGGCGCTGTGGCTGCAACTGGCGGTCGAGCCGCCGTTCTGGGTCCATGTCGTGCTTTGGGTGCCGCTGACCGCCTTGGCAGTCGTGTGGGGCTTGCGCGCGGGCAAAGCGGCGTTGCTTGCGGCGGAATACCGACGCGGCGCAAGGGAAGCGGGCGGTAGCGACCTGCGCAGCGAATGATGGGCCATATTCGTCGCTTGCCGGTCTTGCCGACGATCATTGTGCTGATCGCGATTGGGGTGATGGTGCGCCTCGGTGTCTGGCAGCTTGACCGCAAGGAGCAGAAGGAAGCACTTCTGGCGCGCTATCAAAGCGCGCAGGCCATGTCGGCCGATGTCGCATGGCCCCGCGATGCCGCGGAGGCCGACAACCTTCTGTATCGCCACGCCCGGATCGATTGCGCCACGGTCGTAGCCGCAACCACCAAGTCTGGCGCCAACGCCGAGGGCAAGGCCGGAATCGCCCATTATGTCAGCTGTCTTCAGCCCGACGGTTCCAAAGCCGATGTCGTGCTTGGCTGGTCGATCGATCCTGAACCGCGCGAATGGGGCGGCGGCGAAGTGGCGGGCGTCATAGCGCCAGGGCCACGGCTGGTGGCCGATCCGCCGCTCATTGGCCTCGACGCTAATGCCAGGCCCGATCCTTCCGACCTGCCGAACAACCACCTGTCCTACGCCGTGCAGTGGTTCCTGTTCGCAGGCATGGCACTGGCGATCTACGCGCTTGCTGTGCGCAAGCGGCTTGCCGGAGCCGGACGGGACGTCTAACCGCCCCGCTCATGGAATACGTTTCCACAAGAGGTAGCGCTCCGGCGCTCGATTTCGAAGGCGCGACGCTTGCCGGTCTAGCCTCTGACGGCGGACTGTATGTGCCGCGCGAGTGGCCGCAGTTCAGTGAAGCTGAAATCGCCGCGATGGCTGGCCTGCCCTATGCCGAACTGGCGGCGCGGGTGATGACGCCTTTTGTCGGTAATAGCCTCTCACCCGCGCGTCTGCGCGAACTGACGCAGGAAGCCTATGGTCGCTTCGCGCATAAGGCGGTTACGCCGCTGGTCCAGCTCGACGAGCGGCAATGGTTGCTCGAACTCTTCCATGGCCCGACATTGGCCTTCAAGGACGTGGCGCTGCAATTGCTCGGCCTGCTGTTCGAAGAATTTCTCGGGCGCTCGGGCAAGAATCTCACGATTGTCGGCGCGACTTCGGGCGACACCGGCTCGGCGGCGATCGATGCCGTGGCCAACCGCGACAACGTGACGATCTTCATGCTGCATCCGCATGGCCGGGTGAGCGATGTGCAGCGTCGCCAAATGACGACGGTGCTCGCACCCAACGTTCACAATCTCGCCATCGAAGGCAGCTTCGACGACGCGCAGGCCATGGTGAAGCGCATGTTCGGAGATGCGGCGATGACAGAGAGGTTCGCCATCGGCGCGGTCAATTCGATCAACTGGGCGCGGCTG
>CAZRVW010000027.1:0-20241 GCA_964603645.1 uncultured Novosphingobium sp. | reverse complement strand
CCAAATTCGGAAAGCCCCGTGCGTTCCCGCGCTGCAGCCATCAGCTCGCCGGATTCTGGCCAACGCTCAGGGGACAGGACAGGGTGTTCCAATTGCGCGGCATCGCTCGCCATTCGTTCTCTCTCCCTAGATCAAACCAAACGCGTAACCCAAAGCGGTCCGCACCGCCATAGTCTCGTCCGCGCCGCGCGGTGCGCTGGACGCGCCCCTGCTCGCTCGCTAACCTTCGAGTTGATTCAGGACAAAAAGAGGAATGCCGACATGGCGAAGCCGGGTTTACTTGCGCGCGGTGGCGCGGTTCTTGCTGTCGTGGCTTTGGCCGCAGCAGGGATCGGGGCTTCGGTATGGGCGCGCAAAGGCGCGCGCGCGTCAATCCTTGCAAAGCCGAAACAGCGAGAGCGCGAGGCTACGGCCTTACGCATCTACCATTCTCCAGAATTTCAGGCTCGGCTTGCAAAGGGAAAGGAGCAATTCGCCGCCAGTCCGCTTGCCGACAACTCCGATGCCGAGGCTGCAATCGACCGCGCCAGCGAGGCTCTGGCTTTCTCAGCCGCGCTCTATTCCGCCAATTACGATGCGGTACGGCCCTATATCATGTGGGGCACGCATTGCGGCCATCGATGGATGGGTCATACCGCCCTTTCCTGCGGCTATGGCCTCGACAGCCCCGACAACATCTACCGCAGCGCGACGTTCGATGGTGCGGGCCACTATCTTATTCGCGGCATCTTCCATGGTGCGGGGCCGGCACAGCTCAGCATTGTCATCTATCGCGGTATACCCGGTGTGCCGGGCTCGATGAATGCCGAGGGGCATATGGACGAGTTGGCCGGGATCGCCAGCGAGACAATCGTGCGCGATGCGGATGGTAACTTTATGATCACTATCGACGCCGACCCGGCAAACGGACGCGCAAATCACTTGCAGGTGCCGCGCGAGGAGTCGGCCCTGCACCTGATGGTCCGCGATTCGCTGGACGACTGGTCACGAGAGTTGCCGGTCGAACTTACGATGGAACGACTCGATCCGCCCTCGCCGGCCCTCGCGCAGCGCTCGCTGAAGGAGTCGATAGATCTTGCAGGAGAAATACTCGGCTACACAATCCCGTTCTGGCTGAACTGGTTCGAGAGCTACGTCTACGCCAAGCCGCTCAACGACGTGCCGACTCCGTGGAAGCGCGTGCAGGGTTGGGGCATGACCCAACAAGGCCGCTTCGCCTTGAAGGAAGGCGAAGCCTGGGTGATTACGGTCGACCCGCTCGACGCGAAGTTCTTCGATTTCCAGATTTCGGATCCGTGGACCAAGGCAGTCGAATACGTATCGAAGACCGGCAGCTTCAATACGAGCCAAGCCGAGAAGAACCCGGATGGCACGATCACGCTGGTCGCCTCGCCGGTCGATCCGGGCGTACACAACTGGCTCGACACGATGGGGCTGCACCTGGGCACCTATCAGGTGCGCTGGCAGGGCCTGCCAGCAAGCGTAACTTCGGGCGATGGTTCCGTGCGCAAGGTAGAAGTGGTCAAGCTCGCCGAGCTGGCCGCGCATCTGCCAGCAGGCACGAGGTTGGTGAGCAATAAGGAGCGCGCTGCCCAGCTTGCCGCTCGCAAGAAGAGCTACGCCAACCGGCTGCGCTAATTCGACCGCTCCACACGCACCGGAATGGCGGAAAAGAACGGCTGCACCGTCAGCGGATCGATGCCCTGCGAGCCGATCAGTTCGTTGACATTGCGCTTCGACCAGCCGTGGCCGATCCAGACACTACCGGAGGGAAGCGCCGAATCGATCTGCACCGGACCTGAAATCTCGCCTTCGCCGGTCGCGACTTCGACCATTTCGCCATCGGCCAGCCCGCGAGCCTCGGCAAGGTCCGGGCTGACATGGATTGGCGGCAAGGCAGAATGGCGCTTCATCGCGGGAGGAAAAGCCATCGAATTGGTGGCATAGTCCACACGACCCGAGACCAACATGGCATCTTCTGCAGGCGCATCGTCGATCCGGGTAAGCCTCTCGATCAGTTGCGGCGGCGCGATCCGCCAGCCACGCTCGCGCAGCACGGCCTTGTGGAACCATCCGTCGAGGCGCGGCGTCTCTAGCCCATGCACACCCGCCGCCTTCAGCTCATCGAAGCTGACTCGCGCCCTTGCGAACATGCCGCGATAGCACGCATCCTCATCACGCTCGGACAGAGATAAGCCGTCGCCGAAAATGTCGAGCCCCAGTCCATCGGCGATCTGCGCGAAGATCCACCATCCCGGCTTGGCCTCGCCGAGCGGTTCGACCAAGGCAGGCGAGAACTGGATGCGCGCCGGACGCTGGCGTACGTCGCTGCGTTCAAGCAGCCAAGCGGACGGAAGCGCATGCGTCGCCATGGCGACGATCTCGTTGTCGAATGGGTCGACCACCAACAGTGCTTCAAGCTTCGCCAGTGCCTTTTGCAGGCGCTCGGGTTCCGGCAATGCGATCAGCGGATTGCTGCCGAACACGATCAGGGCTTTCAGGTTGCCCGCCTCGATCTCGTCGGCAAGCGCCGCCACCGGATGCTCGCCATAGAAGCCGGGCAATTCCGGCCTGCTGGCGGGCGGCGGATCGCTGCGGTCGATAGCCGAGGGGTTGGACCACGAGCCAAGCTCGATCTTGGCAAGGCTGGTTGCGTTAAAAAACATGCCCTTGCCGTCTTCGCGGTCGAGCGAGCCAGTAACCACCAGCAATGCCCAGCGCAGCCATTCGCACAGCAGGCCGTGCGGGCTGAAAGCAATGCCGGTGCCGGCAAGCACAGCAATTGGTCCGGCCTTCCGGATCGCGGCCAGCAGTTCGCTCAACACATCAGCTTCAAGCCCGGTCTGTGCGGCGGCGCGTTCGAGCGTGAACGGCGCGACCTCATCGCGCAGCGCCGCGACATCTCCTGGCGCGCAATGCGCTGCCAATTCCGCCTCGTCCGCGCCTTCGGCCAACACTTCGCGTACAAGCCACGCCAGCAGCCAGACGTCGCTGCCCGGCCGCAAGGCAAGATGCCGGTCGCTGTTCAGCGCTGTCTTGGTGCGGCGTGGATCGATGGTCCATACTTCGCCGCCACCCTGCCGATATTCGCGCAGTTTGCGCACCGGATCGGACAGGTCGACCCCGAGATAGCCGTGCGAGACGCAGAAATTGGCACCGAGCAAGATCGCCAGCGACGGCCCTTCGAGTTCAGGCGCCCAATGCGGCTGCATGTTGTGAAAGCCGGCGACCATCTGCGCGGCGCGATAAAGTGGAGCCGTGTCGACCGTTCCCACCGAGTAGCATTGCGGCGTGCCAAGTGCGACAGCCAGCCGCCCAAGACCGGCAGAACCGAGCGTGTCATAGGCCCCGCCGGTGCCCAGCAACCTGCCTATGGCATGATCGCCATGCTGGGCACGAATGCGAGTGAGCCTGGCATTGAGGTCGGTGAGGCAAGTTTCCCAGTCTGTTTCCTTGCCATCGATTCTGGGATGGAGGAGCCGGTCGGCGCTGTGGTGCCGCTCGGGGATCGAGCGCCCCTTGGCGCAGCTGTAGCCGCGCGTTGCCGGATGGTCCCGATCGCCCTCGACCTTGAGCACGCGCTCGTCGACATCGATCGTTGCGATCATGCCGCACTGGACAGAGCAGCACCGGCAAGCGGTCTCCAATCTGCGCGGAGCCGCCCCTGATTCATCTGCAGGTTTCGCTGCCATGCCGGGTCTCCTCTCAGCGAAGATAGGCCGATCCGCCGTCCAGCGGCAAGGTCGCCCCAGTCAGGTAACGCGCATCGGGGCCGACAAGGAATGCCACAGCAGCGCCGATATCGCTTTCGCAATCGCCAATCCGCCGCAGCGGGATATTGCGTATAACGGCTTCCGCCTGGTCGGGCTCACTAGTCATGAACCGCTCAAACGGCTCAGTCAGGGCCACCGGCATGATCGTGTTCACCCGGATGCCGTCCGGGCCCCATTCATTAGCCGCAGCGCGCGAAATGGCATTGAGCGCAGACTTCACCGCCGCATAGATGCCGCGGATTGGAACCTGGTTGGCGATGGATGCGCCAGAGGAAACGTTGACCACCGCGCCATCTCCCTTGAGGTGGGGGTGGCACAAACGCATCAGATGCAGGCTGGCAAGCGGCCCGGTCTCCCAGGCTTCGGCAATCGTATCCTCGCCGATCTCGAGCAGCGAACCGTGCGGCACGAACGCTGCGTTGTTGACGAGAATGTTGATCGCGCCGAACTTCTCCAGCGTCGCCGCGATCAACCGCTCGCGCTCGGCCGCGACGGTGATGTTGGTGACTACATCGAGCGCCTCGCCGCCTCGCTGCTCGATTTCCGTACGAACCGAAGCGAGCGTATCGGCAGTCCTGCCGCAAATCACGATCCGCGCGCCCTCTGCGGACAGGGCCAGCGCGATACCCCTGCCGACGCCGTGACCTCCACCGGTCACTATGGCCACGCGGCCATCCAGTTTGCCCATCTCCAATCCCCAGTTTGCCAAATTTGGGAATTACGTTAGCTCTATTCGCGATGCAATCGAATCGGCTGCACGCAAATGTGCCGCCGCGAGACACGTTATACGGAGAGCCGCAGGAATGGGATCGCTCAATACAGATGCGCTGATCGAAGAAGCCCACCAGCGCACGGGCCTCACCGATTTCGGTCCGGATACCTGGCAGGAAGGACTTGGCGTTCTCGTCAAATCGCTAAACGAAGAATCGGCGCTCAACGCGCGTGGCGAGGAACTGATGGCCGGGCGCATCGTCGACCTTCTCGCCGAGCGCCTGAAATTCGAGCAGAGCTGGAAGGACAATCCCTCGATTGCCGACGAGAAGATCGTGCGCCCGGTGATCGGCATCGGCCTTGGCCGCTCCGGCTCCAACGCGCTGGGCTTCATGATGTCGCAAGACCCGAACCGGCGCGTGCTGCGCTCATGGGAATCGCACTTCCCGAGCCCTCCGCCCGAGGAAGCAACCCAGTACGATAATCCCCGCATCGAGCTTCAGGCAGCGCGTCACAAGGCCGAACGCGAGGAATTTCCCGAATCCGGCGACAAGGTTCCGTCCGATCCGCGCGGCCCGGCTGAATGCGTGTTCGTGCTCGCATTCGATTTTCGCTCGCAGCTGTTCGAGGCCTGGGGCCGCAACCCCTCTTACAGCGAGTGGCTGTTCTCCTGCGACATGACGCCAGCCTACGACTTTCACAAACGCGTGCTACAAATGCTGCAATGGCATTGCGGCCCGAAGGACTGGTTCATTCGCAGCCCGCCACACATGCACGGCGTGTTCGAGCTGGGCAAAACCTATCCCGACGCAAAATACATCCAGACCCATCGCAACGTGGACGACATGATTCCGTCGGAGGCAGCGCTGTTTTCTTCGCTGTTGACCCAGCTCACCGACGAGCCGGACGAGCCTTACATCGGCCGTCACCTCGCCGACGTGCGGGTGATCTGCCTCGAACGTTTGATGGCCTTCCGCGACCAGCATCCCGATAAGTTCTTCGACATCGGCTTTTACGAAATGGCGGAGGATGTAATGGGCCGGATCAAGGCGCTCTACGAATGGCTGGGTGACGAGCTGACCGAAGAGGCAGAACGCCGGATGATGAAATGGTGGGCTGAGAATTCCGCAGGCCGACATGGCGGGCGCAGCTATGATGCCGCGCGCTTCGGGGTCGACAAGGACGAACTGAAACAGCGCTTCGCTTTCTATCATGATCGCTTTCCCGAACTGACCCGCAAGCGTTAGGAAAGGTGGTCCGGATAACGGCACGCGAGCGGCTTGCCCTGATTGGTGCAACAGTGGGGACGGCGGTGTTACCGGCGTTTGGCTCAGCCTTGGCGAGAGAGGTGACGAATATGGCTCAAGACCCTTCGGACGACCTTGCATCGGCCTGGGCAGACATGTGCGCCGCGCTGCAGGAGGCATCGCATTTCCTGCAGGGCCACGCCAATTATCGGGCCGGGGAAAATCGCGCGCCAGGCTATCAGATGATGGCGAGCGTGCTGGTCAAAGCGCTGGAGATGAACGCCCTGATCGATCCCGATTTTCCGGTATTCCACGTCCACGACGCCCTACACCTGAGCGCGGCGGACAATCCCGACCAGCGCTACCTGCAAACCCGCATCAGGGGCGGCGAGAGCTACCGCATCTGGGGCCGCCTGACCAACGAGGCCCGGCTCGACGTGCAGATCTACGCTGGCGAAAGCACGTCCTTGCCGCGTTCAACCGGGTTCATGGGTTTCGAAGAGATGCACATCGCACTGGACGGTACCTACGAGATATTCGTGTCGCCCCAGCGCAAGGGCAAGAACTGGATGGATAACCCGCCCGACAGTGCCCGCCTGCTGATCCGGCAGATCTATTCGGACTGGTCAATCCAGCCGCCCGGCGAGGTCCACGTAGACCGCATTGGCTTTGAAGGCGCTCGGCGCACCGGTCCTGTCCCTGCAAAATTGGCGCAGGGTCTGCGCGAGGCCGGTGCCAATCTCCTCAAGGATGTCGAAGCCTGGGCCAACCTGCACCAGACCCAGACCGATTCCGATCACGCCACGCCGGTCAATGCGATCCCGCCCCCTGCCAGCACGTTCTCAATGGGCGGGGCGAAGGGTCGCTACATGACTTTCTCGATCTACGACATCGCCGATGACGAAGCGCTCGTGCTGCGCTGGTGGCCAATGGGCGGAACCTATCAGGGAGTTCATCTACGCGATCTGTGGAACTCATCGCTCGAATATACCAACATGCAATCGAGCCTGACCGGCGAGCAGTGCTACGAGGACCCGGACGGCTCTTACTGGTGCGTGCTCTCCGCCCGCGATCCAGGCATTGCTAACTGGCTCGATACCGGGGGTCTGAAGCGAGGTTATGTCGCGTTCCGCTATGACGGGATTGGCGACAAGCCGTTCGATGCCGACAAGGTGCCGACGCTGGAAAAGGTGCGCTTCGCCGATCTCGCGGCACACTTGCCCGCAGGGACACCGCAAATCTCGCCCGAGGATCGCTTCACCGCTATCGCCGCACGTCGCAAGCACCTTCAGGAACGTTGCCACCGTTAGGATAGATCGGCAGACAGTCCGAACCAATAAGGAGAGGGCGAATCATGCCGAAACGCGTCGTCGTATGGGGAACCGGCAATGTCGGTGCGCCTGCGATCCGGGCTGTCATCAGCCACGCGGGGCTGGAACTCGCTGGCGTCGTCGTTTCGTCGGAAGCCAAGCAGGGGCGCGATGCGGCTGAATTAGCGGGCCTTTCGGGGAAGACCGGTGTTGCTGCAACGCGCGATCATGCCGCCTTGCTCGCAACTGGCACAATCGACGCCGTCGTCTATGCTTCGATTGTCGAGAACCGTTTCGAGGAAGCGTTGGCCGACATCCTCAATTGCCTCGCCGCCGGAGTAAACGTGGTCGCCAGCGGGCTCTATCCCCTGCAACACGAGTCGAGCGCGCCGGAACCACTGCTCGCAATGGTCAGGCAAGCGACCGAAAAAAGCGGTGCCTCCCTGTTGGTCTCGGGGACCGATCCAGGCTGGAACATGGACATCCTGCCATTGCTGGCCTCCGGAGTCAGCTCGGACATTACCGAACTGCGAACGCAGGAAGTGATGAACTATCGCCATTACGATCAGCCCGAGATCGTGCGCAACACGGTCGGCCTTGGCCTGCCGATGGACGAGTTGCCGCCGATGCTGACGCAAGAAGCGCTCACGACGGTATGGGCTCCGATGGTTCAGGCAATGGGGGAAGCGCTGGGCCACCCGGTCGAGCAGGTCACCACCCAAGTCGAGCGGCGCGCTTTGGAAAAAGACATCGAGGTCGAGGGCATGGGGCACTTCGAGAAAGGCACCATGGGCGCATTCCGGTTCGAGGTCGTCGGGCACCACGCCGGCAAGCCTCTCTATGTCGTCGAGCATGTCACCCGCATCGACAATGACTGCGCGCCCGACTGGCCCTATCCGGACAACGGCGAAGGTTGCCACCGCGTGATCATCACCGGCAATCCGGCTATTACCCTGTCCTGCCACAGCGAGGACCGATACAAGCCCGGCTGCGCTGCTGGCGGCAATGCTACTGCTGCCTGCCGCCTTGTGAATGCGATCCCGTTCGTCTACGACGCACCAGCGGGGATTGTCAGCGCAATAACCGTGCCTCTGGATCATGGCGGGCAGCAATTGCGTGTCTGAAACAGGCGGAAAACCGCTGGTCGTCATCGTCGGCATGGGCGAGACCGGGGTGCTCACGGCAGCCAATCTCCCGGACACCTGCGATGTGATTGGCATTTCGACCAAGCCCTGCCTGATCAGTGGACAAGAGGTCGGCACCCGACTGGTCGCACCGCAGGCATGGGCAAAGGACTATGTGACCGAATTCCGGCAGCTTCGCCGCCTCGACAGGGTCGAAATCAAGGTCGCCAGGGTGACCGATCTCGATCTTTCGCGACGGGTGCTCCAGCTGACCCTGGAGGACGGGACGAGCCTGACGCAAGGCTACGACGTAATGGTTATTGCAACCGGTATCAGCAACGGGTTCTGGCGCGACGATCGCTTTGTCCAGCGCGATCAGGTCGAGGCCCGAGACCTCGCCCGCTGGGAACATGTGGCGGGAGCCCAGAGCGTGGCGGTCATCGGCGGTGGGCCGACCGGAGCGAGCATGGCAGCTAATGTCGCGGCAACCTGGCCTGACAAGCAGGTCGATTGGTTTCATTCAGGCGAGCGGCCCTTGCCCGGCTATCATCCCGACACGATCGAGGCAGTGCTCGCGACCATGACAGGGTTCGGCGTCGAGCGTCACCCTCAACATCGCGCAATCTTTCCGGAGGGCCACGATCCGCAGGCGATAGCAAGCGGCTCGGTGGAATGGGAAACGGGTCAGGAACCGGTCGCTGCCGATGCAATCATCTGGGCGACCGGTGCGGCCTATCCCAACTCTGCCTTCATGCCCACCGAAGCGCTCGACGAGCGTGGCTATGTCATGGTGACGGCCAGCCTGCAAACGCCGCAATGGCCCGAAGTCTTCGCCATCGGCGACGTCGCGGCGACAGATCCGCACCGCAGTTCGGCGCGCAATTGGGCCTACAAGGTGCTCGCCCACAATATTGGCGCCTATCTTGCCGGAAAGATCGATGAGATGCAGGCCTACCGCCCCCCCGAGTATCGCTGGGGCTCGATTGTGGGCGTACAGCGCGACGGCCTGATGGTCTACGGTCCCGAAGGAAAGCCGACACGGTTTCGCCGCTGGGTCGTGCGCTGGCTGCTGTTCCCGCTGGCAGTACGGCGAGGAATTTACGGCGGGGTAAGGCGGCGCTAGTCGAGCGCGAACATCCGCTTCATGTTGCCGCCTAAAATCAAGGCCTTGTCCGCATCAGAGATCGCGGCGTGTTCGATTTGCTGCTGCAATTGCGCGCCGCCGTGCATCGAATAGCAGATCGTCTCCGCGCCGTTCCTGGCGACCCAGTTCTCCAGCACGAGATAATTGGCCGGACCGCTGATGTCCCAGATCACATTGGGCGTCAGGCTGGCGCGGAACACGATCTCACCCGCGCGCTCGAACGACCACAGACCATCGAAAGCCAGGAAGCGGACAGTCGGGAAGTCGGTCGCCAGCCGTTGCAGGCGCCAAGCCGCCTCGAGGCTCGATTCCGCATTGACGTGAACGATGGCTGCGAGGTCCAGCGCGGCCATCCGCTCGAGGAACGGCCACATCCACTTGTTATCGATGTAGCAACCCTGGAACCGGTGGTGCCACGAGATGCCGTCCAGGCCGAGTTCGTGCTTGCAACGATCGATCTCGGCGAGGGAGTGCGCGCCGTGAGTCGGCTCGACAGTGCCAAAGACCGCGCGAAATCGATCCGGCGCGTGCTGCCCGTAGCGTGCCATCAGATCGTTGAGCCGCATGGTATCGGCGATGCCCTCCGGCTTCAGATAGCCGTGATTGGGTTGCAGCACCGCCCAGGACACCCCCGCCGCATCCATCGCGGAAATGCGGTTTGCGGCATCCTCCTCGAAGGCGGACGATGCAGATTCGGGCACCATACCATTGGGCAAAACGTTCGCCAGATCGCCAACGTGCTGATGTGCATCGACCAGTTCGAATTCAGGCATCCCACCCTCCGCTTCAGGTCCGCCGAGAGGTGAAACGCACCGTACCGACGTGCAAATCGGCAGGCATGTCGATCAGGTTGCGGAATATCCAGAGGACGGAATCGAATTGCGAGACGGGCATGGTGTTCAGATCCATTCCCCGTTCGAGGCAGGCCCTGTAGAATGCCTCCACCGCCTCGGGGTTCGCTCGCATGGTGCGATCCTCGTCCAGCATGGGCCCGGCGCGCACGGTACTCACGCGGATACCTTGTTCCTCGACCTCGTCCTGCAAGTGACGCGACATGCATTCGACCCCGCCCTTGGTGGCCTGATAGACGACATGGTGAGGGTAAGGCGCCTCGACGCTCTCACTTGTGACATTGATGATGTGGCCGCCCGCCTGCATGAGGCACAGCGCGGCACGGCTACACAGAAGATTCCCGACGAGGTTGGTATTGACCGTGCCGATGATGTGATCGTCCGATGCTGTCGCCAGCGTCGAATAATCGATCATCGCCGCATTATTGATAAGCACATCGAGGCCGCCGTGAACCTCCTCAATCCTAGTAAAAGCTGCCGCGACGTCTTCGGGTTTGCCGATGTCGCACGCGATCGCCAGGCCATTGTCGCCTAGTTCCTTGGCGACGCGGTCGATCTTCGAGAAAGTGCGCCCCAGCAAAACGATCCGGTCGCCATCGCCGCCAAGCTTTCGGGCGAGAGCCCGGCCAAGTCCCGATCCGGCCCCGGTGATGGCTATGACTTTGGGCATCGATGATCCTCGTTTGGGCGAATCCTAATCCGCGTAATTCACCAATACCTTGGCCGAGCTGCCGGATTCCTTCGCCGCCGCAAAGGCGTCGAGCACATTGTCCCCTGCAAAGCGATGGCTCACCAAGGGTGAAAAATCGACCACGCCGCTGTTTACCACCATGATCGCCTCGCCGAATTCGTCGGGATAACCCATGGTGCCGGTGATCGTAAGTTCCTTAGCCATGACATGGAGGAAGGCGACTGCCTCGGGCTGTTTGTGCAACGCGACCACGAGGATGGTCGAACGCGGCGCGGCATTGCTGATAATCTCGGGCAGAATCGGAGCGCCGGTCGCCTCGACATAGTGGCTGGTCCTTGCGGTCGGCACATGGGCGGTCTCGAGTCTGCCGTGAAACTCGATCAGCGCGTCATTGGCGTCCCGCTGCGACGGATCGATGACCGCGCTGGCGCCAAGCGCCTCGGCGCGCTCCCGGCGGAACGGCGACAGTTCGAAGACCACAATGTCGTCCAGCCTACGATGGCGCAGAATGGCGAGGATCGCGAGGCCGATCGGTCCGGCCCCAAAAATCGCAACCTTGTCGCCAAGTTTCGCGCCCAGCCGGTTGGCAGCGTGGATAGCGACCGCGACCGGCTCGACCAGCGCGCCCTTCTCGAAGTCCATGCTGTCCGGAATGGCCAGGAGCGAGCCGGGATTCGTCACCACATCGCGGACCAGCAGGTGCCGGGCAAAGCCGCCTTCCGGCCCGCCATTGCCAATCATGTTGAACAGCGGATTGAGAGCAACCCGGTCACCTACTTTGGTTGACTTCACCTCTTCGCCCGCTTCGACAATGGTCCCCGACAGCTCGTGGCCGAGCGGCGTCGGCTGACCGCCAACTACGCCCATTGCCAGCATGCCGAGGTCTGAACCGCAGACTCCCGCCATGGCGACCTCGACAACGACATCGCGCGGCCCGGCCACCGGCTGTTCGACATCGCGCAGCTCCAGTTCGCCCGGGCCGACAATGAACGGGACTTTCATGGCAATTCCTTTCACGAATTCACGATTTCAGCGAGGCGAAAACCTTGGGCAGGCTCGGCTGGCCGGTATGGGCGCTGATCCCGCCGTCGACAATCAGGTTCTGGCCGGTGATATAACTCGCCCTGTCGCTGGCAAGAAACAAGATCGCCTGCGCCATCTCGTTCGGCAGAGCCTTGCGGCCCATTGGCACCGGCTCGTCATAGGCGGCGCGCAGGGCATCGGGCATGACGGCATTCATCGGCGTCGAACGCGGCGTGCGTAACCCTTCAATCCTGGTCCTCGAACGCATTGCCAATGCACTCGGGGTTGATGTCACCGAGCTGCTCGATGCTGCCAAGGCGGAGAAGTTCGCCAGGACATACCGACGCTGAAACACCGAGCGCCGTAGCGTGATATCCCAGTCCGGATCCGTGATAGGCTCGTGTTCATTCCGTGTTCTGAAATTGCCTGATTTTGCCCCAAACCCAGCATTGCTGCGGGCTTCACGGCATTGCTGAGGACATATTCCGTGTTTTTTGCGCGTTTTTCCCGGGTTAACACGGAAGAATTCAGGCAGACTGGTTAGGTCTCGACTGCACCGTTCACCACGCATTACCTGGTTTTCAAGGGCCTGACGGTGTCCTCAATGATTGGGGAGCGTCTACGACGGATATGGATTCGCCTGAGTGGAGGGACGAAATCTCCATCGCCATACCGATCAGCAATAGCGCGGGGCCATCGCCCAGCGCCGATTTCGCGGCGAGCGGCAAAAGATCGAGGCGGGTGCGCAGGACACTCTCGTTGGGAAGGCTCGCATTCTCCACCAGCGCAACCGGCGTATTTGCGGGCAGGCCACTGGCAATGAGCTGCGCCGAGACTTCGCCTGCCGCCGCCTTGCCCATGTAAACTGCCAGCGTCGCCTGTGGGTCAGCGAGCGACTTCCAGTCGAGGTCGAGCGTATCGCCGGCGTGGGCGTGAGCTGTCACGAAGGTCAGCTTGCGAGCCAAACCACGCAGCGTGAGCGATGCGCCAAGCGACGCTGCCGCCGCGCTCGCGGCAGTGAACCCGGGGCAAATCGAAACGGCGATTCCAGCGGCACGGCAGGCTTCGAGTTCTTCGGTTGCGCGACCGAAGATAGAGGGATCGCCTCCCTTCAACCGCACCACACGATCGCCTCCCTTCAACCGCATCACCTTCGCAAACAGCCTATCCGCCCGGGCCGTAGGGCACGATCCGGCACTGGTCGATGATCCCCGGCTCCGCAGCGACAACCATCGGGATCGCGTTGACGCAATGCATCGCCGTGATGCCAAGGCCGTCAGCATCGCCATCGGCCATGGCAAGCTCGATGTCGTAGGCGGGCTGGCCTTCGACGCAGATGCGGTAGGACGTTTCCGCAAGGTCGCCGCGATATTGCGGCGGTACCGGCCAGCCCTCGGGAATATCGCCCGCGTCGATCCAGTTGATGTGTTCGAGCACGATTTTCTCCACGCCGCCGACAACGCCGATCAGCTTGAACCAGACGGCGCTGGTCGTACCCTCGGCGATCCGTCCGATCGCGGTATCGTAGTCCTGCCGGGCGGGCGCGGTGACGCAGGTCGTCTTCCAGTCTTCGATCGTCCAGCCGAGCGCATGGGCATTGGCGACGACCGTGCCCGACCAGGTCGAGCGCAGCATGACTCCTGTCGAAACAAGCGTCTCGGCATCGAGCGGCAGGCCAAAGCCCCAGATGCCGCGCCCGGTCTGCTCGTCGGGGTAGTTGCCGTAATTGGCGAACTCCTGAAGCCGCACCCGGTCGATCCGGTGCGCGGCGGAGAAGGCGGTGACCGATAGCATGCCGGTGGCAAAGCCGGGATCGACGCCGCTGACGTAGAGGGTTGCCCCGCCTTCCTTGCACGCCGTGCGCAAGGCTTCGATGCTCTCGTCGCTATGCGCAGCAGGGTGGATTGCCGAGCCCAGCGAACTGGTGACGACATTGATCCCGGCCTTCAGGAAGCGCGCGATTTCGGCGGTGGTCTGTTCCCGGTCGCGCACGCCGTTGCCGAAATAGGTGACGACATCGGGTCTCAGCGCGATCAGCGCATCGAGATCGTGCGACGCGGCGACTCCAACCGGATCGCGACCGATCAGTTCGCCCGAATCCCGCCCGGCCTTTTCCTCATTCCAGACATAGTGCCCGACCAGCTCGAAATCCGCGCGGTCTAGCACACCGCCAAGCGCGTGCCGCCCGGTTGCCCCGGTTCCCCAATGAACGACGCGATACGCCATGAAGTCTCCTGCCACTCGTTTTGCTGCTGCGGCTCAAACTGCCGCAGCGTGAACGAAAGACAAGATAAAGTTAGCTCAATCGGTTCGCTGGCGCGATTACTCCGCTGCTTCGGCCATGGCAGCCTGCGGCGACTGCGGGCCACGCAGCAGCCGACCGGGCAGGGCACCCGCCACTGGCTGGTCATTCTCGCGGATTACCTGGCCGTTGACCACGGTCATGACATAGCCCTCGGCGCGCTGGTGCAGCCGCCTGCCGCCGCCGGGCAGATCGTTGACGATCTCGGGCCGGAAGAGCTTCAGCTTGTCGTGATCGATGACATTGACATGAGCGCGGCACCCCGGCTGGAGCAGGCCGCGATCGGTGAGGCCGAAGACCTCTGCGGGATCGCGCGCCAGGGTCTTGACCATCTTTTCCACGGAGAACTTGTCGCCCTGGCGGTCGCGCACCCAGTGGGTCATCGCCGTGGTGGTGAAGCTGGCGTCGCAGATCATGCCGTAGTGCGCGCCGCCATCGCCAAGCCCGACCGCCACGTTAGGATCGTTCAACATCTCGACGACATGGTCGAGATTGTAGAGGCAATAGTTGCCGAGCGCGCAGATCATCAGGTTGCGGCCTTCGTCGGCGAGCAACTGGTCGTACACGTAGTCTTCGACCGGCACGCCCGCCGCCTCGGCAAGCGCCTCCATGCTGGTCGCCGGGTCGGGCTCGTAGTTCGGCTTGTCCGGATCGAGCGGGAAAATCTGGCCGAAATTGCGCGCCAGCGGGAACAGCGGATGCTTGGGATCGAGATTGTCGCCATGCATCAGGCGCTCTCTCATCTCAGGCTCGCGCATCCGCGCGACCTTTTCGTCGAGCGGCAGGTCCTCGATCTCGCGCCAGGCCTCGGTCATGCAGAACGGATTGGCGGTCGCCGAAAGCCCGATCATCAGCCCGATCGGGCGCGGGAACATCTGCGCGGTCATCTTCGCACCGGCCTGATTGGCCTCGCCCAGCGCAGCCAGCAGCTGGCGATACTCGTAGGGATCGCGCGATGCCTGCGCGCTGGTGAAAGTGATACGACGGCCTGACTTCTCGGAAATCCTGCGCATGATGTCGAAATCGCCGACCGGCGGCTCACCGGTGACGGCAGGGATCATCTGGAACACGCCGCGATCAGCTTCCTTCATCGCCTCGGCGAGTGTGTGCAATTCCTGCTCGACCACGTCATAGGTCGGCACCAGTTCTCCCGAAGTGCTCTTATGGACATAGGCGCGCGAGGTGCCGATGCCCGCCGCGCCGGCATGCAGCGCTTCCTTCATAAGCGCCTTCATCGTCTGAAGGTCTTCGGGCGTCGCCGCTTCGTGGCGGATTGCCCGGTCGCCCATGACATAGACGCGCAGAGCCGAGTGCGGGACCATCACGGCATGGTCGATGTCGTGGCCGCGCCGTTCCACGGCATCCATGTATTCGGGGAAGGTCTCCCATGACCAGTCGAGCCCGGCGGAGGTGACCGGCTCGGGAATGTCCTCGACGCCTTCCATCAGCTCGATCAGCTTGGCGTGATCGGCGGGACGGCAGGGGGCAAAGCCGATACCGCAGTTGCCTGTCACGACTGTGGTTACGCCATGGTTCGAGGACGGGACCAGAAACTCCGACCAGATCAATTGGCCATCGTAATGGGTATGGATGTCGGTGAAGCCCGGCGTGACAAGCAGGCCGGTGGCATCGACCTCGCGCTTACCCTTGTCGCGTACCGTGCCGACCGCGGTGATCCATTCACCGTCGATTGCAACATCGCCAACGAACCGCGGCTCGCCGCTGCCGTCGACAATCGTACCGCCGCGAATGACCAGATCGTGTTCCATGCCTGCCTTGTCCTTTTCCCGCATACGGGTTTGGTCCAGCGCTGCGCATCGACCAAGCCCTATTGCTTCATTCATAGGCCAATCGGAGACCCAGGTCCAACAGGTCATGCAGGTGTGGCCTGCAGGCAACACCAATTGTTGCAATCTGCTTGACGACACTTGTTGAAATGATGCAGTTTCGATTCTGGGTGTCCGCGTAGTCAAAGCACGAATTGATGCATAGTGACGCACCAACTGGACACTTGGGAGGAAACAGCCTTATGCGATACTCAAAACACACCTCGCGGCTGCTCGCAGGCTCAGCCATTGTCGCTGCCGGAGCGCTTGCGGCGACCGCGCATGCTCAAGAGGCGGACGAAAGCTTCAGCAACGAAATTATCGTTACCGCGCAAAAGCGCGAGCAGTCCATTCAGGACGTTCCTATCGCGGTTACCGCGCTTGGCGGCGATGCATTGGCGGCCAACAAGATCGAGAACGTGGCAAACCTCACCGGCCTCGTTCCGGGCCTCGTCATGCGCAACACCGCCGGTTCGTTGGCCGCCATCTCCTTCGCAATGCGCGGCGTCAACTCCAACCCGTCCGCACCGCTGCAGGACAAGCAGATCGCGCTGAACATCGACGGCGTCTACATCGGCGGCAGCCGCGGTACGCTGGGCGAACTCATGGAAGTCGAGCGGATCGAGGTGCTGCGCGGACCGCAGGGCACCCTGTTCGGTCGCAACTCCACGGCGGGCGCGATCAACGTCGTAACCCGCGACCCGACCGGAGACATGGCGTTCACCCAGATGGTAGGTGTCGGCAACGAAGGGCAGCTGCGCACCAGAACGACGATCGACACACCGCAGTTCGGTCCGTTCAGCGCCTATGTCACCTATCTTCACGACGAAAGCCGCGGCGACGTGCGCAATATCGGCTCGACCGCCGATACGGGCGTGATCTGGGATCGTACCAATCCGTTCGGCGGCGTGGGGCGGCAGAAGTCGCCCAAATGGGTCGGTGGCCGCAATTACGAGAACGTGTTCGCGGCGCTGCGCTTTGACAACGGCGGCTCTGTCACTGCGACCTACAAGTTCGACTGGTCGAAGGGCTGGTTCTCCGGAGACGCGCGCGTCACCCCGATTATCAATACGTCGACTGATCGTATTGCCTTGGCTAACGGAACGCGGATCAACATTCCGGGCAATACGCTCGGCAATCTGTTGCAAGGACTTATCGACGCGCAGCCGGCAGGCGGTGGCGCGTTCGGACCGATTATCCTCAATCCCGGCGACCGGCGGCCCGACGTTGCCAACCAGTCGTTCAACACGCGCGGTTTCCAGCGTGTCGAAGGCCACAGCCTCGTGCTCGAATGGCAGGCGAGCGACAGCGTAACGCTCAAGAACACCTTCGGCTATCGCCGTAACGCGGTATTCTCCGGTGGTGCGACGATCGCAGGCCTGAGCGGCTTAGAATTCACGCCGGGAGCAGTTACGCCTTACGCCAATTTCGTCGGATTGTCGGTGCTTGGCGCCAGTTTCGCCGCATTGCCCGACCAAGCTGCGCGAGATGCGGCGCTCGCCGGGGCTCTTGGCCCGACGTTCCTGCCCGGTCTGCAATTCATCGCGGGCACGGGTCAATACTACTTCGCGCCTTACGAAGGGCAGAGCTATGGCCGTCACCGCCAGCTTAGCGACGAATTGCAGCTCAACTATACGACCGACAGGCTGAACCTGACCGCGGGTCTGTTGTATTTTGAAGCGAAAACGAGGGACTCCGGTCTGCTCGGCTTCCAGCCGAACATCGCTTTCGCGCCGACAACGACGGTGATCTCGCTTGGCGGAGGGACTCAGAACGGCGCGCAACGGGCCGATGGCTCGCAAAAGAGCTATGCCGCCTATGCCCAGATCGAATACCAGCTGTCCGATATGTTCGGCGTGGTCGCCGGTGGCCGCTGGACCAAGGACGAAAAGAGCGGCATATTCCGCGATCAGGGCCTGTTCGTCGGCAATCGTAGTTCCGACGGTACCATTGAATGGGGCCGGGAATTCAGCGGCGAATTCAATAAGGACAAGTTCACCTACTCGGTGGGCGTCAACTTCGAGCCCAACGACGACATGCTGTTTTATGGCAAGTATTCGACCGGCTTCCTGTCCGGCGGTATCTACGCCGACATTCCGTTCTCTCCGGAATATGCCAAGAGCTGGGATGCGGGCATGAAGCTCGACTTGCTCGACCGGCGGGTGCGTTTCAATCTGTCTGCCTACAAGGTCGATTACAAGAACGCGCAGTCCACGACGAGCGGCCGGGCCATTCGTCGTCCGGATCTGCCGATCGCGGTTGTCGAGCTGGGCACGCTTTCTGCCAAGGGCATCGAGCTTGATATGACCGTCACCCCGGTCAACGGATTCATGGTCGGTGGCACATTGGGTTACACCAAGAACAAGTACAAAACGTCTGTCGATCCGGCACTGGCCGATGGCTACGATCCCAAACCGACCGGTCAGCCCAAATGGGTCGGTTCGGTCTACGGACAGTACGTCAGCGGACCGATCGTCGGCGATGCCACCTTAATGCTGCGCGCCGACATGACGTTCCAGAACAAGTCCAGGGTCATCGGCGACCATCAGTCGGTCATCGATCACCCGGCCTTCGCTCCCTACGAGTTCATTCCCAGCAAGCAGCTCGTCAATGGCCGCATCGCCCTGCGCGACGTGAACATCGGCGGCGCGGATTGGGAGTTCGCTCTGTGGGGCAAGAACATCCTGAACACCAGGAAGCCGATCTACCCGTTCCAGTATCCCTACTTCCTGATGACCACGCAGTACGAGGAAGCACGCAAGTACGGCCTCGAAGTGACGGTCAAGTTCGGCAGGGAAGACTAGCCTTACGTAGCGCCGGCTTCGCCCCCACCGGGGCCTGAGCCGGAACGCGGATAATCGCTTACGAGTTACGCCTCCACCGAGGGCGTTACGAGAGGGGGTCGGAGCAATCCGGCCCCTTTTCCTTTTGCCGGGCCACACGCCGATTTCCTTGACTTTCGGCGAGTTCGCGCTTAGGGACCGGTCTTTCCCGCAACACCCAAACCTACGGAGTGCCCATGGCGCGCGTTACCGTCGAAGATTGTGTCGACAAGGTTCCCAACCGTTTCGATCTCGTCCTGCTTGCCGCGCAGCGCGCACGCGAGATTTCGGGCGGCGCCGAAATCACGATCGACCGTGACCGGGACAAGAACCCGGTGGTCGCCCTGCGCGAAATTGCCGAACAAACCGTAAAGCCGAAAGAGCTGGAAGAAACGCTCGTCACTTCGTTGCGCCGAGTCCTTCCCGAGGACGACGACGACATGGACGAAATTGGCTCGCTCAGCCAGTCGGCGGAGGCCCTTCGCGTCACCGCATCCGCGCCGACGCGCAATACCTCGATTGGCGCTGACTACGACGGCTGACGGGATCGTTGGCAAGAAAAGTCCGCACCCTCCCGAAAATCCCGGGCGTTGGCAATCGCGTCGCCGCAGGGGGCAAATCGGCTTCGGCCACAATCGCGATTTACAGCGTCAAGGGCGGTGTCGGAAAGACAACGCTCTCGGCAAACCTCGCATGGTGCGCCGCACGGGCAGGACGAAATACCCTGCTCTGGGATCTCGAAGCGGCAGGCGGTGCCGGTTTCCTGTTCGGGATCGACGCGAAAGAGGCCAAACCCGCCGAAACCGTGTTCTCGCGCGACCGCAGCCCGGCCAAGCTGATCCGCAGCACCGGCTACGACAACCTGGACCTGCTGCCCGCCGACGAATCGATATGCGCACTCGATGATACGCTTGTCGCGCTGGGCAAGCGCAAGCGTCTGGCCAAACTCGCAACGGCGCTGGGCAAGCAATACCAGCGGATAATCCTCGATTGTCCGCCGGTGCTCAATGAAATTTCCGCGCAGGTCATGCGCGCGGCCGACCTTGTGATCGTCCCCTTGCCGCCCTCGCCGCTATCGACCCGCGCCTTCGATCTGGTCGTTCGCGAAGTGTCCGAAGGCGGCAAGGGCCACCCCCCGATCCTTCCGGTCCTTTCGATGGTCGATATGCGCCGGAAGCTGCACCGCGAAGCCCACGAGGCAAACCCGGGTTGGCCGGTCATCCCCTATGCCAGCGTGGTCGAGCAGGGCGCAGTTAGACAGAAGCCGGTCGGCGCGCTTGCGCCCTCAAGTGCAGCCTCGCAGGCTTTCGCGCGCCTGTGGCAGGCGATCGAGAAAAAGCTGGCCAATCCAAAGCGCTGACAGGTCGGCACTGCAGCCTTCTTCCTTACAGGTGGACCACGGTGCCGATGCCGATTG
>CAZRVW010000026.1:0-20331 GCA_964603645.1 uncultured Novosphingobium sp. | reverse complement strand
TGATCGCCGACAGCGTCGAATACATGGTCAACGCCCATTGCGCCGATGCGATGGTGTGCATCTCCAACTGCGACAAGATCACGCCGGGCATGCTGATGGCGGCGCTGAGGATCAACATTCCCTGCGTGTTCGTTTCCGGCGGCCCGATGGAAGCGGGCAAGGTCGTGCTCCAGGGCAAGGAAGTCGCGCTCGATCTGATCGACGCCATGGTTGCGGCTGCCGACGAATCGATGACCGACGAGGAAGTCGCGACGATCGAGCGCTCGGCCTGCCCGACCTGCGGCTCGTGCTCGGGCATGTTTACCGCCAATTCGATGAACTGCCTGACCGAAGCTTTGGGCCTCTCGCTGCCCGGCAACGGCTCGCAGCTTGCCACCCATGCCGACCGGCAGGGCCTGTTCGAACGGGCAGGGCGGCTCGTCGTGACGCTGGCGAAGCGCTATTACGAGGAAGACGACGAGAGCGTCCTGCCGCGCAAGATCGCGAGCTTCGAGGCCTTCGAAAACGCGATGAGCCTTGATATCGCGATGGGCGGGTCGACAAATACGGTGCTCCACCTGCTTGCCGCTGCGCACGAGGCGGGCGTCGATTTCACCATGGCCGACATCGATCGCCTCAGCAGGAAGGTGCCGTGCCTTTCCAAGGTCGCTCCGGCCAAGAGCGACGTACACATGGAAGACGTCCACCGTGCAGGCGGGATCATGGCGATCCTCGGCGAGCTGGACCGCGCGAGCCTGCTGCACACGGCGCTGCCAACCGTCCACAGCCCGACCATGGGCGACGCACTGGCCGACTGGGACGTGCGGCTGACCAACAACCCGGCAGTCCACCAATTCTACAAGGCTGCACCGGGCGGGGTGCCGACGCAGACAGCGTTCAGTCAGGACCGGCGCTGGGACGAGCTCGATCTCGACCGCGACACCGGCGTGATCCGCCGCGCCGAAAGCGCCTTCAGCAAGGATGGCGGGCTCGCAGTGCTTTACGGCAACATCGCGCGCGATGGCTGCATCGTGAAGACCGCTGGCGTCGACGAGTCCATTCTCAAATTCACCGGGAAGGCGCGGGTCTACGAGAGCCAGGATGCGGCTGTAGCTGGCATTCTTGGCGGCGAAGTGACCGAAGGCGATGTCGTCGTGATCCGCTACGAAGGGCCACGCGGCGGGCCGGGTATGCAGGAAATGCTCTACCCGACCAGCTACCTCAAATCGAAGGGGCTGGGAAAGGCTTGCGCCCTGCTGACCGACGGGCGCTTCTCAGGCGGCACTTCGGGGCTTTCGATCGGCCACGCCTCACCCGAGGCCGCGGAAGGCGGCGAGATCGGGCTGGTCGAGAACGGCGATACGATCGAGATCGATATCCCCAACCGCACGATCAATCTGGCGGTGAGCGACGATGAACTGGCGTCGCGGCGCGCAGAGCAAGACGCGAAGGGCTGGCTGCCAGCCCATGCCCGCCCGCGCGCGGTCTCTGTCGCGCTTCAGGCCTATGCAGCGATGACCACCAGCGCCGCGCGCGGCGCGGTGCGCGACGTGAGTCAGCTTAAGCAGGGATGATCGACTTGCGCGTTGCTCTTGTCGCTTGCGTGCTGACGAGCCTGTCGGCCTGTTCGCCGCAAGTCGATGAGGTGGCGGGCGAGCCGCTAGCATGTGCCATCGGCCCGGTTGGCGAGATGGTGCCGAAACGGCAACCAACGCCAAGACGCCCGACGCGGTCGAGCTTACGATCGGGCAGGATCGCTACCGGATCCCCAACAGCCTGATAGAACCGGCCAATGACCAGTAACCAGATTCTCACCGTCAAGCAGATGCAGGCCGCCGAACAGGCGCTGATCGATGCGGGCAGCTCCGTCGATGCGCTGATGCAAATCGCGGGGCGGGGTGCGGCGGACTGGGTGTGGCGCATGGCCGGACAGGGCAAGGTGACTGTTTTGTGCGGGCCGGGCAACAATGGCGGTGACGGCTATGTCATTGCCGAGGCGATCCGCGAGCGCGGCGGTGAGGCGGTGGTTGTCGCGGCCGTTGAACCGAAAACCGACGCCGCAAAAAATGCCCGCGCGGCCTTTGGCGGCGAAGTGCTCGGACCTGATGGAAATTCGCATGGCGAGGTGTTTGTCGATTGCCTGTTCGGCAGCGGCCTGACCCGGCCTCTGTCGGAGGATCATCTTGGCCTGATGAACCGGCTCGCGGCGCGCCATCGCCATTGCGTGGCGATCGACCTGCCCAGCGGCGTGCAGTCTGACAGCGGAATGCTTCTCAACGAGGGCTTGC
The DNA here is from genome assembly GCA_964603645.1 of uncultured Novosphingobium sp. Lineage (GTDB taxonomy): Bacteria > Pseudomonadota > Alphaproteobacteria > Sphingomonadales > Sphingomonadaceae > Novosphingobium. The sequence goes on along the minus strand of CAZRVW010000026.1, from coordinate 18,064 downwards.
CGAGCTTCGACCTCACGGTTGCGCTCGGCGCGTGGAAGTTCGCCCATGTGCTGATGCCTGCATCTGCTACTTCCGGCGAATTGCGGCTGGTCGAGATCGGCGTGGACGCAGTCGAACCTGCTGCACAACTGGTCACGCGGCCGCGCGTCTCGTCGCCCGGTGCCGCTGCGCACAAATATGCGCGCGGATTGCTTGCCTTGGTGGCGGGAAAGATGCCGGGTGCGGCTCTGCTCGCCTGCGAGGCCGGGCAGGGTGCGGGTGCGGGTTACGTCAAGCTCTTTGTCGACGAGCGTCCGCCCAATGCTCCGTTCGATCTGGTGGTCGATGAGGGCGCGCTGACCGACGTGCTCACCGACGATCGCAATACGGCGATCCTGTGCGGGCCTGGGCTCGGACGCGATGGCAAGGCGCGCGAGAAGCTGACGATAGCGCTGGCCGACCCGGTGCCGGTGGTGCTCGATGCCGATGCGCTCGTGCTGCTTCGGCCGCGCCTGTTGGCGGAGCGGCAGGCCGCGACCATCGCCACGCCTCACGAAGGCGAACTCGCAAGCCTCGAACGCAGTTTTGATTGTGAGGGCTCCGGCAGCAAGGTCGAGCGGGCGGCTGCTCTGGCCCAAGCAAGCGGCATGGTTATCGTCGCAAAGGGGCCGGACACGGTGATCGCTGGACCGGACGGGCGGTTGGCCTGCGCGCATCGTGCGTCCAGCTGGCTTTCCACGGCAGGGACGGGCGACGTACTGGCAGGCGCGATCGCCAGCCGCGTTGCGGCGGGTGTACCAGCGTTCGAGGCCGCCTGCGAGGGCGTGTGGCTGCATGGCGAGGCGGCGCGGCTCTGCGCGCCAGCGTTCTCGGCCTCCGAACTGGCTTCCCGCGTGCCGGACGCGCTCGCTGCCTGTCTGTGAGCGGAGCTTCCAACATTGTTCGCATTGCCGCCAAGGGCGACGGCGTCACCGAAGACGGTCGGCACGTAGCGGGCGCGGCTCCGGGCGATGTGCTACGCGAGGATGGGACGCTTGAGCCGGGGTCTCACCATGTTGATCCGCCCTGCCGGCACTTCGGGAAATGTGGCGGCTGCCAGCTGCAGCATTGCGACGAGGCGGCCTTGGCGGAGTTCGTGAGTTCGCGAGTGCTCAATGCCGCGATGGGACAGGGGCTTGAGCCACGACTGGTCACGCCTGCGCATCTTTCACCGCCCCGGAGTCGCCGCCGCGCCACGTTGCACGCCATGCGTGCGGTCGGGCGGATCGTTATCGGCTTTCGCGAAGAGCGATCGCACCGCATTGTCGACCTGGCCGAATGCCATGTCCTGCGGCCCGAACTGTTCGCGCTCGTTGAGCCTCTGCGCAATATGCTGGCGCGACAAGCAGGCAAGCGATTGGCTGCCGATATTGACCTGACGCTGGCCGATCAGGGTGTCGATCTGGGTATCAAGGGTCTTTCTGTAGAAGGTCTTCAAGCTACTGAATCGTTGATCGAATTCGCTCAAACCAGCGGAGTAGCGCGGCTGACAGTCGATCAGGGCTTTGGCGCCGAATCGATGTGGGAGCCGGAGCCGGTCACGGTCACTCTGGGCGGCGTTCCGGTTTCTCTGCCACCGGGCGCATTCCTGCAGGCGACTTCGGATGGCGAATCTGTGCTAGGCAGCGCAGCAAGCGAATGGCTGGCGGGTTGCGGCGCTGTCGCTGACCTGTTTTCCGGCCTTGGTACATTTGCTCTCGCGCTTGCTGGGCAGGGTGCAAAGGTGCTCGCAGCCGAGGCGGACCAGCGTGCCTCGCTAGCCGGCAAGACGGCAGCGGGCAGGGCGCAACTGCCCGTCCACAGCCTGCACCGCGACCTGTTTCGAAATCCGCTCCGCCCAGACGAGCTGAATCGGTTTGCCGGTGTGGTGCTCGATCCGCCGCGCGCCGGAGCCAAGGAGCAGGTTCGCCAGATTGCCGACTCACAAGTGCCGCGCGTCGTCTACATCAGTTGCAACCCCTCAAGCTGGGCGCGCGACGCTGCGACACTGGTTGCAGGCGGATACCGGCTTGAAGAGCTGCGTCCGGTCGGACAGTTTCGCTGGTCGACCCATGTCGAATTGGCCAGCCTGTTCGCGAGAGGTAATTAGAAAATGACACAATCCAATCCATCGGTGAGGATCGCGCGCGCGCCGGACGGACTGCCAACCCGTGACGATTTCGAGCTGGTCGATGAGCCGATGCCGGTGCCGGGCGAGGGCGACGTGCTGTTTCGCGCGGTCTACATGTCGCTCGACCCTTCGATGCGCCGCAAGCTCCCCGGCCCCGAGGGCGCGCCCGTTCCGCTTGGTGGAACGCAGCAAGTCGGCGACCTGATGATTGCAGGCGTGCCGCCGCCATCGCGTGGCTACATGGGCGGTCTGGTCGGGCAGGTGGTAGAATCGCGCCACCCGGACTTTGCGCAGGGCGATCTCGTACAGGGCGGCTGCTGGTGGCAGCACTATCAGACGGTGCCGGGCGATTCGCTGGAAAAGCTGCCCGCCGGAACCAGTCTCTCCGAAGCGCTCGGTCTGTTGGGTCAGCACGGCTTCGTCGCCTGGGTCGGGATGCGCAACATCGGCAATGCCAAACCAGGCGAGACGGTGCTGGTCTCTGCTGCAGGCGGCGCGATCGGCATGATCGCGGGCCAGCTTGCCAAGGCAGACGGTGCGCGCGTCATCGGGATCGCTAGCGGCGACAAGGTCGCCTACGTCGTCGATGAACTGGGGTTCGATGCCTGCATCGACCGCAATGCCGAAGATGTGGGCGAGGCGCTCGACCGGCTCTGCCCCGAGGGAATCGACGTCTATTTCGACAATGTCGGCGGCGATGTCATGCTCGCCGCCTACGGCCGCATGGCCGATTTCGGGCGGATCGTGATCTGCGGCATGGCGTCGGAATACAACGCGGTCGAGCTGCCGTTCGGCGCTTCGCTCCGCCCGGTGCTGCGCAAGCGCCTGCGGATCGAGGGCTTCGTGGTTTACGACCACTACGAGGACCAGTTCGATGACTTTCAGGCAGAAATGAAGGCGCTTATCGCATCCGGGAAAATGAAATACCGCATCGAGGTGATCGACGGGTTCGAAAATGCACCGGTCGCGCTTGCCCGCCTGCTCGACGGGCGGAACAAGGGCAAGATGATCGTCCAGCTTGCCCCGGATCCGACAGGTTAGAACATCACCATCGCCGTCCGCGCGACCAGTACCATCAGCACCAGACTCGACAGCGCGAAGACCATGAAGCGCAGCTGCACCTTGTTGATCGTTGCCTGAATGATCGAGTGGATCACGCGCAATACGACATAGGCCCAGCCGAGCTGAGCGTTGAACCCGTCCCCCTGTCCGATGATCGCGAGCACGATCGCCACCGCGTAGAACACCGTCGGTGCCTCATGCAGGTGGTTGTAATTGTGCGCTTTCCACTGGACCTGCGGGGGTAGGATCGAATCGAGCCCCTTGCTGGGATCGTGGACCAGATCGTCGGGATTGACTTTGGCCGAGCTCAGCGCGGGAATGCGCGTGCCATAGAGCCAGAACCACATGACCATGGTCCAGACCGCAAGCGCCACGACAGGTTGGAGAATGCCCATTCCGATCATGTCGAAGGTTCCTTTCCGTCAGACGGTTGGCAAAGACAGCACGGCGAGCAAAGCGCGCACTGCCAGAACCAGCATTACGATGCTGGAAATGCCGAAGATCATGCCACGCACCGGCACCTTGTTGACGGTCGCCTGGAATATCGAGTGGATAATCCTGATGATGACATAGGCCCATGCGAGCGCCACATCGAGCGGCGAGAATGCGCTCAGCGCGAGAATGACAATCGACGCATAGAAGATCGTCGGCTGTTCGAGCAGATGGACATAATTGTGCGCCGGCCAGTCCTCCTTCGGACCGACCATCTTGGCGAGATCGACGCCTCTCGCGCCGGGATGGTCGTTGAGATCGATATTGTGCCGCTTGAACATTTTCATGCGGTCGGACAGCATCCAGAACGCCATGATCATGGTCCAGACCACGAGCACGGCGGCGGGCAGCAGCAATTCCTTCATGTCGCGAATTCCCCCTCGTTTCCTCCGAATCGGAGCCTGCCCCCGATCCGCGCGCCTGTCAAAGCGGCAATGGTCTTTCGTCCGTCACGTGGTGCCCTATATGAGAGGTCCTCGATTGCAGGCGGAGAATGACAGGTGAGCAAGGTTCTGGTTATCGGTGCGGGCGGGGTCGGCTCGGTCGCGGTGCACAAGATGGCGATGAACCCGGCAATTTTTTCAGAGATCCATCTCGCCAGCCGGACCGTGGCGAAGTGCGATGCGATTGCCGAGAGCGTTAAGGCGCGCACCGGGCAGAGCGTGCAGACCTACCCGATCGATGCAGAGGATGTGCCCGCGCTGACCGCGCTGATCAGGCAGATCGGGCCCAAGCTCGTGGTTAATCTCGCACTGCCCTACCAGGACCTGACGATCATGGACGCGTGCCTTGCTGCCGGCGTCGACTATCTCGATACCGCCAATTACGAGCCCAAGGACGAGGCGCGGTTCGAATACAAGTGGCAGTGGGAATACCACGACCGGTTCAAGCAGGCCGGATCGATGGCGCTGCTCGGTTCAGGCTTCGATCCGGGCGTGACCAGCGTTTTCGCGATGTGGCTGAAGAAGCACAAGCTGAAGACGATCCGGCAGCTTGATATCCTCGATTGCAATGGTGGCGATCACGGGCAGGCCTTTGCCACCAATTTCAATCCCGAGATCAACATCCGCGAAGTGACCGCCCCCGCGCGGCACTGGGAGAACGGGCAGTTTGTCGAGAGCCCGGCAATGGCGAAGAAGGTGGAGTTCGAATTCGAGGGCTTAGGCCCGAAGAACATGTACATGATGTATCACGAGGAGCTGGAAAGCCTCGCGAAGTTCATTCCCGAAATGGAGCGCGCGCGCTTCTGGATGACCTTCGGCGATGCCTATATCACGCACCTCACCGTTCTGCAGAACGTGGGCATGACGCGGATCGACCCGGTGACCTACAACGGAGTGGAGATTGTGCCGCTGCAGTTCCTCAAGGCCGTGCTGCCCGAACCGGCGAGCCTTGGTCCGACCACCAAGGGCAAGACCAATATCGGCGACATCGCGACCGGCGAGGCGCTCGATGGATCAGGTGAAAAGACATTCTACATCAAGAACATCTGCGACCACGAGGCCGCCTATGAGGAAACCGGCAACCAGGCGGTTTCTTATACAACGGGCGTGCCTGCCATGATCGGCGCGGCCATGATGCTGACCGGCCAGTGGAAGGGCGAGGGCGTGTTCAACATGGAAGAGATGGACCCCGATCCGTTCATGGCGATGCTGAACAAGCACGGCCTGCCGTGGACGGTCGAGGAATTGCCCGGCCCGGTGGATTTCTGACTCGATGCAGATCGGCTCCACCACCATCGAGGCCATCGAAGCCGACATCACGTCGCTAAGCGTCGATGCGATCGTCAATGCCGCGAACGAAACCTTGCTGGGCGGGGGCGGGGTAGACGGCGCGATCCATCGCGCGGCGGGGCGCGGCCTGCTCGACGAATGCCGGACGCTGGGCGGTTGCCCGACCGGCGAGGCCAAGGTCACCAAGGGTTACGACCTGCCCGCGACGCACGTGATCCACACTGTTGGCCCGGTCTGGAAAGGCGGATGGCGCAACGAACCGCTGCTGCTTGCCAAGGCTTACCGCAATTCGATGACGCGGGCGCGGGAGATCGGTGCGCGGACCGTCGGCTTTCCCGCGATCTCTACCGGGGTCTACGGCTACCCGCCTGACCACGCCGCCAAGGTCGCGGTGCGGGCCATTGTTGAGCAGGTACGCGCCTACCCGAAGGCCTTCGACCGGATCGTTCTTGCCTGCTTCAACGACAGTGCCAAGGAGTCGCTGACTGCCGCGCTGGAGGAATACGCCTGATGGAAACCCGCGCCGGCGATCCGGGGGCTTTCGCCCAATTCGATCTTAGCCGCGTCGATAGCCCTGCTTTCGTCGTCGACGCCGCAAAATTGCGCGAAAACTGCCGGATTCTAGCGGTGATCGGCGAAGCCTCAGGCGCCAAGGTGCTCGCTGCCCTCAAGGCCTTCTCGATGTGGTCGGTCGCGCCGATCATCGGCGAATATCTTGACGGCGTGTGCACGTCCGGCCTGTGGGAAGCGCGGCTCGCCAGCGAATTCTACGACGGCGAGATCGCGACCTATTGCGCGGCCTACAAGCCGCAGGACATTGAGGAGATTTGCCGCCTCTCCGATCACGTGATCTTTAATTCGCCAGCCCAGATCGAGCGCGCTTCGGCGATCCTCGAACAGGCGCGCCATACCGGGGGCGATTTCGACATTGGCTTGAGGCTCAATCCACTCCACGCCGAAGGCGAGGTGCCGCGCTACGACCCCTGTGCGCCGCACTCGCGGCTCGGCTTCCCGGTCGATCAGTTGACCGAGGAGCATGTTGCCTTGGTCGACGGCTTCCATATTCACACCCTGTGCGAGCAGCTCCTCGACCCGCTAGAACGCACGTGGGATGCCTTGTTCGACGTGCTTGAGCCCTATTTCGGCCAGTTCAAATGGATCAATTTCGGCGGCGGGCACCATATCACCCGCGCCGATTACCAGCGCGAGGAACTGGTGCGCTTCCTTGCCGATGTCGCCGAGGACACCGGGGCCGAGGTCTATATCGAGCCGGGCGAGGCGGTCGCGCTCGATGCCGGAATTCTCGTGGGCACCGTGCTCGACACGATGTGGAACGGCATGCCGATCGCGATCACAGACATTTCGGCGACCTGCCACATGCCCGACGTGCTCGAAGCGCCCTATCGTCCGGCGATGCTGGGCGAGGAACCCGGAGAAGACTTCACCGACGCCAGCGATGATGACATCGCCGGTGGCAGGGTGCGGCTAGGCGGCCCGTCGTGCCTGGCCGGCGACGTGATTGGCGACTATCGCCTGCCGGTGCCTTGCGAGCCGGGCGCGCGCTTCGCTTTCCTCGATCAGGCGCATTACTCGATGGTCAAGACCACGACCTTCAACGGCGTACCCTTGCCCTCGATCTGGCTGTGGGACAGCGAAACCGATGCGCTGGAATGCGTGAAGCGCTTCGATTACGAGGATTTCCGCGACAGGCTGAGCTAACGCCATGCCCACCCCCAACCGCTCCCGCAAGCGGGAGGGGAGTGATGCCTACCGAGCCTCCAGCGAGGTTGGCCCCAGCGGGGTGGCCCGTCAGTGCCAGCGATTTCGCGCTAACGTTCCCGCTCGTTGAGCGTCTGCGCCAGATCAGCCAGCGAGGCGAACTGCTCGACCGTGCGCTCGATCCGGCTGCGGTCCTCGCGCGCCACGATCGAACCGCTTTCGAACAGGTTCTCGGTCTCCACGACGATCACCAGCTCTCCGCGATCGAAAATCGCGCGGATGTCCTTGCCCGCAAAGGCTTTCTGCACGGCCATCAGCCGCTCGACATATTCTGGATGGACGAGGTAGCGCGCTTCCACCTGATCGTTCGAATAGATACAGAACTGATCGCCGAAACCGGGATGGACCATGTCGACATAGTCGAGCTGCTTGCCATCCAGTTTCACGCTGTCTTTGCGCCCGCCGAATAGCGAGCGATGGCGAGAGGCGCGCTCGACCAGTGTCGTGCCGTGAAAATCGCGTGTGAAATCGATGGTGATGATCGAGCCGCGGAACACGGTGACGTAGCGCGTGTTCTTGCCCGAATTGCGCCGCTCCTGAAGCCAGGCTTCGTGCAGCTGGAAATGCCTTTTGCCAATCTCGCCGCTCCAGCAATCCTCGAAGCGTGAGCGGTCGTGCGAAGGCAGCAGCCGGTAGGTGCAACCAAGGTCGAAGGCCCGCCCCGGCTCGACGTCGATGGCATATTCGAGTCCGAGTGCGCGGGAGATTGCTTCGTTGATCCCGCCTTTTACCGTTTTGATGGCGCGAGCGCGCGGGGCATTGCCCCAGGCAAAGCCAAGTCCTGCCACGGCAAAGGTCGCGAACATGTTGAGCTGGACCCATTGCGGCACAAGGACCCACAGAAACAGCACCAGCGGAGCACCGATCATCACCGCCTTCCACCAGCGCGCCTTCGCCAGCTCGCGAGCTTCCGCGCGCACTGTTGCCTGCTCGCCGAGCCATTGGCCCAGCGGTCCTGCCAACAGCGCATCGATATCCGGCCGAAGAATCATGTGCCTTTCAAAACCCTTAACATTTTGGCCCTATAGTGCAGATTGGTGGAAAGGATTGGGTTAACGCCATGACAGCTTTGATCATTCTTGCGGTGCTGGTGGTCCTCGCGATCATCATTATCGGCATTTACAACCGACTGGTGGCGTTGCGTCAGAACTGCCGTCAGGGCGTGGCCGATATCGATGCGCAATTGCGCCAGCGCCACGATCTTGTTCCCAATCTCGTCACGACCGTGAAAGGCTATGCGACGCATGAGCGCGAGACGCTCGATGCCGTGGTTGAAGCGCGCAATACTGCCGCGGCCAATTCCTCTTCCGAGAACGAGGCGAAGCTGAAACTCTCACTCGACCGGCTGCTGGCGCTTGGCGAGGCCTATCCAGATCTAAAGGCGAGCGCGAATTTCCAGACGCTTCAGGCCGAACTGGCGGACCTGGAAGATAAGCTGGCTGCGGCACGCCGCGCCCTCAATGCCGCTGTGGCGCGGTTCAACACCGCGATCGAAGCCTTTCCGGCAGTGCTGTTCGCCGGCGCGCGGCTTCCGGCATGAGGATTTCCACCGCCTCGATCCCAGCGAGAAGGGCGTGGTCGACCAGGTCCCGCAGGTCCAATTCCAGAGCTGATCGTCCCGCATTGCGCACGCACCCGTGCTTTTCACGGCACCTTTTGCTAGACTCCGCGTTGTAACGGCAACGGCCCTGTCGAAGCGGGAGCAAGGTGCATGAAACTCGGGATTTCCAGCGGCTATTTCGTCCGCTTCGCCTGCCTGTGGTGAACCATGAGCGGCTGCGCGACAAATTCGTGCTAGCCACCGGTTTTCACTTGCGATTCATCCGCGCAAGATTATATCCGCCCCTCGCTGCCCCATGGGGACTTCCAACCGCAAGGCAGCTTTCGTGTTGAACATTACCGTTGGGGGTCCCTTGAGTTGCACCATCACCTTGACGCCTCGGCTGTAGTTCGCGCTCTCGCGCCGGACGAACCTGTCATCCTCAACCGCCCGCACGCCGCCGCGCGCGCCGCCCGCTTCTTTGTCGAGAAGTTTCCGGGCAAGTCGCTCTATGCGGTAAAGGCCAATCCTTCGCCGGACCTGCTCAAGGTCCTGTGGGATTCGGGCGTGACCCATTTCGACGTCGCCTCGATTGCCGAAGTGCGTCTGACGCGCGCGACTCTTCCCGATGCGACGCTGTGCTTCATGCACCCGGTGAAGACCGCGCGGGCGATCCGTGAAGCTTATTTCGAACATAGGGTGAAGACCTTCAGCCTCGATACCCATGAGGAACTGGCAAAGATCGTCGAGGCGACCGATCACGCGCCGGACCTGCGCCTGTGCGTGCGGCTGCGCGTTTCATCGGAATATGCCGAACTGAGCCTTGCCTCGAAGTTTGGGTGCGATCTTACCGAAGCAGGCGCGCTGTTGCAGGCGAGCAGGCAAGTCGCCGACTGGCTGGGCCTTTGCTTCCACGTCGGCAGCCAGGCGATGAGCCCGTTTGCCTATGTTCAGGCGCTCGACCGCGTTCGTGCTGCCATCGCCGAGGCCGGCGTCGTCATCGACATGGTCGATGTCGGCGGGGGGTTCCCTTCGGTTTATCCGGGCATGGAGCCGCCGCCGCTGGAGGATTATTTCGGCATCATCCACAAGCACTTCTACGCTCTGCCCATCGCCTACAACGCTGAATTGTGGTGCGAGCCGGGCCGGGCGCTGTGCGCCGAATACAATTCGCTGATCGTCAGGGTCGAGAAGCGGCGCGGCGACGAGCTGTATATCAACGACGGCGCCTATGGCGCTCTCTACGACGCGGCCCATGTCGCGTGGCGGTTTCCGGTGCGGTGTCTCAACGACGACCGGGCAGAGGAAGCAGCGGCCTTCTCGTTCTACGGGCCGACCTGCGACGATGCCGACTACATGCAAGGCCCGTTCATGCTGCCCGCAGACATTGCTGCGGGCGATCACATCGAGATCGGCATGCTCGGGGCTTACGGCGCGGCGATGCGCACCGCATTCAACGGGTTCGGCCAGGGCGAAGTCTATGACGTGGCAGACGAGCCCATGGCGAGCCTTTATGACGGCAGCCGCCAGCGCCCGGCCTCGGACAATGTGGTGAGCCTGCGTTAGGGCCGATCGGAGGTTGACGGCATGGTCTCTTTTCCCAAGGTTGGGACGAGGAGATTCGCCATGACAGACAAGCCCATTGTGGTCGCCACTGACCTTCAAGCCCGGAGCGATCGAGCCATCGATCGGGGTCTGATGTTGGGGAGCGAGACAGGCAAGCCGGTGGTCGTGGTTCACGTCTTACCCTCCGACCGCAGCGAGGGCGAGGAGCGCGCGTGAGTAGAACGGCTGGTGCGGCAGGTTCTGCCGGATCCGCGGGCGACAATCGACATTGCCCTGCCGAGCGGTTCCGCGCCCAAGGTCATTGCTAACACGGCGAAGGAGCGGGACGCTGCCTTGCTCGTCGCCGGTGTCGCTAGCTTCAACGAACTGCGCGACTATTTCCTCGGCACCGCCGTCGACTACATCGTGCGTCACACCACCATGCCCGTTCTCGTGGTGAAGGAGCGGCCCCACGCGCCCTATCGCAGGGTGCTGGTCGCGTTCGATTTCTCGGAAGCGTCGAAGCAGGCGGTGATCGCGGCGGCGCGGCTGTTTCCCGATGCGCAACTGGAGATTCTCAATGCTTATCACGTGCCGTTCGAGGGATGGCAATCGGGCGAGGAAACGCGTGAGGAAATGCGAAAACACACGCAGGAACAGATGGATGCCTTCCTCGCAGACCCGGACCTTGCCGATATCCCTGCTGGCAGGATGAACGCCCGAATAGTTTATGGCGATGTCCAGGAATGCGTTTACGAAGCGGTGGTGAAGGAAACGCCCGACCTGCTCGCTCTCGGCACGACCGGATCAAGCGGGTTGCGACACGCGACGCTTGGCAGTCAAGCCAATGCCCTGCTGTCGAGCGCCCTTGTGGACACACTGATGATTCCGATGCCTCGCTAGGGATGCGATCTGCTCCGGCCTGCCGTTCGCATTTCAGTCTTATCATGGATTTCCACGAGCGCTTCAGTCAGTTCGCGCATCATTTCCCCACGTGGGACAGGCTTGGGTGAAGCGCCGGCGCTCGGTCCCGCGCGCCAATGTTGTGAGTTCGTGCCAGACTGTCGCGCGGCGCCGCTTGTGATCCGACAGTCTTTCCGCCAAGCTGCAGAACATGGAAATTCTCGCACTCTTGTCCGACCCGGCCGCATGGCTGGCCCTGCTCACGCTGATTGCGCTCGAGGTGATCCTCGGCGTCGACAACCTGATTTTCATTGCGATCCTGTCCAACAAGCTTCCTGAGCACCAGCAGGCGAAGGTGCGGCGGATCGGGCTGTTGCTGGCGCTGGTCATGCGCATTGGTTTGCTGATGCTGATCGGCTGGATTGTCACCTTGCAGACGCCGCTTTTCGATCTTGGGTTGCAAGGCGCAGCGAACGATTACGGTAAACCAACTTTCGAAACGGCTTTTTCCGGGCGCGACCTGATCCTTCTGGCTGGCGGACTGTTCCTGCTGTGGAAAGCGACCAAGGAGATCCATCACTCGATGGAGCCGGAAGACAGCGGCCAACTTCTCGACAAGACGCCTGACATGGCAGCGGCCGCTACGGCGACATTCGGGGGCGTCATCGCCCAGATCATCGCGATCGACATGGTTTTCTCGATCGATTCGATCCTCACCGCCGTTGGCATGACCGATCACATCCCGATCATGGTGACAGCGGTGGTGATAACCGTAGGCGTTATGCTGGTGGCCGCCGATCCGCTCGCGAGATTCATTGAGCAAAACCCGACGCTGGTCATGCTGGCACTGGCGTTCCTTGTGATGATCGGCCTGGTGCTGATCGCCGACGGCTTCGGCTTCCATGTGCCGAAGGGCTACATCTATGTCGCGATGGGCTTCTCGGTCGGGGTGGAACTGCTCAACATGGTGCAGCGCAACCGCAGGAAGAAAAAGAAGGCGGCGGCGGGATAAGGGCCTTGCTCAGTGCATGGGCGCTTTCGGTCAGGGAGGGCGAACTGGCCTAAGCCGCCTTGCGCATCTCCAGTCGTTCCCAGATCTCGACCAGCGCTTCGGCAAGTTCGCGCATCATCTCCTCGGTGTGCGAAGGGCCGGGGGTAAAGCGCAGGCGTTCGGTGCCGCGTGGCACGGTGGGGTAATTGATCGGCTGCACATAGATGCCATATTCGGCAAGAAGGATATCGCTGATCTTCTTGGCCCTGACCGGATCGCCGACCACCAGCGGCACGATGTGCGTGACCGAATCCATCACTGGCAGCCCAGCCTCGCGCAACATCACCTTCAGGTTCGCAGCGGCGGCCTGCTGGCCCTCGCGCTCTACGCTGGAAGCCTTGAGGTGCTTCACCGAAGCCAGAGCGCCCGCGATCAGCACCGGCGACAAGCTCGTCGTGAAAATGAAGCCTGGCGCATAAGAGCGGATACAGTCAATAATCCGCGTATCGGCGGCGATGTAGCCGCCCATCACGCCGAAGGCTTTGCCCAGGGTGCCCTCAATAATCGTGATGCGCTCCTTGGCGTCGTCGCGGTCGGAAATGCCGCCGCCGCGCGGTCCGTACATGCCCACGGCATGGACTTCGTCGATGTAGGTGAGCGCGTTGTACTTGTCCGCCAGGTCGCAGATCGCGTGGATCGGGGCGACGTCGCCGTCCATCGAATAGACGCTTTCGAATGCGATCAGCTTGGGCGCCTCGCGATCGGCTGCCTCGAGCAGTTCCTCAAGATGGGCCAGATCGTTGTGGCGCCAGACCTGTTTTTCGCAGCCCGAATTGCGAATGCCCGCGATCATGCTGGCGTGGTTGAGCTCGTCGGAAAAGATGATGCAGCCCGGCAGCAGCTTGGCGAGCGTGGATAGCGTCGCGTCGTTGGAAACATAGCCCGAAGTGAACAGCAGCGCCCCTTGCTTGCCGTGCAAGTCTGCCAGCTCATTCTCCAGTTCGACGTGATAATGGGTGTTGCCGCCGATATTGCGCGTACCGCCAGATCCGGCGCCGACATCGTGCAGTGCATCTTCCATCGCTTCGATCACGGCGGGATGCTGGCCCATGGCCAGATAGTCGTTCGAGCACCACACCGTGATCGGTTTCGGTCCGTTGTGGCCGGCAAAGCACCGCGCATTGGGGAACATGCCCTTGTTGCGCAGGATATCGATAAACACCCGATAGCGGCCTTCGGAATGGAGCCGCTCGATCGCCTGGTCGAAAATCTGGTCGTAATTCACGTATGACGGTCCTGCTTTGGCCGCGCTGGCGGCGCATCGCTGGGCGGGTTAGCCCAATCCCGTGGAAAATGCCAGAGTGACGTGAGCTTAGCGATCATCTCACTATGTTCGCGCTCTCGTCGAAATAATGCAGTAGCCCACCACCCTTTGGTATCCTGTTTCCCGAAACGATGATCAGGTCTGGCGCCTCGCGCTTGAGCGTCCGCAGTGTGAGCAGCCATGAATGGATCGCGCGACGGTTTTCCTTGCGTCCCAGATCGGTAACGAATCGGGCAGGCAGTCGCATTTCCGACCAGGCCTTGTTGAGCCTCGCGACACTCCCAGCGAAAATGTATTCGCGTCCGCTCTCGAGCTTGACATAGACCATGCGTGCACCGGCCTCGAATTTGGGCGCGGGAATGACGACTACGCCGGGCGCCACCCGGTACGGAACTAGCTTGCTGTCGGCTTGCTGTTGCTGCGCTAGATGCGCGTCAAGCACCCGTGCTTGCTGACGTTCGCCCAATTTCCGCAGTCCGCCAAGCTGCTCGGGCGTTACCGCCAGGGGCAGAAGCATTCGCGCCTGCGACAATGCCTTGGTGACGCGAGCCTGCGCTCTGGGAAAGAATTTTGCGTGCCCGAACTTTTTGGCGTCTTCCCTTGTAATGCCGCTCCCGATCAGCACCGGCGGTTCGTCGGCGTATTCGATCATATAGGAAAGCGTGTAGAGCTCGGTCGAGCGCAGCCCGATGCCGGCTGCAACGCGGTTTCCAGTAACCGATTGCACCGCGACATGTTCGAAGCGGATACGTTGCGGCAGCCTCTGATCGGGCGCAGCGGCCAGGCCGCGCAATTGCGCAATGTTGATCGGCTTTGGCTCTGCCTAGGGAGCGCTATTGTCGAGCATGAGCCAGTAATAGGGAATTCCTATTAGCAGCAGAGCGATGAGGATTGTCGCGTTGAGCCTGCTCATGGTCAGAATGTCTCGATCCGTGTGAGGCCATGTGTCGCCAGCCCAAGGCGATAGGCCTCGACCGAACCGTTGTCGCCGGTAAACAGCGCAAGATCTTCCTGTTTGCGGCGACATTGCTGGCCTTCGATAAGTGAGGCGATCCGCCGGGCGATGCCCTGCGCGCCGTGAACGAATTGCACGTGCGGGCCAAATTCAGCGGCCAGCTCGGCTTCGAGCAACGGAAAGTGGGTGCAGGCGAGCACGACCGTGTCGATTGCGTCTCCCTGCGGCATGGCACGCAACCCGTTGACTGCGCTGGCGATCGCATCGGCATCCACCGGTTCGCCCTTCAACAGCGCCTCGGCCGCAGTAACGAGCTGCGGCGCGGCCAGGCGCAGCAGGGTCTTGTCGGATGCGAACCGCGCTTCGAGCCGGTCGACATAGCCCTGCCGGATCGTTGCTTCGGTCCCGAGCAGGCCGATTACGCCGGTCTTCGTCATCGCGGCCGCCGGTTTGATAGCCGGTACCGTACCGACAATCGGGATTTCGAGAACTTCGCGCACTGCGTCCAGCGCAATCGTCGAAGCTGTGTTACAGGCAATGCAGGCAAGGCGCGGTTTGAAGCGTTCGGTCATCCGGCCGAGCAATCCCGCGACGCGGGCGGCGATCTGCGCCTCGGTCTTGTCGCCGTAGGGCAGGCCGGCATTGTCCGCAGCATAGATCACCGGTGCCTCCGGCAGCAGCGTGCGCAATTCTGCAAGCACGGTCAGTCCGCCGACGCCCGAATCGAACAACAGGACAGGTGCCTCGGGATCGGGCGGGTTCTCGCTCAAGTCGGTGGCATCCTCATGGCTTTGCGGGTTTTTATACCGAATCCGACGCAATGAGAACAAGCAGGCTTCGTGAATGCGCGCCAAGCGGCTAAGGCGGTGTCATGGAATGGTTGTTCGCGCTCGCGATGGGATACGTGATCGGATCGGTGCCCTTCGGCCTGATCCTGACGCGCCTGTTCGGCGCGGGCGACCTGCGCACGATCGGATCGGGCAATATCGGGGCGACAAACGTGCTACGCACCGGGCGCAAGGGGCTGGCAGCGGCGACCCTGCTGCTCGATCTCGCCAAGGGACTGGCTGCCGTGCTCCTGGCCCGCACGCTGTGGGGCGAGGCGCTGACCGAACAGGCGGCGATCGGTGTGTTCGCCGGGCATTGTTTCCCGGTGTGGCTGGCCTTTCGCGGAGGCAAGGGTGTGGCGACGACCGCCGGTATCTGCTTCGGTCTCGCATGGCCGATTGGCGCGATCTACGCCGCAGTGTGGCTCATCATGTTGGCCGTAACGCGGATTTCCTCGCTAGCGGGAATGAGCGCGGCCATTGCTGCGCCGATCGCTGCATGGGCATTGGGTTATCTCTGGCATATCAAGGCGCTGACAGCGATAGCCGTGGCTGTCCTAGTGCTGCACCGGGCCAATATCGCCCGCCTCAGGGACGGCGCCGAACCGAAAGTCGGCAGCAAGTCGTGAACGAACTGGCGCAGGACGAGGCCTTTGCCCGCATTCGCCTGCTGCGCTCGCCCAATGTCGGACCGGTCACCTGCACGCAGTTGCTGCGCAGGTCCGGCTCGGCGGGGGCGGCGCTCGATGCCTTGCCCAATCTCGCTCGACGCGGCGCGCGAGCCTATCGCGCCGCTGAAATTGGGCAGATCGAAAGCGAGATCGCGGCGGTGCGAAAGGCTGGTTCGCGCTACCTGTTTCACGATTCGCCCGACTATCCGCCGCTGCTGCGCGAGGTTGAGGGTTCGCCGCCGATCCTGACTGCGCGCGGCGACAGCGCCCTTGCCGCGCGGCCAAGCTTGGCGATGGTGGGCGCTCGCAATGCCTCTGCGGCGGCGGTCAAGCTGGCGCGCGATTTTGCCGCCGCGCTGGCGGAGGCGGGCTTCGTGGTGATCTCAGGGCTGGCGCGCGGGATCGATGGCGCGGCGCATCGCGGGGCGGTTCCTGCCACGGTGGGCGTCATCGCTTCGGGCATCGACATTGCCTATCCGCCTGAGCACGGCGAATTGCAGGAGCAGATCGCGAATGAAGGTCTGCTGCTTGCAGAACAGCCGCCGCGGACTGAACCGCTGGCGCGGCATTTCCCTTCGCACAATCGAATCATTGCTGGAATGGCCGTGGGCACTCTGGTTGTCGAAGCCGCGCCGAAAAGCGGTTCGCTGATCACTGCAAGGCTGGCGGGCGAGGCGGGGCGCGAGGTCATGGCGATACCTGGTTCGCCGCTCGATCCACGCAACCACGGCTGCAACCAGCTAATCCGCGACGGAGCGACGCTGGTGCAGTCGCCGGAAGACGTGATCGAACTGCTGTCCGGCTTCGATGGCCAGGCGCAAACGCGTCTGCGCGAACCTTCGGAGATGTTCGAACCTGATCCCGAATCAGCGGCGCAGGAACCGGCCGATATTTCGGCGCTGCTGGGCAATGCCCCAGTCGCGGTGGATGAACTGATCCGCCAGTCGGGACAAAGCGCCTCGGCGGTGCAACTGGCCTTGCTCGAACTGGAACTGGCGGGCCGGCTTACGCGCCATGCGGGCGGTCGGGTTTCGTTCGTCTAGACGATCAGCCGCCGGTGCGGCTGCGATCGTAAATCGACAGGTCCGGGCTCTTGCCGATGGACACGCGCCGCAACGTACGCGGTTTCGACTCTCCGACCTCGGGCCGGGAATGGTGCAGCGCGTGGTTGTCCCAGATAATCAGGTCATTGGGTTGCCAGTGGTGGGCGTAGATATGTTCCGGCCGGTAGAGGCGAGTGAAGAGGTCCTCGAGCAGGGCTACGCCTTCAGCTTCCGGCAGGCCGATTACCGCATCCGATTGCTGCTCGTTGACAGAAAGGAGCAAATCGCCCGTTTTCCAGTGCGGCCACAGCAGCTCGCGAACATGATGTGGATAGGTCTCGTCGAGCCGCTTCATCCTGACTCGCACGCCTGCCTCCTTTTCAGGCGCGGCCACGTCGACGGCGTTCCGCAGTCGAAGACCTTTCAGCCGCGCCGCCAGATCGTCGGGAAGATGTGCCGCGGCGCGCTTGGCATTGGCGAACAGGGTTGGCGCGCCGGTTTCCCGGACGTCACTGCCGAACAGCGAAATCGCCTCCAGCGGGCTCTCCGTGAACGCATAATCGAAATGCCACGATGCCTCGATCGAGCCGAGAATGCCGTCGGGGCGAACGTTCGAGATGTAGGAGAAGCGCTTGGTGTTATTGTTGCCGACCATGCCGAGCGGGCCGAAGTGCGAACAGAATTCGACGTGCTCCTCGTCGCTCAGCGCAAGGCCGCGCAGCAGCAGGAGATGGTGTGTTTCGAACAAGGCTTTGCGCAGACATTCCCAGTCGCTCTCACTGCAATCGCCCGGATCAAAATGTTCGATCAGGGCGCCGAGGGCGGGAGAAAGCGGAGTGATCTGCATCGCGCCGCTTCTTCAGGCCTCCGCGTGCGCTTCGCGAAACACCTGCGGGTTCGAATATTCGAGAATGTGCGCGATCCTTCCGTCCCGGCATTGCACTAGGAACAGGTAGCGGTTGCGGTAATATTTGCCGGTCGCCGCGACCTTGTTGTTGCCGGCAACCTCGACGATCAACAGGTCGGGGTCGAGCGCGGGAATGAAGCGCTCGATCGTGTAATCGATCGTCT